>DLGO01000067.1:0-40213 GCA_002482725.1 Bacteroidetes bacterium UBA7692 | reverse complement strand
GGCAAAGTTGTGGTGGTTCTCCACCTTAGCCAGTACATGGCCACCCACAGCCTTCACCAGGCGTTGGTGTATCACCTCGTGGCAGGCCGAGGCATAGTCCCCTGCCAGGTTCATGGCCATCCAGTATTCCTGCCCGGCTTCGCTGTTCATATCCAGGTAGGCCAGGTTAGCGGCTTCTTTAGGCAGTTTGCAAAGCTCCTTGGCCAGCTTGGTGTAGTGGCCTGCTATAGTGGCACCAAATCCTCGTGACCCCGAGTGCGATAGCAGTGCCAGATACTTACCTTTTTTCACATTCAGCTTTTCGTCATCAGTGTCAAACTCTATTATACCCCATTCCACAAAGTGGTTCCCACCTCCGCTTGTCCCCAATTGGGCATAGGCTTTATCTTTCAGGTGTTTCACCATTGGCGTCATGTTGAATGCTGAATTGTCCAGCACAGCGTGTTCCGCTTTTTCAGCCCCTTCCCACGACCTACCCGCACCAAATTTGGTATAGGCTATCAGGTCGCGCTTAAACTGCGCCTGATTCGCTTCAAAGTAGTTGGCAGAAATATCGAACACCGTCAAAGCCATTCGGCAACCTATATCCACCCCAACACCATAAGGTATTATGGCATTGTTGGTAGCCAGCACCCCTCCTATCGGCAGGCCATATCCCTGGTGCGCATCGGGCATCAGGGCCCCCGCCACTGTTACAGGCAGTCTCATAGCCACATTCATTTGCTCTCTGGCGCCCGGCTCTATATTATCTGCACCGAATACCGCGTATTCAGGCGCATCCTCTTTTATCTCTATGCATGCCTCAGCAGCTATTGCCAATTGTGCTATCAGCTCTGTAGCTATTGGCCCGTAAACCTCATCGGCAACAAAGTCCTCAGGTCGCGCCAGCACTTGTGCCAGTTTAAATTTCATTTCTTTTTTAGTAAGCACATCTGCATGCGCGCTCAACACCTCCAGTGCCACGCCTATCACTTTCCCTTCAGGGAATCCTATTCTCAAAAGGTCATCGCCTTTCATATTCAGCTCTTTCATTTTACTTTTTCTTTAAAAGCCCATGGGTCTACCATAAAGCTAATTGATTTAATGTAAGGAAGCACATTGCAAGGGTTAGTTACAACGCCCTCCTTTTTTAACCCCTTACCCGGATTTGGGCAAGGGGGCTGCATCATAGTGCTATTTTCTTTCGGTCGAAAAAATCTGTTTCATCTGGTCTACCAATTGCCCACCGCCCGACAAAGAGATGCTGTCGATACGCTCCGCAATCCGCTCCACATATTCCATCTCTTTCAATTTGAACAACATAGCATTCTCTTCCATCAGCTTGGCGGTATTCAATAAGCTTCTGGTAGAAGCAGTCTCTTCCCTTCTCATGATGGTGTTGGCCTGCGCCTTCTTCTCGGCCACCAATACCTGGTTCATGATGTCTTTCATATCGCCTGGTAAAATCACATCTCTGATACCACATGCGCTCACCACCACTCCCAGTTTGGCTGCCCGCTCTGCAGTTCCGTTGATTACATATTCCGATACGTTGTCTTTCTTTTCCAGCATCTCATCTATGGTATAGGCTCCTACAAATTCCCTCAAAGCCAATTGTATCATCACATACAATTGCTTGTCATAGTCTTTGTTCTCGCCCAAAGCCACCATAATATCAGTAACATTATACTGAACAAAGCAGTTGAGCCTTACCGATGCCTTGTCTTTGGTCAAAATCTCCTGACCCGAAATCTCCAGCTGCACCGCACGCATATCTGCGGTACGCACCACGATTTCAGTTTGGTTGTTCCAGAAGTAATAGACACCCGCCTCTAGCACGCCATTGATTTTACCATCGATGTACAGGATGCCTTTATCCGATGCTTCTACTATATAGGTTCTGATATATGGAGCCAACTCTCGCCTTTTCAGTATTGCTTTATCTACCCGCTCATCAATCCATACACTGTTCAGGTCCACCACTACAAAATCGTAGTTCACCAAACCCTTCCAGTACACATACCTGCCAGGGGTCATCACTCCCGCAAAGAATCCGTTTTCGTATTTCAATGCTATTTCATTATCCTTCACCTCTACATAAATTGTAGCCTCTGCAAAAGCCTTATCTGCCAGCAATACATTCAGGTTCAGGGTAGATACAAACGGCTTGGCCATATCATACTCTATCACCTCGCTGAACAATGGCAACCAATGAGTACCCTCGCTCAACAACCCTACGTAGTTATCATCTTTAACTACCACACCCATATTCCATGGTTTCACTTTTACCCTTAACACTTTCATATACTTGATTTTAATCGTTTACTATTTTTTTTAAAAAGAAGGAAAGAAGAAAGCACCCACCTGCTTCATGCGAAAACCTGTTTGAGCCGGTTCTTATTTTTGTAGTTTATATCGTCTTGAAATGCCTTGGCTTTTCATTATAGATTAAAGTACAAAAACGCCTTCCTGCGGTATCTACAGATTCGGGCATGTAGTCGGTTGCATACTGCAAAAATTTACAGCCTACCAGACGCTTAGCTTCTTTCCCTTTGCCACGTGTTTATTTTAAGATGTCACCTGGCGCTCATCTCTCGTTGGTACCTAAACCAATCGGATTGGACTCCGTGATGCTTCTCCATTCGGCCATCCCATTTTCAGGGAGTGGGATTCGAACCCACATAAACAGACAATTTCAGCTTTAGCAACAACAGCATATTGCACATGAAACATGTACAACACTACGGAGCTATTCGGAGACTCACGTCGGGGGTTGTCCTTCCACTTAATTGCTCTCCCCTCTCGGGGAGCTTTTTTGTTCCGTTTTCCGGAACTATATTTTCAAAGAACTTCTTTCGTTTTGCTTGACAATGCAAACAAAAACAACTACTACGCAATCAAATTGCGCAGTAAAAGAAGCACGTAAATAAAGGGCATAAGCGCAGATAAAACACTGATAATCAGCACGCTTATTTTAGGTAAAAATGAAAGGAATTACTAGTACGCAGATAGATTGCGCACTTGTCACAATTTTTCGGTATTCCAGATACAAAATCAGCATTGCTAAATTAATATGCGTAATCAAGCTTCACTATATCGACCAATGCGCCTTATTTTCTTGGCTCGCAAGGGTAAAGCAGAAACCGGTTCAATTCTGCACACGGAGCCAAAGCGCTTTTCTGAAACATTGACCAATGGTATGCGCAGATTTGTGCAGTTTAGGTTTCTGCTTGGGCCTTGCAGCCTTAAAAAGAAAATACAGCGCTTGATTTTTGGCTACCTTTTCATCAAGGAAAAGGTAGGGCTAAAAAAAACTATATCGGCCAAATCCTTTGTCTGCCAAGCCTTTCAAGGTTATTGACTCATACTTCAGCGAAAAAGCTACTTCACCTGCTTCAACTGCTGCCACTTCTGGTTATTCATATTCTCATCCAGATTTGGGTTATAGTCATTCTGGTTGGTGCTTATATACTCCCCATCGCTGTTCATCCAGTATTGGTTGTAGTGGCTGTTTACTTTGTACTTCTGCCCCGTGCTTGGGTCTACCGTATTGGTCTTCTCATTTATCATATCTACAAACTGCTCCTGGTTGTGGTCGCTGGCGGCATCGCGCGAGCGGTAGTTGCTCATTATGGCATCATTTATGGCATTGCTCTTGTTTACATGCGCGCGCTGGCTTGCTTCAAAGTTGGCCTGGTTCCGCGCCATGCGTTGGTTAAAGGCCGCCCAGCTCTGCCCTATCCTTTGCGCCTCCTGTTTATTGTATTCCATGATTGGCTCCAGGGCATAGCGCGTATTCTCCAGGCTGAATATCAATTGCTTCCTGGCCTTTTCAAACGATCCCGCTGCTGCTTCCAGTCCCGTTGTCATGTAGTACCAGTTTTGCATATTGCCTCCGTTGCTTACGTTAAGGCGTATCACGGCAAAGTAGGGTGAGCCATCGCTCTTCTTCCATTCAGTGCCAATTGCTACTGTCTGTGTTTCGGTCGGCATCGCCCTAAGCAGCTGGTCGCTGTACCACTTATCTACCTTGGCTACATCGGGCAGTTCGTACGACTTTACAAACTGTAAGCCCTGACTGGCACCCCATGGTTCTATATCCTGTTGTATCAGCTCCTGCACACCCGGCATCGGGCGCATTTGCATGCCACTTTGGTAGTACGATTGCTGCAGGCTTTGGTCGTATGAGTACATAAAGCTCTTCAGCGGAAAGTCCATTATCTTCAATCCATCAGGTCCTGTTATGGTTGGGTCGCTTTGCTTTGTCCTGTTCACCAACTGCCAGGATGATGGATAAGGCACCTCTGCAATTACTTCGCCCTTCGACCCTTTAAACTGTTTCATGATCAGCTTTTCCCAATTGCCTGTTGGCTTTGCTCCTCCCTGCGCTCCTGCATTACCTGCTTCTTCAGTTTGTGCTACTACAGTACCTTCTGCGCCACCTTCCTTTTGTTCCTTGCCACTACTACCGCAGCTTACCAGTAACAGAGCCAGCGCTAATGTTATATATGTCCCCTTCATTGTATGTCTTTTAATAATAGTTGAATTCCCGGTTTTCAGAGATACAAAATAGCCATCATATACCAAATATCCAACAGCTATCGGCTTTCACTTATCTACGCAACAACCCTGCGCAGTTCATCCTTTTTCTTACATTTATCTCAAAACAAACACCCCCGTGGCAGTAAATAAGCTCGCACTCATACGCTACAAGACCATAGACCACTGCCTGCAAAACCACTACCGCAAGTGGACGCTGGACGACCTAATACTGGCATGTTCAGATGCACTATATGAATACGAAGGCATACGGCGCGGCATCAGCAAGCGCGCCATTCAGCTGGATATTCAGAACATGCGCAGCAACAAGCTCGGCTACAGCGCACCTATAGTAGTGCTGGAAAAGAAATACTATGCCTATGAGCGCAAGGACTACAGCATCACCAATATACCACTGTCCAATCAGGATATGGATACACTCAATCAGGTGGTAGGTGTGCTAAAGCAATTCAAGGGCTTCAGCTACTTCGACGACCTGGCAGGCATGGTTACAAAACTGGAAGACCAGCTCTTTCGCCAGCAGAACAAGGGAGCATCTTACATAGACTTTGAAAAAAACGAAAGATTAAAAGGTCTGGAGCATATAGACCCCATACACAAGGCCATCATGCGCGAAATGGTGCTTCGGGTAAATTATAAGTCATTTAAAGCGCGCAACGAATCCGACATCATTTTTCATGCCTATATGCTGAAGGAATACCGAAACCGCTGGTTTATGTTGGGTAAAAACCAAAAGAACAACTCCCTTCTGAACCTGGCCCTTGACAGGATAGTTAAATTGGAAGAGCTTCCCAACGAGCAGTACCTGGCACCGGATTTTGATGTAAGCACTTACTACGACGATGCCATTGGCGTTTCTAAAATGCCCAATCAGAAGCCTTACACCATAGTAATGCAGATAGTAAAGGAGCATGAGCAGTATATCATCACCAAGCCCATGCACAGTTCACAGCAGATTATCCGTCAGGACAGGGATGGCACTGTATTCTCCATAGAGGTGGTATGGAACTTTGAACTGGAGCGCGAAATACTTGGCTACGGCGAAATACTACAGGTGCTTAGCCCCAGCCGCATGGTCGGCCATATTCGCCGCAGGCACCAGGTGGCGCTGAAGGCTTACGAGCAGAACAAGTAATTATTTAGCGTCCTGTTGCAGGCGCTTTTTCATTTTCTTGTATTGGCCAAACGATACCATTTTGCCGGTTACATTATCATACAGATTGGCATTCACCGTTTTCAGGCTCTGCCAAAAGTTGATGGTGTTTACATGCTTCTCGAAAATAGGATTTTCCCTGTGCACTTTCGGCAGGTTATAGTTAGGTATGGTAGGGCAAAGGTGATGTATGTGGTGGTAGCCGATGTTACCGGTTAACCAATGGCCCACTGTAGGCAGCTTGTAATAGGTACTACCTTTAATGGCAGATAATACATAGTTCCAGTTATCTTTTCCGCTTTTGTAAATATGCTCGTACTGGTGCTGTATGTAGAAGAACCACAAAGCATACGTGCCGAAGAATAACAGGTTAACGAACTGTACCACCAGGAACCTGTCCACACCTATGAAGTAAGCAAAGGCAGCATACAATGCCACAAAGCCTATGTTGCTGAACAAAACCGATTTCCTTACATTTTTAAAGTAGTCCGTTTTCAGGAAAGCAAAGCGGTTGTACACTACCACATATATGAAACCTCCGATAGTAAACAGGTACAATGGATTCCTGTAGATACGGTACCATATCTTTTGCTTCAGCGACAGTTGAGCATATTGCTCAGTCGTCAGGCATTCTATATCGCCTATATCACTATACTCCAGCTGTCCGTTGTGCGCATGGTGAAAGCTGTGCGACCTTGCCCAGTATTGGTAGGGTATCACCGTGCAGATACTGCAAATAGTACCTATTATATCATTCAGCGTCTGGTGTTTGGTAAAGGACCTATGCCCGCAGTCGTGCTGTATAATGAATATGCGCCCCAGGATAAAACCATTAAGTATAGCTACCGCAGCTGAAAGCCAAAACGATTTATCATACAAATAAAACTGCAACACCAGTAATGCCAGATAAAATGTGAAACTGTTGGCCACCTGTATCATGGCATCTTTTGTGCTTGGCCTCTGGTACTTTTTAAGTATTGTATTCCAGTTTTTCAGGTCCTCTAATACCTGCTCTTTGTTGAATGAACTCACTTGCTTTTGTTTTCTGTTTAACTCAATGCAAATATACGCATGCTAAGTTTCTTCCTCAGACACTATTACATAGCAGTAGTGTTAATTTTACCTCATTCTTCCGGCACCATCTCTTAATAAACAAAAAGGGGCCGGAAAATTAATTCCGGCCCCTCTTTCTGATTATAATGTTTATCGTGCTTAATTCTTGATTACTTTCTTAACCGCAGACTTATTATTTGAAGTAAGCTTGAACAAATACAGGCCTGCTGCATTGCCTTCAAGAGTAATCAGGGAACCCGATTTGTATGATTTAGCGTTGAATACTACCTTACCATCAATAGATTGTACTACAAGCGACGACTCGCCTACAGCATCAAATGCTACCTCAAACCTTCCTTTAGAGGCATCTATAGTTTTGATGGTGAAATCCAATCCTGGTTTCACCTCATGTATACCTACCGGAATTTCTGTTACGTAAGTATTCATCACAGTATTGGTAACCACCGCAGGGTTAAAGTCGAAATAGATATCTGCAGTATTGTTGACTTTGGATTTTTCAGGCAGGTTAGCCACCGGATTGATAGAGAAGCTCACAAAGCCCTGGCTACCTTCCAGATCAGTAGTGCTGTCCGGCAGGTTAATATTATTGAAATAGAATACCAGCTTGCGGGTCTTCTCATCAAAAGTATAAGTACAGGTATGGCTGCTCGATGCAAATTTAAAAGTTTTGAAATCTAATTTTGCATCCAATACATCTTCTACCCTTACATAGGTTGCATAATATGTACCTGTATTCTGGAACCTGATGGTATACTGCAATTGCTCATTCATCAGAATGTAATTGCTTGACTGTACTCCCGCAGGTTTCACTTGTTTATCATTTGGGTCATAAGAGCCTACTACCACACTTTCCAGTGTATCATTATTATCGGCTGTATTGATATCTGTAGTAGCTATTTGTATCGATGCCACAGGCTGTATTGTTTCTCCGAAAGAAGATACCGGAACCTTTAACTCCAGGCGGATAAAATCCAATTCAAACGGATCCAGGCCATTAACGGTCCAGCTGTATATATTCCCTGACTTAGTAGTATACTGCGGATAGCTGGATAGATAGGTAAATCCATTTGGCGCAGTAAAGCTTATGGTGGCATTTTCTGTTTCGCTGCCATTATTGAAATAGGTTAACCAATAGTGCTGGCTAAAGCCTGCAACGGCAGTTGAAGCCTGCAGGTCAATAGCTGCATCATGAACCGGAGATGTAGCTGAGTAGGCAAAATCATTAAACTCAGCGAGAGGATTACCTGCATTTGCTACTATGGTATATTGCGAAGTGCCTTGTATAGTATAGTTGCTTACAGATGGGATAGTAGTAACCAGGTAGTTATCGTATCCACCTATTGCTTCGTAATAGCCAAAGTAATTAGTAAATACTATAATGTTTGGGGCACCTGCAGTTTGGGGGTCGAGCACTACCTGCTGATTTGGTATGCCCGGCTCGCCGTTATCCCTTGTGCCGTTTTTGTTCTTATCCAGGTATATGGCGCCGGATATAGTAGCCGTATTGCAATCTACAGTCAGGCTATTGGGCAAAACCAAAGTTCCGTCTATACCACTATATACATTGGTACTATATGCACCACAGTTGCTCCATGAATCAACAAATATCTCTGCAATGATTTTTGTAGCAGAGGCGCTGTTTATTGAAAAAGGATAAATAGTAGAACTACCCTGAGTAAAATTTACATTCAGGGTACTGCTACCTGAAACCAGATCGAAATGCGTGCCTGTTCCTGTAATTTCTACCTGCACAGTGCTGCCACGATATACAGTAGATGGCGATACGCTTGAGAGTTGTCCGTTGGAGCAGTTCACTGTAAACGAGCCCGGAGAGGTAAATGTGCCTGTGGAGTTAGTGTATACATTGGTAGAATAAGCACCGCATGTATGATAAGATAAGTCAAAAGATGCTGCCAACTGCGTAGCGCTGATAACATCTACGTTATAAGCATTAATAGTCTCAGAGCCCTGACTGAACCAAACACCGGCAGTACCACTGCCTTGCTGAAAATTAACGCCTGTTGCGCTTATCATCACAGTTAAATCCTGACCGCGCAAACCTGTTGAAGGGGCGAGACCTGATATTCCTGCTGCAGTGATATAATTAGAAAAGCTACATGCCAAAAGGCATATAAAGAGTAATAGAGTTTTTTTCATGTGTTTTATTAATTAGCGCGCAAAATAAGGTTTTGCTAAAGAAAACACGTAAAACGAGTAAGTTTTGATTGTCATTTTTTTGACATAAGGAACAGTATTTCCTCATTCACCTGGTCTGTAAAGGATTGATTTGAGATTTTGGCATGTTCCCGCACAGATAAAAACCAATCTATATCCGATACAATACCCATAGCGGCTATCTTGCGTTTACCAGTTGTATCATTCAGGTATTTATTCAGGTAGTCGGTGCCGATTACCTGCACAAAATTGATATAACGCGCATTTACCCTCCCGTTTTCCGCCGCATACAAATAGGCAAAAGCCGATTTTGTATCGCCTTTACCATAAGCCTTTGCCGCCATATTCAGGTTAGCATCCAGCGAAGCCGGAGCTATAGCTAAAATCTTTTTCCAGTATTTCTCGGCAGTGGCAGAATCCCCTGTATAATAATATTCAGCAGCGGCATTGTTCAATGTAGCAACATGATTGGGTGTATACCTTAGTGCCGCTTCGTACCTTACTATTGCTTCTTTGTGATTACCTGCCCTGGAAAAGGCCTCTCCGATGTAAAAGTCAGGTGAGGTGCTGGTAGCATCTGTGGTAAAAAACCACTTTGATTTCGCTTTGTCCATGGCATAGTGCATCGCCTCCTTATCGCCAATTGCTCTTTGTATTAACCCTCGCCTGAATTGGGTATCCTGTCCTATGATCCTGTAGTAGCCAAATATTATAACAGCTGCCAATACAGCAAATACAGTTATAAAAGGTTTGCCGGTATTTACTCTGAAGCCGCTATCGGTCCTTAGAGATATGGCTAAAAGAAGTACAAGTAAAATGGAATGATATGTGCGCTCTCTGGGAAAATCAAAAAAAGAAAAGATGGAATAAAAGACCACTCCCATAGCAGCAAAAGCAAATGTCACATCTTTTGTTTTCAGGTACGCGGCGGCACCCTTGTAGATAGCGGCACCCAATAAACCCGAGTATAACAGAACGCCCACAATACCCTGCTCTGCAAAGTACCACAGGAAGTCGTTGTGGGGGCGTTGAAAAGTGACCAAACCCTGCTCTGCACGTGTTCCGGCCAAACCATACTGCCCAAATAAAAACTGCCACTGCCCCGCTCCCACCCCGGCCCAAAAGTGGTCCTTGATAAGAAGTAATGTACTATGCCATAATGCAAGCCGCTCAGAAATGGTAGATGTATGTACATTATTAGCCTGGCCTATGTTCATAAGGGAATCGATCCTTGCCCCTACCCCAAGCAAATCACCCGCAAAAATCCTGACTAAGCAAACAACTACAGCTAAAGATAATAAGGCTGCAACAAAGAATCCAATGACATATTTCCGGTTGCTCTTAACTGTGCCAAAGGCAATTATTGCTGCAAAAAATAACATCCCTCCCGTTAACGCGAGCCAGACCGACCTGCAGCCGAGAAATACTATGATGGTGCATACCATTACAATATTGGAAACAAGAATAACCCTAACGATTGCTTTGCTTTTAGACAAAAGGTTTAAATGAAATGGTATGGATATAAGAAGCGCAGCTGCATATAAATTCCGGTGCCCCATCCAGCCTGTTACAGTATACAAATCGTTTCTACTACTGCCCACCTCCTGCACATTCAGCAATTGCCCTATCCCCACTATTTCTATAATAATAGTGGCCAGTACTACACCAAATGACAGGTAATAAAGCCCATCCTTTTGCTTTGATAAAAGAGAGAGACATAAAAATACTACAACCATAGTAAGCTGGTTCAGGCTGGTTTTTACCGCCTCGGGCAATACCGCAGCATAAGAAATGCTTATAACAGCCAGCGTAGCTAAGCCTGCCAAACCCAAGAGGCCAATTCTGCTTACATTTATCTTAGCATCCTCATTGCTAATTAGCAATAGACAGGTAGAAAGAGAAAAAACAACGGCGCAAAAAAACCATCTGGGTAGCAGGGTAGCATCCTGGCAACCGGCCCATGTCACAAATGGCATAAGTGCTAAAGCTGCGGCTCCTAACCGGAGTGAAGCAGCTTCAAGCGATAGGGAATTAGTGGTGTTGGTCAAGGGCCTTCAGGGTTATTTGCGTTTAGGATTATTTACCCGAAATACTCTACATAAATATTCTCTGTTTCATACAGCTTCACACAGTGCAGGTAGCAACCGTGCGCATTTATCTTTGTTTCCAGCCAGTTCCATATCTGCTGTACCACTATCTCTGTGCTCACCATCTTGTTTTCAAACTCAGGTACATCCAGGTTCAGGTTTTTATGGTCCAGTCTTTCCACCACTTCTTTCTTCATAAGTTTGCTCAGGGTCTGGGCATTCATCACAAATCCCGTATCAGGATTAGGTGTACCCTTTACTGTTACAAACAGGTCAAAGTTATGCCCGTGAAAATTATAATTGGCGCATTTGCCAAATACTCCCAGGTTTTGCTGCTCTGTAAATTTTGGATTGTACAGCCTGTGCGCTGCGTTAAAATGCTCTTTTCTTGTAAGGTAAATCATCCGTTGCTCCCTGAAATCTGATTATTATCGAACTGCAATAATAACCCATACCGCACAAAACATAAACGAAAGGCTGTTAATTAGTAAACTTTCGCCATCATTTTTTGAGTTCCTATTTCAATGATTAAATCGCTTCAGGAGCAATGCGCCGAATAAATTCTATTTCGTATATGGAAACTTTCTTGCCAGCTTGCGCATAAGTTTATCAACGGTATCATCTGCAGTAGCGCCTACCCATCCATTAGCCTCCTTTGAGTATTTCCATATGAGTTTACCATCTTTGCCATCATACAAGGCTACAAAAGCTTCGCTTTCATTGGTTCTCATACCCACTCCCCCTAAATATGCAGCGGCCATAGCTATTTCCCTATCCATCAAATGGTCCGTTCTTATATCAGCAATTATCACCCCATCTACCTGAAGTATCTTCGCAAGCTCCTCCGGCAGGTAATTTGCAAGGCTATCGGCATTTACACCTGCCTTTTTTAGTAACAAATTCGTTTTGTTCACATCCTGAAATTCTACCGAAAAGTGCTTCGCCTTATTTAGCAGATAGCTATACATAGATCGCTGCAGTTCCTGTGCGCTCTTCTTTTCACTTTCCTTTATTTCCACCTCCGTCAAATCCTCAATAAGGCTGTAATCACTTACCTTATAAGCCACAGGCAATATAGCAACTATCTTATGGCTGGCAGTGCGCTCCGCAAAATCCTTGGATTCAAATGTTTGCGCACCTGCAAAAAACGATAACAATACCAGGGAACATAAAGCAGCTATATATTTCATATAAAGGGTTATTTAAAGTAGTCTACAGTGATTTTCAGCCCGTCGCTAAAGCTGAATAATGGCTTATAGTCCAATAGCCTGTTTGCTTTAGATATATCTGCCAGTGAGTTTTGGATATCACCCTGCCTGGGCTCGCGGTATGTGGGCAGGTGGTCGCTACCCAGTAATTTCTGGATATCGAAGTAAAGCTGATTTACAGTATAGCTTTCGCTGAAAGCAATATTAAAAACACTGCCAAGAGCTTCTGTATGCGTAGTAAAAGCCGCTCTTATATTTGCTTGTACAGCGTTTTCTACAAAGGTAAAGTCCCTTGTTTGCTCGCCGTCACCGTTGATGAATACCGCTTCCCTTTTCAATATCTTATCTACGAAAATAGGGATAACAGCAGCATACTGCCCGTTAGGGTCCTGCCTTGGGCCGAATATATTGAAGTAGCGCAGGCCAACGGTTTCAAAACCATAATTGGTATAGAATACTTTGGCGTATAGCTCATTGGCATATTTAGTTACAGCATACGGCGACAATGGATTGCCTATGCGGTTTTCCACTTTTGGCAAATTAGGTTCATCACCATATACGCTGGATGAAGACGCAAACACAAAACGCTTTACATTGGCATCCCGGGCGGCTATCAGCATATTCAGGAATCCATCTACATTATGCTCATTGGTTGGTATGGGATTAGCCACCGAGCGTGGCACAGAGCCCAGGGCAGCCTGATGCAATACAAAGTCTATTCCTTCGCAGGCAGTACGGCCATCTTCCAGGTTTGTTATATCGCCCTCTATAAACTCATACTCTGCATTGGCCTTGAAAAGCTCAACATTCTCCCTGCGCCCTGTTACAAAATTATCCAGTACGCGTACCTTCTTCGCACCAAACTTCAGCAGGTATTCTGCTATGTGCGAACCTATAAATCCTGCCCCTCCGGTTATCAGAAAGGAATACTTCGAAATATCTTCGCTATGATATGCTGTTTGGTACAATGCCTGCTATTTGTTGTAAATAAAACCTTTTTTAAAAGAAACATATTACCTGTCCTGGTACAATCCTTCGTAATACTTCTTATAATCTCCGCTGGTCACGCTATTCAGCCAATCTTCATTGCTCAGGTACCAGTCTACAGTTAACTCCAATCCTTCTTCAAATTGTAGCGAAGGCTTCCAGCCTAGTTCATTTTGCAACTTTGCAGAATCTATGGCATACCTAAGGTCATGTCCTGCACGGTCTTTCACGAAGGTAATTAGCTTCTCATTCTCACCCTCTTCCCTACCCAACTTCTTATCCATTATTCTGCATAGCAGGCGGATGACATCTATGTTTGTCCACTCATTGTGGCCACCTATATTATATGTTGTGCCATTAGCCGCATTGTGGAATACCACATCTATAGCACGGGCATGATCTACAACAAACAACCAATCGCGGACATTTTCGCCTTTGCCGTATATTGGTAATGGCTTATTGTTTTTGATATTGTTTATACAAAGAGGAATCAATTTCTCAGGAAAGTGATTTGGTCCGTAATTATTAGAACAGTTGGATATAACACAAGGGAGATTGTACGTATCAAAATATGCTCTTACAAAATGGTCGCTCGCCGCTTTGGATGCCGAGTATGGACTATGCGGGTCATAAGCGGTTTCTTCCGTAAACAGCCCCTCATCACCCAATGAACCATAGACCTCATCCGTAGATACATGGTAGAAGCGCTTATCCGTTGGCAATGGTTTATCCTTGTTGCATCCCCACGTTTGCTTTGCAGCATTCAGCAGGTTCACCGTACCTATCACATTTGTTTGTACAAACTCCAGCGGATTGCTGATGCTTCTGTCCACATGGCTTTCTGCCGCCAGATGTATCACTCCATCAAACTGCTCTGCCGAAAACAGCTCATTGATAAAAGCGGCATCTGTGATATCGCCCTTTACAAATTTGTAGTTAGGCTTATCCTCTATATCTTTCAGGTTCTCCAGATTACCTGCATAAGTTAGCTTGTCCAGGTTCACTATCGTGTACTCAGGATATTTGGTTACAAACAACCGTACCACATGAGAACCTATAAAGCCCGCACCACCTGTAATCAATATCTTAGATTTCTGATTCATCTATTCTTTTAATTAGATTATTATAAACTCCAGTAGCTCAATCCTTTAAGCTTCTTCCTCAAATCGCCTTTTACATCTACTATTATACCGTCTTCTTTAATTATCGACCTAAAGAATGGCTCATCATAAGAAGCAAACTGATCATGGTTTACGGCTACTATTACCGCATCATATCCCTTAGCTACTTCGCTTACCAGCGATACTCCATACTCATGCTCAAACTCTTCGTTATCTGCATAAGGATCAAACACCTCTACGTTAACAGAATAAGTTTGCAATTCCTTTATTACGTCAACTACCTTTGAATTTCGGATATCCGTTACGTTTTCTTTAAAAGTGGCACCCATTACAAGTACACGGGTATGTGCAACCTGCTTATTCAGTTTAATTAGTTGCTGAACCAATTTCTTGGAGATAATAGCACCCATAGAGTCGTTTATCTTCCTGCCCGCAAGTATCACTTCCGGTTTATAACCCAGTTCCGCTGCTTTGTAGGTAAGATAATATGGATCAACTCCTATACAGTGCCCACCAACAAGACCGGGGAAAAACTTGAGGAAGTTCCATTTCGTGCCGGCCGCTTCCAATACTTCATAAGTATTGATTCCCATTTTATCGAATATGCACGACAACTCGTTCATCAAAGCAATGTTCACGTCGCGCTGTGTGTTCTCTATGATTTTCGCAGCCTCTGCTACTTTTATTGAGCTTGCACGGTGCGTACCGGCTGTTACTATTATCTCATAAGTCCTGGCTATTACATCCAGCGATTCTTCATCGCAACCAGATACCACTTTCAAAATTTTAGTGATGGTATGCTCCTTATCTCCCGGGTTTATCCTTTCAGGGGAATAACCCAGTTTGAAGTCAACACCCATTTTCAATCCTGACAATTCCTCCAGAATCGGCAAGCAATCATCTTCAGTACAACCGGGGTATACAGTAGACTCATACACTACATAATCACCCTTCTTTAGCACGTTGCCAATCGTGCGAGAAGCCGATTGTACGGGCTTTAGGTCCGGAACATTATGTGAATCAACAGGTGTTGGCACTGCTACTATAAAAAAGTTAGCATCGCGGAGTTCCTCCAATTTATGGGTAAAGTAGATATCTGTACCTTCGAAGGCGGACGCCTCCAGCTCATTGCTGGGGTCTACTCCATTGCGCATCATTTCAACGCGCTTTTCATTTATATCAAATCCTATTACAGATATATGTTTCGAAAACTCCAATGCAATAGGAAGTCCAACATAACCTAGTCCTATTACAGCTAATTTCTTCTCTTTCCTAAGTAAACTTTCTACCATGAATGCTAACTATTTTTCAATTGATAATGATTGATAAATGCCAATATATAAAAAGAGCTTAAATTTTAGTTACCGCCCCCTGCTTTAGCTGATATTTTTCTTTGCTCTCCGGGCATATTGCTATTCCCTCTGCATCAAATTTTAGCTTATGCCCATATTCACTCATCCAGCCTGTTTGCCTGGCTGGGTTTCCTATTACCAATGCATAAGCGGGAACATTCTTTGTTACAACTGCGCCTGCGCCTATAAATGCAAACTCACCTATATCATGCCCGCACACTATGGTAGCATTGGCTCCTATTGAGGCTCCCCTTTTTACAGTTGTTTTCAGGTATTCCCCCCTCCTGTTTACTGCACTCCTCGGGTTCATTACGTTGGTAAAAACCATAGATGGCCCTAGAAACACATCATCCTCGCATACTACACCTGTATATATCGACACATTATTTTGGATCTTCACGTTCTTTCCCAGCACTACATCGGGGCTTATCACCACATTCTGACCAATATTGCAATTTTCACCTATTATGCAATTGGGCATTATATGGCTGAAATGCCATATTTTTGTACCGTTGCCAATAGTGCATCCTGCATCTATTACGGCAGTCTCATGAGCTGAAAAAGGTTTACTCTCCATTATTAGTCGAACTTAGGTGCTTTAAACCATTCCTCTTTAGGCAGGTTCTTAAAGTATTCGTATGTAATTTTCAACCCTTCTGAACGATTCACTTTTGGCTCCCATTTTAAAATTTCCTGAGCCTTAGTTATATCCGGCTTGCGTTGCTTAGGATCATCGGTTGGCAGTGGTTTGGATATCAACTGCTGGTTTGCACCGGTCAGTTTCAATATCTCTTCGCCAAACTCCCTTATGGTTATCTCCGATGGGTTGCCTATGTTCATTGGTTGCACATAGTCGCTCATCAGCAATCGGTATATGCCATCTACCAGATCATCTACATAGCAAAATGAACGTGTCTGGGAACCATCGCCAAACATAGTAAGGTCTTCGCCCCTGAGCGCCTGACCAATAAATGCGGGTAATACACGTCCGTCGTTCAATCTCATTCGCGGACCATAGGTATTGAAAATACGTACAATACGCGTTTCCACACCATGAAATGTATGATAAGCCATTGTTATTGCCTCTTGAAAACGCTTGGCCTCGTCATAAACACCGCGTGGGCCGACAGGATTCACATTACCCCAATAGTCTTCGTTTTGCGGATGTACAAGCGGGTCACCATAAACCTCTGATGTAGAGGCTACCAGTATCCTCGCACCTTTTGCCTTGGCCAATCCAAGCAGATTATGTGTACCCAGTGAACTTACCTTCAGTGTTTGAATAGGTATTTTAAGGTAGTCTATAGGGCTCGCCGGAGATGCAAAATGCAATATATAATCAAGGTCACCCGGCACATGTACATATTTGGATACATCGTGGTTATAGAACTCAAAATGTTCCAGCTTAAAAAGATGCTCAATATTACGCAGGTCACCTGTTATCAGGTTATCCATACCCAATACATGGTATCCCTCTTTTATAAATCTATCGCACAGGTGAGAACCAAGAAATCCTGCCGCACCTGTTATTAATACTTTTTTCATTCTACACTTTCTTTTTAAGCTTAAGAAACAACTTCCCTTCCTATACTATCATAAGTAAAGCCCAATTCCCTCATCTTACCGTTATCGTACAGATTACGACCATCAAAAATTACAGATTCTTTAAGCGCTGCTTTTATCTTATCAAAATTAGGAGAGCGGAACTCGTTCCATTCGGTAACTATAACCAGAAAATCTGCCGTATCAACCGCATCATACTCATCTTTGGCAAAGTATATCTTCTCTCCAAAAATACGTTTTACATTTTCAATTGCTTCGGGGTCATAAGCACGCACTTTAGCACCTGCTTCCAACAGTTTCTCTATTATATATAATGCAGGAGCTTCCCTTATATCATCAGTATTAGGCTTAAACGCCAGTCCCCAAAGGGCTATCGTTTTTCCACTCAGGTCTTTGCCATATTTAGCCTCTATCTTTTTGTAGAACAATTCACGCTGGCGGTAATTCACATCCATTACAGCCTTCAATATATCGAAGCTGTAGTTGTTTTCCTGAGCTGTTTTGTGTAGTGCTTGTACGTCCTTAGGAAAACAGCTGCCACCATATCCCACTCCTGCAAACAGGAAGCGCTTGCCTATGCGCGAGTCTGTTCCTATACCCCTGCGCACCTCGTCTACATCGGCACCTACCAGCTCACACAGATTAGCTATCTCATTCATAAATGAAATCTTGGTGGCCAAAAATGCATTTGCTGCATATTTAGTTACCTCTGCGGAGTGCTCATCCATGAATATGATAGGATTGCCCTGACGCACAAATGGCTCATAAAGTTCTTCCATTAACTCGCGGGCTTTCTGCGATTTAGTACCTACTACTACCCTTTCCGGCTTCATAAAATCCTCTACCGCAACACCCTCACGCAGGAACTCAGGGTTCGACACTACCGAATATTCAACTTTTGCAGTTTGTGCTATCACAGCATTTACCTTATCAGCAGTACCAACCGGTACCGTACTCTTGTTTACTATTACTGTATACTCTTTCAATAGGGGTCCAAGATCCTTAGCCACACCAAGTATATACTTCAAATCTGCGCTACCGTCTTCTCCCGGGGGAGTAGGCAGGGCAAGAAAAATAATCTTTGCGCCTTCTATACCTTCAGCAAGCGAAGTAGTAAAGGTCAGACGACCATGCTTGGTATTTCTTTCAAAGTAAATATCCAATTCCGGTTCGAAAATCGGAACAACTCCATTTTGAAGCTGTTTTACCTTTTCTGCATTGATATCTATGCAAACTACATCATTCCCTGTTTCTGCAAAACAAGTACCTGTAACCAAACCTACATATCCTGTTCCTACTACCGCAATTTTCATTTTGTGAGTGTCCTTAATTTATAATGATGAAAAGTATCCTTTTACCTTTTCTGTGATATAGAAAAATTGTTCTTCGTTAAATTCTGTATGTATAGGCAGCGAAACTACTGTTTTACAAAGGTTTTCTGAAAGAGAAAAGTCACCTTCTTTCCACAAATTGAGAGGATTGTACGCTTTTTGCAGGTGAATAGGCGATGGATAGTACACCATCGTTGGTATTCCTTCATTGCTCAGGTATTTCCTCAGTTCATCCCGATTGCCCTTTTTCAGGGTTAAAGTATACTGATGAAATACATGTGTTGAAAAAGAAGCGCGTACCGGGATATGCAAACCCTCAATGCCTGCAAAAGCAGCATCGTAAAAATCAGCGCACCTTCTCCTCGCATCCGCATATTCATCCAGGTATTTTAGTTTCACATCCAGCACAGCCGCTTGCAAAGTATCTAAACGGGAGTTTACACCCACTTCATCAAATTTATACTGCACACTCTGCCCATGATTAGCCACCATTTTCAACTTTTCTGCCAAGGCATCATCATTGGTAAACATCGCTCCTCCATCGCCGAAACAGCCGAGGTTCTTGGACGGAAAGAAAGATGTGCACCCAACGGTACCCATTGTTCCTGATTTTTTCTTTTCACCATTGCGGAAAGTATAATCAGCACCTATCGCCTGCGCCGCATCTTCTATTACATACAGGTTATGCTTTTTAGCTATTGCCAGTATCTTTTCCATATCAGCACACTGGCCGTACAGATGCACCGGCACTATCGCTTTTGTTTTAGGCGTTATTGCTGCTTCTATTTTATCAGTATCTATATTAAAGGTATCTGCATGCACCTCTACAAACACAGGAACAAGCCTTAGCAAGGCCACTACTTCTACAGTAGCTGCGTATGTAAAAACCGGCGTTATAACCTCATCGCCCGGCTCTAGTCCAAGAGCCATCATGGCTATTTGCAACGCATCGGTACCATTAGCACAGCCTATTACATGTTTTACATCCAGGTATTTTGCCAGATTATCTTCAAACTTTTTCAGCTGTGGTCCTTTAATAAATTGGGTATTTTCCACCACCTCTGCCATGGCAGCATCTACTTCGGGTTTTATTTTATGGTATTGCCCTTGCAGGTCTACCATGCGTATTTCCTTCATACTTTTGTTTAAACGACGCGTGAAAATAATACTTTTGCATACATGAGGTCTGTATTAATCATTTTTATGTCTATTGCCTTTGGCTGCAATTTATCTGCACAGGACGACAAAGCATTTGTTACCCCTACGGAGAACAATGGTAATGCCTTGCTGATAACAGCGCACTACACTGCCATGTTTCCTTTTAAAGATGTGGCAAAGCGTTTTGGCTTTACCAGTGGTATCGGCGGTGCGCTTACATATCAGTTCAAGCACCACATACATGTTGGTGCAGAAGGCTCCTTCCTGTTTGGAAAAACTGTAAAGGAACAAGGCATACTGGATAAGATAACGACACCGGATGGCTACTTTATTAATGCCAATGACAACTCACTTACAGCAGTTTACCTACAGGAAAGGGGCATGACTGTAAAAGCACTTATTGGCAAGACAATTCCATTTTCGCGTAAAAACCCTGATAACCATTCAGGAATTTTGTTCATGACAGGAATAGGTTTTATGCAGCACAAGATATTGATAGACCCTAAGGCAGCAGCCATACCACAACTGGATAAAACCTACCGCAAGGGATACGACCGGTTAACTTCCGGTGTATGTGTATCCCAATTCGTAGGTGCTATACTGCTAAGGCGAAAAAAGTTTGTGAGCCTATATGGAGGATTTCAAGTAGATGCCGGCTTTACAAAAAGCCAGCGCAACTGGAATTTTGATACTAACAGTGCCGATAAAGCAAACCGTATTGACCTGTTCCTGAGTGCCAAAGTTGCCTGGGTAATTCCTGTATTCAAGAAGTTCCAGGAGTAAGGTTTTTAAACCTTACATCCTTCTCTCCTATTTGTTATTCTATCAGATCTAGGTCTACTTTACGTGTGGGTAAATCTGCGCTTACCAATCGCACCTTCAATCTGTCGCCCATCAGGAACTTGCGCCCACTGCTGCGTCCTTTCAGGTGAAGTTGCTCCTCATCATAGATGAATTCCTCGTTGCCAAGGTTCTGCACACCGATCATGCCCTCGCACATTATCTCTTCCATTTCTACAAACAAGCCACGAGCTATTACACCTGTAACTATACCCGTATACTCTGTACCAAGCTTGTCCTGCAGGTACTCTATCTGCTTGTAGCGGGTAGCTTCGCGCTCGGCTTCCATTGCCCGGCGCTCCATCACCGAGCTGTTTTTGCAGCGTGCCTCCAGATCATCTGCCGATAAAGGATGCTTACCGGTGGTAAGCAACTCCTGTACCAGGCGGTGAACCATTACATCGGGGTAGCGGCGAATTGGCGAAGTAAAGTGTGTATAATGCTCTATTGCCAGACCATAGTGGCCTATGTTCTTGGTAGTATAGGCAGCCTTTGCCATGGTGCGTATCGCTAGGTTTTCCAGTACATGCTGTTCCGGTTTGCCCTCTATCTTTTTCAGCATCTCATTCAGGGTGGCAGCTATCTGCCTCGGGTTCTTGAAGCTTAGTTTGTACCCAAAGCGCTGTGCGGCAATGGAGAATTGTTTTAGCTTAGCCTCATCAGGCGCATCGTGAATACGGTATACAAACGGGTAATGCTTGCCTTCGTGCACTTTAGAACCAAATTTAGCTACTGTTTCATTTGCCAGCAGCATAAAATCCTCTACCAGCAGGTGAGCATCCTTACGCGTTTTTACATACAGGTCCAATGGTGTACCATCTTCTGCCAGGCGGAAGCGTACTTCGTCCTTTTCAAATGCTATAGCGCCATTTTCGAATCTCTTGGCACGTATGCTTTTTGATACTGCATTCAACAGCAATATCTCCTCTGCATGGTCGCCTTGCCCGGTTTCTATTACCTCCTGTGCATCCTCATAGGTAAACCTGCGGTTGCTATGGATAATGGTTTTACCAATAGTAATATGGTGCACTTTGAATTTGCTGTCAAACTCAAAAATGGTACTGAAAGTAAGCTTATCCTCGTTTGGCCTTAGTGAGCACAACTCGTTGGATAGCTTTTCCGGCAACATAGGGCAAACCCTGTCCGGCAGGTATACCGAAGTTGCGCGTTTTTCGGCTTCCCTATCTAGTGGGCTTCCTTCTTTAATATAGTGCGCCACATCTGCTATGTGCACCCCTATTTCAAAGTTGCCATTATCCAGGTATTTCACAGATATAGCGTCATCAAAGTCGCGCGCATCTATCGGGTCTATGGTAAAGGTCAGCGTTTCCCGAAGGTCCAATCTGGATTTAATCTCCTCCGCACTTATCTCATCTTTTATACCGTTAAGTTCTTCTAATACATCGTGCGGAAACTCGGTATGGAATCCCTTTTGAATCAGGATCATCTTCATATCGTAGTCGCTGGCGCGCGCGCCTTCTATTATCTCTACCACCTCTCCCGAAGGGTTCTTACCCGGTCTGCCCCAGTCTGTAACACGCACTATCACGCGTTGCTGGTTCTTGGCACCCATCAGGCTCTTGGCCGGTATAAATATATCGAACGGCAGCTTTTCATCATCAGCTACCAGAAACGCAAACTTCTCCTGCATTTGTATTTTGCCACTAAAGCTCTCACGGCTGCGTTTTACGATAGATACAATTTTACCTTCTGGTTTGTTCCTCACCGGACGGAAAATCTCTACCATTACTTCATCGCCATTCAAGGCGCCATTAACGTAGCGGTTGTTGATGTATATGTCTTTCCATTGGGCATCTACTATTACGTATGCCGCTCCTGTCTTAGTCAGGTCTACCCTGCCGCGTATATCGCCTTTGGGTTCAGCCTTGCCGGTTCTTGGTTCATCATGGCCTTTTGCAGGGCCTCTTTTTTCCGGCTTTTTCTCGCGGAAAGAAGATACGGCTTCATCCTTCTCGTCTTTCAGAATTTTAATTTTGCCATTGGCATCCAGGGTTATTACGCCCCTTGTATCCAGTTTCGCCAGTGCTGTGGTTACCTGGCTTTCGCTATAATGCTCTTCGAGTACATCGTACACTTTTTGTAGCAGGGCACCTTCGCCCAGTTCTGTTATGGCCTCTTGTACATGTGCCATTACTTCTCGTAGTGGTTTCAGTGACCTTGCCGGTTTGTTTGCATCCGGTTCACGTTCGCGTTTTGCGGGTCTGTTCGGATTGTGCTGTTTTGGTATATGCTTTTTGTCTTTGCGCACATCTATAATTTATGGTTGAAAAATACCACCTCGCTATGACGCTGTATAAGCTACTTATGAGGCAGTGTGGATAAGGGTTATTTAAAAAAAATCCCCGAGCAGGCCAGCTGCGCGGGGATGTAAAAGATTATTTACTGTATTTTATTTCTTGTCGTCTTTAACTTCTTCGTAGTCAACATCGCTAACAGTTTCTTCGCCTGCACCCGCTCCTGCATCAGCTTGTGCACCTCCTTCGGCTTGTGCGCCTGCTTGTTGCTGGGCTGCGTAAATTTCCTGCGAAGCTGCCTGCCATTTAGTGTTCAACTTTTCTGTAGCGGCTTCTATGGCTGCCAGGTTGTCCGAAGCAAGTGTTGCTTTCAGTTCATTCAGCGCTGTTTCTATTTCTGCTTTTTTCTCCGCAGGTACTTTATCGCCAAACTCTTTCAATTGCTTCTCTGTCTGGAAAGCAAGGCTATCTGCTGCATTGCGCTTTTCAGCTACTTCGCGGGCTTTTTTGTCCACTTCTTCGTTAGCTTTAGCCTCGTTGCGCATTTTCTCGATTTCCTCTTTGCTAAGCCCTGTAGTAGCTTCTATACGGATACTTTGCTCCTTACCGGTGCCTTTATCTTTCGCAAAAACGTGTACTATACCGTTGCTGTCGATATCGAAAGTAACCTCTACCTGAGGCACTCCGCGTGAAGCCATTGGTATACCATCCAGGTGGAAACGGCCGATGGTCCTGTTATCCTTCGCCATAGCACGCTCGCCTTGCAAAACGTGGATTTCCACGCTTGGCTGGTTATCTGCTGCGGTGGTAAATACCTGCGATTTTTTGGTAGGGATAGTTGTGTTGGAATCTATCAGTTTGGTAAACACACCTCCGTAAGTCTCAAGACCCAAAGAAAGCGGCGTTACGTCTACCAATACGATATCTTCTTTTACATCACCGCTCAGGATACCGCCTTGTATAGCTGCACCCACTGCTACCACCTCATCAGGGTTAACTCCCTTAGAAGGTTTTTTGCCAAAGAATTTCTCTACAACTTCCTGAATTTTAGGAATACGGGTAGAACCTCCTACCAGAATAACATCGTCTATATCACCAGGCTTGTAACCTGCATCTTTCAATGCCTGCTCACATGGTTTCAAGGTGCGTTGTACCAAGTCATCCACCAGTTGCTCAAACTTAGCCCTTGTAAGCTTTTTCACCAGGTGCTTAGGCACTCCGTCTACCGCTGTTACATAAGGCAGGTTGATTTCAGTTTCCTGAGATGCGCTTAGCTCTATTTTAGCTTTTTCAGCAGCCTCTTTCAAGCGTTGCAGAGCCATAGGATCTTTTCTCAGGTCTATGTTCTCCTCGCGTTTGAACTCGTCTGCCAACCAGTCGATGATTTTTGCATCGAAGTCATCGCCACCCAAGTGTGTATCACCATTGGTAGATTTCACTTCAAATACTCCACCACCCAGGTCCAGTACCGATACGTCGAATGTACCACCACCCAAGTCATACACTGCTATTTTGATGTCTTTACCTGTTTTGTCCAAGCCGTATGCAAGTGCTGCTGCTGTTGGCTCGTTCAATATCCTGCGCACAGTCAGGCCGGCTATTTCACCCGCTTCTTTGGTTGCCTGGCGCTGGCTATCGTTGAAGTATGCAGGAACGGTAATAACCGCTTCTGTAACTGTTTGTCCAAGGTAGTCTTCTGCAGTTTTCTTCATTTTCTGAAGTACCATAGCAGAAATTTCCTGTGGTGTATACATGCGTCCATCGATATCTACGCGTATAGTATCGTTATCGCCTTTTACTACTTTATACGGCACACGGCCTGCTTCAGATGAATGGTCGCTGTAGCGCACACCCATGAAACGTTTGATTGATTGTATAGTTTTTGTTGGATTGGTTATAGCCTGACGTTTAGCAGGATCACCTACTTTACGCTCGCCATTTGCCAGAAAACCAACTATCGAAGGAGTTGTTCTTCTACCTTCATCGTTTGCTATTACTACCGGCTCATTACCTTCCATAATAGAAACGCAACTATTGGTTGTTCCCAAGTCTATTCCGATTATCTTACCCATTGCTTATTAGTTTTTTTGTTTGTTTTCTAATTCTACCTCTGTTTATCAATCATTGTGCCATTAGATAATTTTGTCAGAAAAAATCATGATTTGTCAGTTTTAAGTTTGAAAAGTTGAAAATCTTGTGTCATTTTGGCGCAAATGGCAGCCCACAATGACTTAGGAATTACCGGGGAACAGATAGCCGCAGACTACCTGCGTGGGCTTGGAAACGCTATACTCATCCAAAACTACAGGTATAAACGATCAGAAATAGACATTATTTTTATTGAAGGCCCCTTAACCGTATTCTGCGAAGTAAAGACAAGGACCAGCTCAAAATATGGCATGCCTGAAGAAAGTATTACAGATAAAAAAGTGGAGTTATTTCACCAGGCATCTGAGGAATATATGCACCAGAACTCGCGGAAAGGAGAAATACGGTTTGATATAATATCAGTAACTATTAAAGCAGGCCGGCCCGAAATATTCCATATAAGGGATGCCTTTTATTAATAATCCGGGATTGCTTTTAGTTAAATTAATCTATGTAAGCTCCAATCTAAACTCTTTAGCTTTACGTTTGTTCCGTTATAAAACAAAACATAATATCTCATGAAATTGATTTCATTCTTATTGCTAATGTTACTGGTACCTTCTTCTAAATCTGTTTACGATTACAAAATGAAGGATATAGATGGCAAAGAGGTTTCACTTGCCAACTATAAAGGTAAAGTACTGCTATTTGTAAACGTGGCAAGCTTTTGCGGCAATACTCCACAGTACAAAGACATAGAGGCCCTTTATAAAAAATACAACAGCAAAGGACTTGTAGTATTGGGCTTCCCTGCTAACAACTTTATGAGCCAGGAGCCGGGTTCTGATAAGGAGATCAAACAATTCTGCACCAAAGAATATGCGGTTACTTTCCCCATTTTCTCTAAAATATCTGTAAAGGGCAAAGACATTCACCCGCTATACCAATACCTTACCACCAAAGAAGAAAACGGTACAGTAGACAGCAAAGTTGACTGGAACTTCCACAAATTTCTGGTAGGCCGCGATGGTAAGGTTATCTCATCTATATCTGCACGCAAAAGCGTAAATGAAGCAGATGTAATTGCTGAAATAGAAGCAGCATTGAACGCTAAATAATATTTTCGGCTGAGGCTATAAACAAAGGCGCTCCATGGAGCGCCTTTGTTGTTTTTACACTTTTTTGCATCTACTGAAACCATTGCACAGCAAAGGATTGGCAGCAGGGGCAAAAAATAATTCCATTTTAATTTTAAACCAATCTCCTAAACGCACATCATATCTGCATAATATTTCTTCACCAAAAACATACAGGAGAAAACAGGTTATGAAAAACATTTTTACACAAGGATTGAAAGGTTTAGGCTTGATAACAATGATGCTGGTATTTACCACTATGGTATCTGCACAGCACTTCGCAAAACGCTCTAACCTGGAGTTGAGGCTGGACAACAACATGGCTTTTATAGCATGGATAGATGGCAAACAAGTAAACCAGCAAAGCAACCGTGCAGTAATGCCCAACCTGATGCCCGGCAACCATACCTTGAAAGTTGTAAGTGTAAGAAACTTCCGTGGGAACAGAGTTACCAGACAGCACTTCAATGGTATGATAAACATACCTGCCAACACACAAATATTTGCTACCATAGATATGTACAGGAACTTTATAATTGAGAGCCAGTATGCATTGAACACTCCACAAAGGCCAAATAACAACGACGGATGGTATGATGACCGTGGAAATAATGACAACTGTATTCCTGAGCCTGCTTGCCAGTTCCCTGTAGTACAGGCACCACAGCCGGTTTACCACCTGATGGATGCAGGCACCTTTGCTCAATTGAAAAACACCATAAACAAAACTGCCTTCGAAAGTTCTAAGATGGGTATATTGAAACAAGCAATACCATACTACGATTTCAGCAGTGCACAGGTAGGTGAGCTTATGAACCAGTTTGCCTTTGAAAGCACCAAACTGGAGGTAGCCAAAATGATGTACGACAAAGTAATAGACAAGCAAAACTACTTTACCCTGAACCAGGAGTTCAACTTCAGCAGCAGTGTTGATGACCTGACACATTACCTGGCCCAGAAGTAACAAGCAAGATAAACCGGGCAAAGCAAAGCGGCTTCCAGCAATGGGGCCGCTTTTTTTAATTAGATGAAGAACCCCTCAAAAAAAGGCACAACTAAATATAGTTGTGCCCTCATCATCATTAAAAATCCAAGACTATCCCTTATTCCACCACAATCTTTTTAACCTGAGCACCTATCCGTATTATATAAATCCCTGCGGATGCGGTGTTGAGCTCAATAGGATTTACTCCTGCGTCTAAACTGCCCTCATTTATTACTTTGCCCATCAGGTCTGTTATAGAGTAGTCTGTGCTTTTCGATACATATATCGTTGCCGCTTTTGCCGTCACGGGATTAGGGTAAATATTCCATTCCGATTCTGGTATCAAATCATTTATGCCAACACCAATCTGCGTGCAACGGTATTCGTCGTAGGAGTGCGAGTTGTAGTAGTTTGCCGTTGCATTCCAGTCACCATAAAACTCCCACGAAATTACATCATTGCTGGCATTGTATGTTCTGGTAGTTCCCTGATCATTCACCCAACTGTTAGCCGAAGCATTCCAATTCTGCTCCAGATAAACAGTAAGCATACCATTACTATTATAGGTCCTTGTTCTTAAGCTGTAATTTAACCAACTATTACTGGCCAGTTCCCAGCTTTGCCCTGTTTCTGTTTCAATCTGTTTACTGGCAGTATAGGTAGTCAAGGTCCTGAAGTTGTTACGTAAGGTCATTGTTGAATTATCATACTGCTCATACAAATATTCCGTTATCAACGCATCTGTATTATAAGTGTAAGTGGTTCTGGAAGTAAGCACCCAGCTACCAAGATTCCATTGGTAGCCAAGGTCGCCTATCCTGGCACCACCGGTATTATAGGTAGTTGTTCCGCGGCTGCTGTTTTCCCATCCGCCGGGGTTGTTCCAACCCTGGTACACATATTCGGTCTCCCGGTTATTGGCATCATAGCTTCTGCTTATTCTAGAGTTATTGTTCCAGGCCATTGCCGTGGCATCCCAGCCTTGGGTTATGCTTTCCACATTATTGTTGGCAGCATCATAATTCACTATCGTTTTATTGTTGTTCTGCCAGGCATTAGTAGTGGTGTTCCAATATTGCAGAACCTCCAGCGTGCGCTTATTGGCCGCATTGTATGTATAGTTGTACTTGGTAGACCCTTGCCATGCTCCGCCTACCCAGGTCTGGTAAACCTGCTCTAATATGTTATTGGCTGCATCATACACAAAACTATAGCGGCTGTCATTTACCCATGTGTTGGAGGTGGTATTCCATAACTGCCCTGTATATTCCGTTTCAAAACCCGCAGCATTAAATACAGCAATGCGCTGAGAGCTGTTCTGCCAGGTGCTTGTAGCACTCTGCCAGTTTTGAACCAAATAAGACGTTTGGTTACCTGCTGTGTTATAGGTATAAATTACCCTGCCTGTTAGTTCCTTTATAGAAGTACCCGTAAGGTAATTGTATTTAAAAGCTGTATCGGGCCTGCATTCTGCATTTGCAGCAAATGAACTAATGGCGAGTATGATAATTAAGAGTAAGTTTTTCATTTGTTATTCCTTTTAAAAATGATTTTTTCAAATGTGCCCAACCGCAAGCATATAGCAACCGTAATAACCTATACGCTTGACTGCTATAGTTAAAACGTAACCCAGCCGTAGCCACCAACAGGGTTATCCTCTACATTCACATTCACCAAAACCGTAGAAAGGTTTGGCCTGTAGTCCCTGCCGTTTGAAGAAATGGTAAAACTGAAAGAGCCATTTGCCGCATCCGGTGTTACAAAATTGCCCGATAGTAGAAAGCTCTTATATGGATCGCTGGCAGAGCCTGCTATAGAATAGTTCTTATCGAAAGACGTTTCGGTTTCTGTATTTGCAGGCGCACCCGTTATATTCTGGCTTATCAATAACTTGGCCAATGTAAGCCTTAAGCTCTGCACCCCGCCGGAGTCGGCAACCGAAGATGTAATGGTATATTTGGTGGAGGGTTTCAGGTTGAATATGCCGGTGGAATAGTCCCCTGCATCCGTAAATGTTTTAGAGGTTCCACCACCTGATATAGTCAGGCTCATAGAAGGTGGAATAGTATCAGTTGTTACAGGGGTATCTTTTTTGCAGCCCGAAAAAAAGATGAGCGCCATGCAAGCCAACAAAAAGCTGCTTTTAGATAAGTTTTTCATGTTTTCGTTTTTTAATTAGATGATTGAATTATTGTATCACAACCTTTTGCGACTGGTTGCCTACCTTTAGTATGTAAATACCGGCCAACAAAGATTCCAGCTGAACCCTGTTTTCGCCTGTACCCAAATTTCCTTGCTGCACCAATGCCCCTCTTAAGTCTACTAAAGCATAGTGTGCTTTACCCAAAGAATTGATGGTAATAAAGCCCGAGGAAACAGGGTTGGGATAAGCAGAAAATATTTTATCTTCTTCGATATCCTCTATTCCTACCGTTGTGGATGCACAGCGATATACTGTTTGGTCCCTGGTGGTGTACTCCTGCAGGTCTTTATCAAAAGAATATATATCCTTCGATGTTAAATCATAACTACCGTTGTAGGTATAGGTTGTTTTTTTTGTAGTATCCCATACACTGGTTCCGGCATCGTATTTCAGGTCCTTGCGCTCCAGCAATACCATGTTAACCATGTCGTAGCGCTGAAAAGCTTTCGTTTTATATACCCATGGACTGGTGGGGCCGGCTTTTTGCTCATAGCTTTCAAAGGTTACAAAGGTTAATCCTGTAACATTATATGAATCACGGCCTTTGGTATAATAACTGCTTGTAGCTGCATCCCAAAAGTAGAGAAGTGTTTGTATCACTGTGCCAGCTCCATTCCTGCTATACTGCCTTATAGAGCCATTTTCAAATGATGATATGGAGAGATTATAGTAGCGGGCCGTATCTGCCACTAATTGTAAGCCATTATACTTAGATGTAGTCCTTGATGTTGGCACAAATCCACCCGAAGCAAAGTCCCAAATCTCGCGCAAGGTTACCACGCGATTTCCATCAACATTTACTGTATAGGTAAACCTGGGGCCTTGGGTCCAGGTTGGAGTACCTGCATAAGAAACCGAATCTTTTATCAAAAAACCTGCCGGAGAATAGGTGTAATACCTTCTGCCTGCATCCACCCAATTATTGGCGCTTGTGCTGTACGACTGTGAAGACTCGAACACCAGCTTTCTTGCCGCGTTATATTGCGAAATCACTTTCGACTGCCTCACATAAGCAGATGTAGTAGCATCATATACCTGATACTCATCGGTAGCAACCAGCGAATCGGCCGTATAGGTGTATATGCGCCTGTTTACAGTCTCCCTTATGGCACCATTGTCCGGATAGCTGTAATTATAAACTGTATCCACCCTGCAATAAGCAGCTGCGCCAAGCGAGTAAAGCAAAGGAAGAACGAAAAACAGTATTTTTTTCATGATGCCTGTGTTGATTAAAGAGGTAATGAATTGGATATAAACTCTACTGATACCTTAATTTACCTTCGGTAACAACAATAGAATCCGCATTAAAGCTATCGTACAACACTCCGTCAAAATTAGCTTCAGGGTATTGACCATCAGGTAAGGGGCTATTGGTAAGGGATAAAAGCGTTACAGAGCCATGTGACTTTGGCTTAGAGCTTGATAGAGTATAAATTTTAAGAGCACCGTTTTTGATGTAATGAACCGTAATAGAACCCGATGGCATATTATAAGTTCCTGTTGAGGTAATTGAATCTCTGTTCAGCAAAATGATCTCATCCCCCTTTTGCCCGGTAAGCGAAATGGATTTTCTGCTTGGTATATATGAGCCTGCCTGGTTTTTTTCAGCCGTCCACAATGTGCCATTTACTTTCATTTCCAGCGTATAATCTTTACTTCCGCTTGTACCTTCATCCTTTTTACAGGCATTTAAACCTATAAGTGTTGCTATTACAACTAGTAACATTGAATTTTTCATAATTTCTATTTTTTTATTTACCATCTGTTTCACAAACATATTTCCATGGCCTAGGAATATCAATTCAATTTTTGTATAATTATTAATTCAAAAAATACCTGATAAGCACACAAATAGTTAACCATCAATAATTTACAACCACATGGGATCCGTAGAAAATATAATAAAGAGCCTGAGCAGGGAAGAGCTGAAAGTCGTTGAAAAACTAGCGGGCGAAGGAAAAAAGACACAAGTCAGCACCCTGCTGGGCTTAATGGTAAAATATGGGGAGGACGGTGAAAAAATAGCTGCCCGGTTTAAAAAAGCTGCACCCAATGGCAGCTTAGCTATAGTGCGCAACCAACTAGGGCAAATTTTGCTGGATAGTGCGTATCAGTTTCATTCAAGGCAAAGTCCGCTGGCAGAAGTAAACGAACTGATTATTCAGATAGACCTGTTCGTTAAAAAATCGGCATTCGATGTAGTAAAAAAGCTACTGAAAAAAGCATTGCATATAGCAGAGGAAAATGAATTCCTTACACAGCATATAGAACTGTTGGAAGTGATGCTACAGCTATTCCAATCGCGCGCAATAGTGGACAAAGAGGATAGGGAGAATACCATAAGGCTGCTTCAGGAAATATCGGCAAAAAAGCAAAACCATATCGAATACCAGGTACTGCTATCAGAACAAATGGAACTGCTGAACCAGAGTTTTACCCTTAGAACTCCCGAAGGGCTTTCTAAGTTTGAACAAATAATGAATAGTGATTTGATGCTTTCGGAGCAAAGTGCCCTTAGCGTAAAGGCCAAACTGGACTTTTGGATTATTAAGGGTCAGTTTTATTCCATTTCAAACAAATACGACCTGGCGGCAGATGCATTTGAACATATTGTTAACCTGCTGGATAAAACCCCTGCTGTAAAAAAGCAACGCAACCTTGCCTATCTTTCGCTATGCGCGCAATTAGCCACATACGGATATATCTTGCAACAACCTGACATGATGGAGAAGGCAATTAAGGCTATACGCGATTGCACAACACACAACGAAATAGAACGTATAGCAGCCGCCACATTCATCATCAACTCCAATATGGCCTACTATGACTTTATTAAAGACAAGGCCGGCTTAAAGCAAACAATAAACGAAGCACATGAACTACTGAAGCTTTATATAGAAAAAATAAAGCCCGACGTGCAGGCCACCCTTATAATAGCCTGCGTAAGCGGATATGCAGAGTTTGGTGAGTATGAGCAGGTACTGAATATGATGCGGGAGTTCAGTGACTACATCTTCTCTAACATAAGGGTAGATATGCGGGCAGCGCTGTACTTTTACGAATTGATTGCCCAGATAGAAACAGGCAATCAGCAAATGGTGAATGATACCATTCAAAACTTTAACCGCTATTTGCTGCGCAACGACTTTAAAGGGGAATTTGAACAGATTATGATCAGGTTCCTGAAAATCACTTCGTCCAACGACATAAAAAATACTGCAGAGCTAACAGCACTTAAGGAACAGTTGACAGATCTACCGCAAAAATCCATTTTGAACCAGAACAGGTTGCTTTTCCAGATATTGACAAGCATGGTAGATAGTAAGATTGCAGGCAAAAAGTTTCACGAATATTTAAACGAGGGAGCAACCACCGATACCCAGTCTGAATAGAAAGTCTGCTACTGATATAGCAGCATTACAAATACAGATAACAGCAGCTCGCAAACAAAAAAGGCACAACGAAAATCGTTGTGCCTTTTGATATGTTGAATGAGCATATGGCTTATTGGCCAAGATATGCTTTCAATGATTTGCTACGGCTCTGAGAACGCAATTTGGTAATTGCCTTGTCTTTGATCTGGCGTATACGCTCGCGGGTGATACCAAGCTCTTCGCCTATATCTTCCAATGTTTGCGGGTGCTCTACACCTATACCAAAGAAACGTTTGATAACTTCCCTCTCCCTGTCGGTAAGCGAAGAAAGGGTACGCTCAGTTTCCTGGCGCAAGCTCTCTTTGTAATCCAGGTGCGAGTCGGTTTTATCTGCGTTAGGATTTTCCAACACGTCTATCAATGCATTCGATTCACCATCGGTGAAAGGCGCATCCATAGATACGTGGCGGGCAGAGATACCAAGGGTAGCCTCTACTTCCTCTATTGTTATCTCCAGTATTTCGGCCAACTCCTCAGGTGTAGGCTCACGCTGGAATTTTTGCTCCAGGTCAGAAAATGCTTTGTTTATCTTAGTAAGCGATCCTACTTTGTTCAAAGGCAAACGAACCAAACGGCTGTGCTCTGCCAAAGCCTGAATGATAGACTGACGGATCCACCATACTGCATAAGATATAAATTTGAAACCACGTGTTTCATCAAATTTCTGAGCAGCCTTAACCAAACCAAGGTTGCCCTCGTTGATAAGGTCATTCAGCGAAAGTGAGTTGTTCTGATATTGCTTGGCAACGGATACCACGAAACGCAAATTTGCGCGTGTCAATTTCTCTAATGCCAATTGATCGCCTGCACGGATCCTGCGGGCAAGATCCACCTCCTCTTCCGGTGTAAGCAAGTCTTCCTTGCCTATCTCCTGAAGATATTTTTCAATAGACTGGCTTTCACGGTTGGTTATAGACTTAGAAATCTTGAGTTGCCTCATGATTGGATAATTTATTTTATGTAAACGAAGGTTTTTTCAAAAGAGTGGCGAATGTACTATAATTCGTTCACTCATGCAATATAAAACACACAACGAATGAAATCAAGGCTTAGTTTAAAATCAGGTATAATATTGTGAGAAAAGTTGTGAATAAGTCAAAATCCTAATGCTTTACCAGGATTTTGGTGGAATAGCCCAACTCCTGAATGTGTAGCGCATATAAGCCATCCGGCAATTGGGTGACATTAAAACTATACACCTGCTCCCCAGCTTTAGATACTACTTTTTCCTGTAGTACAACCCTGCCCAGCATATCCAGGATGTTGGTATTCAAGTCCTGAGAACGAAACATATTTATTTTTAAATTTATAAGTCCGTTGGCCGGATTGGGAAAAACAGCTATATCTCCAACCACTTCAGCATCCTTTACTCCAAACACCACATAATTTTTAACCACCACGCAACCACTGCTGTTCTTAATGTAGATGGTAAAACTGGTCATATCCCCTACAACAAATATGTTGCTGCTTTGGTAAACGCTGTCGTCCAATGAATACGTAAGTGCTTCTAACCCGGCAGTTGCATTTACTATCAGGTTGCGCGTAGAACCGCTACCAACTAACTGAAAACCTGAAACTATAATAGTATCCGGCTCATCGATTGACAGGAAAACCTGCTGGCTGCAGTTAGCAGTATCTGTAACACTTACCCCGTAGTATCCCGGCTTCAATCCTGTACGTGAAGTACTGCTGTTGGTATCGCTCCACATGTATTGGTAGGCTGTTGCAGGAGTTAAAGCAAGGCTTATAGCCCCATCATTTGCCTTATTGCAGGTGATATTTTGCTTTGCAGCATCTACAGAAAAGCTGCAACTATCGCAATTGTACTGGTGTGTGTTCATTATAGAGCGGTATAGATTTACCCTGCCACCTGTTGCTGTGTACCCTTTTAACCTTGGAACTACCTCTGCGCCAGCCAAAAGCCAATCGCGCATAAGCAGTGCCATAGTATCGGGAGATGCCTTATAAGCATTTACAAACCTTGGGCAGGCCTCCGCAAACATAGCTGCTATGGTTCCGGCTACATGGGGCGAAGCCATAGAAGTGCCTGTCAGGGGGCTGTAGTTATTATTAGCAACGGTAGAATAGATACCCTGACCCGGAGCGCCCATGTCTATACTGATAACCCCATACCCCGCACCTGTACGGTAGTCGTGCGACTCTGTTGAGTTAACGGCAACCATCCATTTGCTGGGGCAGGTGGTAGGTATATCTCCCGCATTATCTACGTTTATGTTCAGGTTGGCAGTAGAAGTAGCAGAAATGATTCCCTGCGCACCCATAGAATCGTATAGCGCACACCATATTGGAAAATCTGCCGGCTTGCCATAGTCTGTGCCGAAAGATGAATTGGACGCCACGATAAATGCACCTTTAGCTCCATTGGTTTCATTGTACAGCTTACGCATAGCTATTACATAGGCATAAGCCTTTACTACATCTGACTCAACCTCAGAGGAACCGGCCACAGGAAGAATTTTGACACCCCAGCATACACCTGCCACTCCCTGCCTTTTATTTCCCTTTGCACCAACTATACCCGAAACGTGGTTTGGGTGATTGGCAAAGCTGGTATTCTGCACATTAGCATTATTATCATAGGCATTCCAACCACGGATATCATCTATGTACCCATTGCCATCATTATCTATACTATCACCTGCTATTTCGTGCGGGTTGGTATAGAAGTTCAGGTCTACATGCGTAGTATCAAAGTAATCATCAATTACGGCTACCACTATTGTATCACCGGATTTTGTCAGGTTACTGCTATTTACTTCCCAGGCACGGGTAGCCTCAATATCGGCACCGGCAAAGCCTCCGGTTTGCCCCGTATTGAGCATATTCCATTGGTTGCCAAAATTAGGATCGTTTGGTATCAGGCTTCTATTTTTAACGCCATGATTATGCTGAACGTATTTTACCGCTTTTATACTATTGAATGACCCTAGTTGTTCTTCAGAAAATACCCCTCCGTCTTTCTTTTCCAAAAGATAGATTTTCATACTGGGCGATAATACTTCCTTCAATACCACATTGCCCGATACAGAGGTAAACTCATCCAGCGACGCCTGTGGTTGAAGCATCACCAATATCTGGTGCTGCAGCCTGCTATCTTTAAACTGTGCGTGAAGCTTATTTAAACCTAAGATGCAGACAAGCAATAACAGGTATGGTTTCATCCTCTTTATTTTAATTTTTAGCGGCCGCTGTATTTTCCAGCCAATCTTTTGCCATAGCCAACACCTCCTCTCCCTGCCATTTATCTTCAATATCCGGCAACGCCATTATCCTATCCAGCAATACACTTTGTTCCTTTCCCTTGTTAAGAGCTGTAAAGTAGGGTGTTTGGTTGAATGTCACCATGCTGTATAGTGTCATAAATTTGTCAGGAAAAGCTGCAGCAATGTGTTTTTCTATTTTCAGGCGAAGCTGAAAATCGTCCCTTCCGCTTAAATCGCGCATTTCTATAAAGTTATATAGTGCCAAATCTGCTATAGCGTCTGTATTTGGCTTGCGTTGTTTTTCGAATGCCGTAAGTGCAGCATCCCAGTTCTCTTCCGAACCCAATAGCTCATCCAGTTCGCGCACATCTTCAAAGCCACAGTTCATGCCCTGCCCGTAAAACGGCACTATGGCATGGGCTGCATCACCTATCAGGCAGGTATTATTGCGCTTCCATGGGAAACACTTAACCGTAACCAATGAGCCTGTGGGGTTGCTGAAAAAATCATGCTGCAAATCAGGCATTAAGGGAATTACATCTGCAAAAAACTTTTTAAAGTAAATATCTACCGCTTCTGCAGAGGTTAACTCAGCCAGTGAGTTTTCGCCTTGGTAGGGAGCAAACAAAGTACAGGTAAAGCTGCCATCCGGGTTAGGCAATGCAATCATCATAAAACTCTGGCGCGGCCAGATATGAAGCGCATTCTTTTCTATAGCAAAACTACCATCTGCATTTGCAGGAATGTGTAATTCTTTATAACCGTAGTTCTCATACTGCTGGCTCAGATTGAACTGACCTGTGCGCTGCATTTTGAAGCGCACTTCACTGAAAGCACCATCGGTAGCCAATACCACATCAGATTTCACCTCAAGCTTACTACCATTTTCCGTATTCAGAAACTCCAGTTTATCAGTAGCAAATTCCGCATCTGTGCAGGTATGGTTAAAGTGTATCTGCACTTTATCATGCTGTTCTGCCAGGTTCACCAGGGTTTCGTTCAGCGCGCCACGGCTAACGCTGTATATGGCCTGGTTGTCCTTGCCATAAGGCTGGAACATGGTATCGCCATCTGCCTGATGTATCACCCGGCCATACATGGGTATGCCTATAGCCTCTATTTGCTGTCGCAGTCCTATCTTATCCAAGGCAGCCCATCCCCTTTCGCTCAGTGCCAGGTTGATAGAGCGGCCGCCGATGTAACCTGCTTTGCGCATGTCGGGCCTACGCTCATATACATTTACCTTATGCCCTCTCTTAGCCATATAACAGGCCAGTAAAGAGCCAACAAGCCCTGCACCAACTATAGAGATGTCCTTTTGCATAAGCCAGTATTATTTCCTGAGGTGGAGTGATTTAGTTTTGGTGAAAGCACGCAAGCCTGAGTGCGAAAGCGTAGAGCCAAAGCCCGAATGCTTTCTGCCGCTCCATGGCAAAGCAGCGCTTACACGGTCGCAGCAGTTCCAGTAGCCTGTGCCGCTGTTTACATTTGCCAGTATAGCATCTGCACGTTCTTTATCTGCTGTATATACCGCAGCCGTTAATCCATAAGCGGTATCGTTCATTAGTTTTATAGCCTCTGCATCGTCCTTTACCTTGGCAATACCTATGATAGGGCCAAAGCTCTCTTCCTGCATTACCAGCATATCGTTTTGCGCATCGCGGATAACCGTAGGCTGGAAGTAGTATCCGGGCTGGTCCAGGCGTTTGCCTCCTGTAAGCAATACAGCACCTTTGTGTATGGCATCTTTCACCTGGGCTTCCAACACGCCTATCTGCTCCTCGCGGGTCAGTACAGTAATATATACTCCTTCGTCCGTAGGCTTTCCTACTTTCCACGATTTCACTTCTTTTTCAAATTCCTTTACGTACTCTTCGTAAATATCTTCATGCACATATATGCGCTCCACAGAGCAACAGCTTTGACCGTTGTTGTAGAAGGCGCCATCCGCCGTTCCGGCCACCACACTCTTAATATCTGTAACGTCGTTTGCCACATACAAAGGATCTTTGCCACCAAGCTCCAGCTGGCAAGGAACCATTTTGTGGGCTACGGCCTCGTATATATGCTTACCAGTTTTGTATGAACCTGTGAAATAGTATCCATCGAAAGGAAGCTCAAGCAAAGCTTTACCCACCTTGCCTGCACCCACTGCTACGTGGAATACATCGTCGGGTACACCTGCCTGTTTCAGGTATTTTTCTATTTCTATACCAGTAAGGGTAGCATGCTCAGATGGCTTGTACATAACCGCATTACCCGCAAGCAATGCCGGTACAAATACGTTTACACCAACCAGGAAGGGGTAGTTCCACGCAGAGATGTTGCACACCACACCAAGTGGCTCGTAGCTGATTACCTCGCTTATCTTTTCGTCAGCATACATCTCTTCGTCAGAAAGGTATTTTACTGCGTGGTCTTTCAGCCATTTGATACGTGCACGGGCACCATTTATTTCGTTGCGCGATTGCTGAAGCGGTTTGCCTACTTCAGAAGTAAGTATGGCAGCCAAGGTTTCGGTATGCTCTTCCAGCAGGGCAGAGAATCTTTTCATCACTGCAATCCTTTCGGTCAATGGTACTGCTGCCCATTTAACCTGGCCGAATTGTAAAAGGCGTAATTTATGTTCCAGGGTAGTGGTGGAGTCTTCTTTCAGGTCTGCAATTACTTTTTCAGTTGCAGGATTTATAATTTGCATAAAACGATTACTTGTTAATTGAGCGGCTAAATTAAGGGTTAGCCAAACAATTATTCATTAAATCTTCCAAACAAATACATGATTTATAAAAGGTCTTTAATTCTCCTTTTCATTCAGCCCTACAGTAAGCAGGTCATAGCGGGCAGCTTTGTAGAAATACTTATGAAAATAAGGGTCGCTGAGGTCGGAGATAATGACGCCTTTGGAAGTGCTGGCATGGGCAAACTTGCCGTATTGCAGGTATATGCCTACGTGGGTTATCTGAGATGAGTTGATACGAAAGAAAACCAGGTCGCCCTCGGCAATAGCATCCGATGGCACCTCGCGGCAATTGTCGAAGAAGCTGCGCGATGTTCCGGGAAACAGTTTTCCGTAAACGCCTTCGTAAATGGTGCGTACAAAACCAGAGCAATCAGCACCTGTTTTGCTGCTGCCACCCCAGCGGTAGCCTGTGCCTATCCATTTGAATATTTCGTAGTACAACGAAGGATTATCCGCCTTTTTGACGCTGAGGGAAAGGTTGCTGAAGTAGCTGACCACCTTGTCGAAGTCATTGCCTGGTGGACACTTGCGGTATGCAGTGGCACCGGATGACATAACAAAGGCAATCAACAACAATGACATGAGGATTTTTTTCATTTTGTTGAAATGTGCAGGAATATACGTTCCTGTATTAATTAGGTTACGGTTCATGGCATTTTAGTTAATATCGTAGCTCAATTCCCCGGCTTATGTCATTGGATAATTTCTACATACCAAAGTGGCTTTTCGGCTACTTTTTGTTCGCTACCACAGGCGTTTTTACCGAAATCATATTCACCGCATTCTTCGACAACTACTTTGCGGTGGCAGAGGGCGGCAGCTTTAGCTGGCAACTGAAAGGGCAGAGCTATGTGTGGATGGCGTTTATATATGGCCCGGCCTATTTCCTGATGAACTTCTTTTACCCTAAAGTCAAAGGATACCATATCATACTCCAGCTGATATTTTTTGCAGTAAGCATATTTGCCGTAGAGTATGTTACCGGCTTTATACTGGATAAGCTTACGGGTGCCTGCCCGTGGGAGTACCACAGCCAGTATGCCATACATGGATATATTAACCTGGCCTACACACCATTCTGGATGCTGTTTGGCCTATTCCTTGTGCTTCTTTACAACACTTCAAACAGATACAAGCCTTGATACAGTTCATCGATACCATTATAACCACCTACGGACCACGCCTGGCAGGCAGCGAAGCCGAAAAAGGCGCGCAGTTGTTTGTAAAAAGCGAACTTGAAAAATTTGGCAGCAATGTCAGCTTTCAGCCCTTCAAGGCTGCCCTTGGGGCCAAGTTCAGGAAAATGAAGATATATGCAGGACTTTACTGGTTAAGCGTTGCTGTATTTTTCTTTAACCCATATGCAGCATTGGCTCTGGCCATACTAAATGCCGTGGTGACCTACAACGACCTGATGCGCAACAATACTGTGCTGGATTTCCTGTTCCCCATACAGGAATCGGCCAACGTAACAGCAACTATAGAGCCAAGCGGAGAAGCTACCTCTACCCTTGTATTCTCCGGCCATATAGACTCTACCGAAGAGTGCCAGTGGTGGTT
>DLGO01000077.1:405-15775 GCA_002482725.1 Bacteroidetes bacterium UBA7692 | reverse complement strand
GAAATAAAAGTTGGTGTCAGGATTAGTGTCAGGTTTGTGGCTTTTACCCAAAAAGCGTACATGGGATTCACCCAATTGATGGTTGTAATGAGTTGATAATAAATTGTTTGTAAATGCTGGAATGGTAACAAAAAGCGGACAAAAATGTGATGGTTGACGAGACAAAAGAATTAACGGGAATGACAAGAAACATGTGGTAAGATGCTATTTATGATAGTTTACAGCCCATCCAAATCCCTTATTACTCTATATTCGCACACTTCAATTTTAATATAATGTTCAGGACAAGTACTTGTGGAGAGCTGAGGCTCAGTGATGTTTCTAAAAGTGTAACGCTTGCAGGTTGGGTGCAGGGTACGCGCGACCTTGGGGGATTGACCTTCGTGGACCTGCGCGACCGCTACGGCATTACCCAGCTGGCCTTTAATATGGATACCAATGCCGACCTTTGCCTGCGTGCGCGCAAGCTGGGCCGGGAGTTTGTGGTGCAGGCCATAGGCACTGTGGTAGAGCGCAGCAGCAAGAGCAATAAGATAGATACAGGCGATATAGAAATAGTGGTGAGCGAGTTTACTATACTGAATGCGAGCGAAGTGCCGCCATTTATGATAGAGACTAACACCGACGGCAACGAGGAGCTGCGCCTGAAATACCGCTACCTGGATATACGCAGGCCGGTATTGCGCGACAGGTTGCTGATGAGGGCCAAAATTGCCTCTGTAATAAGGGAATACCTGTCGGGCAATGATTTCTGCGAAATAGAAACGCCTAGCTTTATAAAGAGTACACCGGAGGGTGCGCGCGACTTTTTGGTGCCTTCGCGCCTGGTACCTGGTAGCTTTTACGCCTTGCCACAGTCGCCGCAGATACTGAAGCAGCTACTGATGGTGGCTGGTATGGACAGGTACTTCCAGATAGTGAAATGCTACAGGGACGAGGACTTCCGTGGCGACCGCCAGCCGGAGTTTACCCAGGTAGACTGCGAAATGAGCTTTGTGGAGCAGGACGATGTGTTGAACATGTTTGAGGGATTGATAAAAACACTTTTCAAGAAAACGATAAATGTAGATGTGCCTGCGGTAGAGCGCATTACCTACGCCAATGCCATGCAGAAGTATGGTAGCGATAAGCCCGACCTGCGTTTCGACTGCCCTATAGTGGAGTTGAATGCAGTATTGCCGGCGTCTGAGTTTCCTGTGTTCAACAATGCAGTAACATCGGGCGGATTGGTAGCAGGGCTAAATGCAAAAGGCAGTGCAGGCTACACCCGCAAGCAGCTGGATGAACTTACCGAGTTTGTAAAAGTGAGCCACAGGGGATTGAGCGGATTGGTAAATATTCGTTTCAACGAGGACGGAACCGTGAAATCGAGCGTAGATAAATTCTATACCGAAGAGCAATTGCGCGCGATAGGTGAGGCATTTGGCGCAGAGAAAGGTGACCTGCTGTTGCTGGCTGCCGACAAAACAGCTAAGGTGCGCAAATCGCTTGGCGACCTGCGACTGGACCTGGCAAAACGCAACAACTGGATAGACGAAAGCAAATGGAGTATACTTTGGGTGGTTGACTTCCCTCTTTTTGAAGAAGATGAGGAAACAGGCAATCCGATATTTGTGCACCACCCGTTTTGCTCGCCGAACCCGGAAGACATGCAATACTTCGATAGCGAGCCACTGAAAGTGCGCGCCCTGCAGTACGACATGGTAATGAATGGTAACGAGATATGCAGCGGATCTATCCGTATCCACAACCCGGACCTGCAGCGCAGGGTATTCGAAAAGCTGGGACTGGACGAAGAAGCACAGCAGCAGAAGTTCGGCTTTTTGCTGAACTCATTTAAATACGGAGCGCCACCACACGGAGGTTGCGCATTCGGCCTGGACAGGATGGTGATGCTGATGACCGGTGGCGAAACGATACGCGACACCATGGCTTTTCCTAAAACGAGCGGTGGCCGCGACCTGATGATGGATGCGCCAACGCCTGTGGATGAAAAACAACTGAGGGAACTGAGCATCAAAATAGATGTGAAAACAGAGGCAAAATGATATTAGTTACCGGGGCAAATGGCTTTGTGGGTTCATATCTGGTGAAGGAGCTGCTGAGGCAAGGCGAGCAAGTGCGCGGCTTGAAGCGGGCAACTTCGCAAATACACCTGCTGGGCGATGCTGCGGATAAGGTAGAATGGTTTGAAGGCGATGTGACAGATGTGCACTCGCTGCAGCCCGCCATGAAAGGCGTAAAAAAAGTATATCACGCTGCGGCCATTATTTCGTTTTTGCCAAAGGACTTCGATACCATGATGAAGGTAAATGTGGAAGGCACCGCCAATGTGGTGAACGAAGCGCTGCTTGCAGGGGTGGAGAAGCTGGTGCTGGTAAGCTCGGTGGCGGCCTTTGGCCTGCCGAAGCAAGGCAAAATGATAGACGAAAGCACCGAATACCAGGAGCAGAAAGATATGATCACCTACTACCGCTCCAAGTTTTTGGGAGAGCTGGAGGCATGGCGCGGCGAAGCCGAGGGGCTGAATGTGGTGGTGGCTTGTCCCTCGACCATACTTGGTGCGGGCAACTTCGACAGTGAGCCAAACCTGGTATTTGCCGAGGTGGCCAAGGGAGCGCCTTTTTATACCGAAGGGAAAATGGGATTTGTAGATGTGCGCGACGTAGTGCGCGCGCTGATACTACTGATGAACAGCGACGCGAAAGGGGAGAAGTTCATCATATCAGGCGAGAACAGCTCGTTCAAAAACCTGATGTTCCACGCAGCAGAGGTAATGAAAGTGCAGAAGCCAAAGATAAAAGTAAGCCCGGGACTGGTAGCCCTGGCCTGGCGCTACGAATGGCTGAAACATAAGTTGACAGGAAAAAGGCCTGTAGTATCGAAAGAAAGTGCGCGGATAGCGACTACTAATTTCGAGTTCAATAATGCCAAGCTGAGGGAATGGTTCAACTTTACCTATACGCCACTGGGTACTACTATAAAGGAAACCTGCCTGGCCTACCAGAAATGCAAGGCTGCGGGGAGGGTGTGGGAAGTTTTTGAAAATGTTAAAAATTAAAGGAAGATAAGCAGTTGGGAAATGGTGTAGCGATGGCGGGAAAAAGTGGAGCAGGTGGAAGAGATATTAAGAAATTGTATGTACGTTTGAGTAAAATCTAAGTGAAAGTGGCCGGTAATTCCGTAAAATTTGAGGAAATATTGCAGAAAGCCAAGCGTATAAAAACGCGGATGGACGAGCTGCGCGCCGAAAACCTGAAGCTGAAAGAGGAGTTGAAACGGGTAAAAGAATCTACAGAGAATTATAAGGAAACAGTAGATACCCTGAATGAGAAAATAAAAATTCTTAGATTAGCGCAAAATTTAACGGAAATTGAAACCGGAGATAAGGGCGACCTGAAGCGAAAGTTGAATGATATGATAAAAGTGGTAGACCACTGCATCAGCATGTTAAATGAATGAAATGAGCGAAAAAAGCGAAGATTTGGTGCAAATACAGGTGATGATTGCAGACCGGCAGTACCCTCTACGCATCAAAAAAGGCGAAGAAGATACTGTAAAGAAGGCAGTGACACTTGTGAATGATAAATTGAAAGAGTATCAGGATTCATACTCCGGCAAAGACAAACAGGATTATTTGAGCATGTGCGTATTAATGTTTGCCGTAGAATACCAGACACTGAAGAACCAATCGCAACAGAGCGGCCATGTGCTTGACAGCCATGTGCAGCAGCTTCACCGGATACTGGACGAAGCCCTGGTATAACCGCTTATTTTCATTCCTTTTTCGTTAGAGATTTAAGGCCATAGCAGCTATCAACTGTTATCCCGGGTAGTACCTGTACACTCCGGAATACCTATTGAGCCACTGCAAAAGGCAAAAAAGGAAATGTATAATATTGTTCATCATAAATAAAAATCAACATACATGATATCAACCATAGCAGTAGCTATTGCGGCAGTACTTGTCGGTGTAGCTGCTGGTTTTTTCTTCGGTAAGTCTAGTTCTAAAAGCGATGTAGAGAAGATTGAAGCAGATGCAAAAGCAACTGCCGAAAAGAAACTGGCAGAGGCAACAGAAAAGGTAAACGAAGCAAAAAGCCGCGCAGAGAAACTAATAGCAGACGCGCAACGCAACGCAGAAAATACCAAGAAGGATAAAATGCTGGAAGCAAAGGAGCATTTCATTCAGCTGAAAACCAAGCACGAAACAGAAGTGCTGGAAAGGAATAAAAAGACGGTAGAAAAAGAGGGCCAGCTAAAGCAGTTGCAACAGGAAATAACTACCAAGCAGGCAGAATTCGGCAAAAAAGAGAAAGAAGTAGAAACGCTGAAAGAAAACCTGAACAAGCAGAACGAAACGCTGAAAGCGAAACGTGAGCAGTTGGAAAAGAGCCATGAAACATTTGTTCAGAAACTGGAGCAGATAAGCGCCCTGAGCAAAGAAGACGCTAAGAAAGAACTGGTAGACATAATGAAGAAGGAGGCCGATGCCGAAGCTCTTACTTATGTGAAATCTGCCATGGACGAGGCTAAAGTGAAGGCCAACAAGGAAGCTAAGAAAATGATCATACAGAGCATTCAGCGTACTGCATCTGAGGTGACCATAGAAAATACAGTGAGTGTATTTAACCTGGAAAGCGATGAGCAGAAAGGGCAGATAATAGGCCGTGAGGGTAGGAATATCCGCGCGCTGGAAGCTGCTACAGGCTGCGAGTTTGTGGTGGATGACACCCCTGAGGCGATCATTATATCGGGATTTGACCCTATACGCAGGGAGATAGCAAGGCTGAGCCTGCAGCGCCTGGTAACAGACGGCAGGATTCACCCAGCACGTATCGAAGAGGTAGTAGGTAAAACAACCAAACAGTTGAACGACCACATATTGGAGATAGGCGAAAGGACTACTATAGACCTGGGTATACAAGGCATGCACCAGGAGCTGGTGCGCTATGTGGGCAGGATGCGTTTCAGGTCGTCTTATGGACAAAACCTATTGCAACACAGCCGAGAGGTGGCCAACCTGTGCGCTACAATGGCTGCAGAGCTTGGATTGAACGTAAAACTGGCAAAACGCGCAGGTCTACTGCACGATATAGGTAAAGTGCCTGATGAAGAGAGTGAATTGACACACGCGATACTTGGTGCCAAGCTTTGCGAGAAATACGGAGAGCATCCTGCTATAGTGAACGCCGTAGGCGCCCACCATGATGAGATGGAGATGAAGTTCGTTATTTCCCCTATTATACAGGCTTGTGATGCTATATCAGGTGCCCGTCCGGGTGCCCGCAGAGAGATCATGGAAGGCTACCTGGCGCGTATAAAAGAGTTGGAGAACCTTGCATTGAGCTTTGATGGTGTAGAGAAAGCTTATGCTATACAGGCGGGCAGGGAACTGCGCGTAATAGTAGAAGCGGACAGGATCGATGATAAGAAGAGCGAAGAGCTGTCGTTTATCATATCTCAGAAAATAGAAAAAGAGATGACCTATCCGGGTCAGGTGAAGGTTACGGTAATACGTGAAAAACGTAGCGTAAGCGTAGCCAGGTAATTGATTTACAGATATTTATATACGGAAGGCCATGGGTGGAAACCTGTGGCCTTTTGCCGTGAGAAGGACAGGGTGCAAAGGCGCAATATAGACCTGGGATTCTGGTTTGTCAAGGGGAGGAATTGATTTTTTAACATTAAATTTTCGTGAAAAAAATATTCTGAAACCGTTGATAATAAAAGAAGATAAGGTGTAACGGGCGTTCTGATGTAATGATAGCGTAACAAACATAGGCTGAAAGCGTACAGGCAAATAGGATTGAAGGATTTTGCCTACTTGATAAACGCTCTCACGGTTATTATGAAAACGATTATTACACACGGAATTTTGGCTCTGCTTGCTCTATATAGCTTGAACAGCCTTGCTGCACCCACCATAAGTTATATACCGGTGGCCTGCACAAAGACAGCACCGATTAGTATCTCGGCGGATATTATAGATGTGCAGGAAATAGATACGCTTAGTGGTACAAAGCCTCGATTGTACTTCAAAAAGCAAAGCGAGAACAATGCTTATGCCTCCTCAAACAACAGTTCTGCCAATGGGTGGAAGTATGTGGAAGCCTCTAATAGCGTTAGTCCGTTTCTGTTCAACTTCGATTTTGCGAAACTGACGTCACCTATTTCGGTGACAGATACCATACAGTATTTCATCATAGCGCAAACGATTGATGCAATACCTGCGGTAAGCTTCAACGAGGCAACCCTGAGCAACAGCCCTGCATCGGTAGACCTGCAGTCAGCCTCTTTTCCGGCTACGGATGTGCGCTATTTCTTCAGGACAATAGGTACCATATCCGGCAACATAACCATAGACCCTACAATAGCCTTGAGCGACTCTAACTTTCATTCTTTAACAAAAGCAGGCGGTCTGTTCGATGCCATCAATAATGGTGGTCTTACAGGCGATATAAATGTACGCATACGCCACAGCAGTAGCACCGAAAACGGTGCTATAGCACTGAACCAGTGGACTGAGTATGGCGGTTGCGCGGTTAAGAGCGTTCCATCGTACACCTTAACTATACGCCCTGACTCTGCTAACATCGTATTAGCAGGTAAGAGCGATGAGGCTATTATAAGGCTATACGGAGCAGACAGGGTGGTGATAGATGGTAGGATAAGCAATAGCTCTTCTACCAGAAACCTGACAATCAGTAATGATAGCTCAATAGCAAACAGCGCAGCCATATTCCTGAAATCTATGGATACCAGCGCGGGCAGCTCACACAATAGCATACAGTTCGTAAATATCCGTTGCGGTGCTGCTCAGAATGTATCTGATGCAGCTACTTTCGGTATATACTCAAACGGAGGTGCAATAGCGGATTACAATACACCAAGTGGCGCAGGCAACGACTATACTCACATAGAAGGCAACTATATAATAAGGGCCAAATATGGTATTGCATTATTGGGGCTTGATACGGTTTTGAGCCTTGGCAACAGCATTGTAAATAATCTTGTAGGGCCAACTGTTGAAGGTATAGATGCAATAGGTACTGCCGGTATAGTGGCAGCAAATCAGGATGGAATAGATATCAGCTATAATGAAGTGCGTTTTGTAGGCGGTGACTCTGTAAACATAGCATCTGCGGGGGACCGTGCGGGTATCTTTATAGGTACTATACAAGCCAATCTTTGGGATAATAAATTTGAAGGAGGCAGCAGTACAACGCTTATAAAAAACTCATTTATAAAAGCTAACCGGATCCATAATATAGTGGAAGAGCGCGGTGCATCTGCTGTAGGTATTGCCTACCTGAACAAAGGTGATGGTGGCACTACGGCCAATCAGATAGCCAATAATATGATTGCAATAGTAAGGTCAAATGGCAGGGGTGCATCAGGTGACGCTACTGCAGCAATTGGCCTTGTCGGTGGAGTAGATGATAATGTATCCTTTAACTCAATTAACCTTGTAGGGGATATAGATCCTGCAGGTGCCCAGGCAGCTGGCAACCCTACTGATGGTCTTCGTATCAATTCAACTGCTACTACTAACCCTTCTATCAGCAATCTGGTATGTAAAAACAACTCAATAGCAGTAACTATAAATAGTGATAACTCATCATTGGTACACCATGCGATATCTGTAAAGGATAACAGCAGTATATATCCTATCTCAGGACTTAGCTACAACAATCTGTATGTAGATACAATGGATGCAAACTCAGCCATAGGCGGTGTGGGTTCAGGTTCTTCATTTACAGACCACACAAGCTTGTTGTCATGGAGGGGTGTTTATGGTCCTATCCAAAACGAGCATAATATCTGTATCAACCCGGATTACAAAGCTCCTGCTGATTTGCATATAGCTGAAACTTCTGCAAATATCAATGCGGGTGCCGGTGGCACTGGTATTGGTGATGATATAGATGGTGACCCAAGGGATTTGAATGATAATCCTGCTATAGGCGCCGATGAATACGGTATAGGTTATGTTTGGTATGGAAGGTACAGCAATGACCTGGCCAATGCCTCAAACTGGAAAACCTATGCGGCGCCTCCGGTTCTGGGCTCTGATACCATCAACGTAATCATTGAAACAAAAAATATCCATCCCCTTCTTTCAGATAGTTTCGAGGTGAGGAATGTAGTGGTAAAAACCAATTCAATCCTTAATCTTAATGACTTTAGCATAAGGGCAAATAAGAACGTTACTCTGGAAGGAAATGGTAAAATATTGGGTGGTAACAATTCTTGTAGTAACAATTTCCGCGATAAGAGCGAAGGTGGCACTGTAAGGTTTGTAGGAGCAGGAATAGGCTATCTGAAAATGGATAGCGGAAGCGTTTGCAACCTTGGTACCGAAAAAGATACCATCGAGCTTAAAAGCAATGTAACCATAGCAAATGATATCCTTGTTTTTGGTTCGGCAAGGTACCTGAACCTGGGCAGCAACATACTGAATGTGCAGGGAGATGCTTTCTTATATGGAGTGTTGCTGAACGATAGCTGTCCTGCTTTGGAATGCGGATTGCTGAGTATGAATGGTACCTACCAGCAGTTGCTGGATGTAAAGAATGGCAACGCTTACCCGGGATTGCTGCATAACCTGAAAATAGATAATCAGGCTTCTGATTACGATAGTAAAGTTCATCTTGCAGGCAATCTTTCTGTATTGAACAAAATGAACCTGAGCAAAGGAAAGCTATTGAGCGACCGCAGCAATGCTATCAGTGGATTCAGGTACAAAACACTAACTATAGTAAACTCAGATACCGATGCTGTAACAAGGGTTAACGGAAGCTCCAATGATGCCTTTTTCCAGGGCAAAATGAAGAGGAAAGTAAGTGGAGTCGTGGCAGGATATCTTTTCCCTGTAGGGATAGTAGATTCTGCAGGTAAACATGGCTCTGCCGATATCGGTTACTACACTCCGGCTATTGTAGAAAAGCAGGACGCAACAGGAGATGGTCTTTACCTTACCTCTACATTTTATGATGAAGACCCGGATCCCGCTAACATAGGTCTTACAGGAGAAGAAGCTGGGGACTTCAGCAGTTCATTGGAAGATACTACCATTGGCGCTGGTAAATGGGTAGATGTAAAAGGTGACTATATATGGCACGTGGAATACGAAGCATCAAACCTTCCGTATAATATTCAGATGAGCGCTCCGTTTATGAATGCCGGCAATCAGGATGAACTGTCTTCTATACCTGATGAGCTTGTAATGCTTAAGCGCAGCACATGGAACTCAGGTGACTGGGAAATATTGGGTAGCCATGCTTCGGCAAATACACATAGCCTTACACCTGATTTTGCCAAGTCAAACTCTGTACGCAGAAACGGTCTTAACTCATTCAGTGGCTTCGGTGCAGGTGGCAACAGTGCAGGTGGCCAAGCTCTTCCGGTAAAACTGATAAGCCTTACTGCCAAATCAGTTAACAACGAGTTTATACAAGTATCTTGGGTTACTTCGGTAGAAATAAACAACTCAGGCTTCGAGATTGAACGCAGCGAGAATGGCAAAGACTATACCACAATAGGCTGGAAAGACGGCAAAGGAAACAGTACTGAAAAGAACACTTATACCTTCGACGACAAACAGGTACAAAAGAATGTGACCTACTACTACCGCCTTCGCCAGACGGATTTTGATGGCGCTGCAAGCATCACTCACACAGTGTCTGCCAGCATTAAATCAGAGGTAGTATTCCAGTGGGCACAGTTTGTACCGAACCCGGCAGAAAGGGCCACATCCCTTGTAGTCAATACTTTGACCCCAACTACGGCTGTCGTTACGGTATTTACGCAAAATGGCCTGCAGGTGATAGACAAAAAAATAGAGCTATATGGAGGTGTTAACTCCGTGCCTATGAGCTTGGATAAACTGTCAGCTGGTGTTTATATTGCCAACATATCTACCCCTTCAGAAACAATACAGCGAAAACTGGTAATCAGGTAAGCTGCCTGTAAGATAAAGGACAAGGGCCTGTTGCATAATGTAGCAGGCCTTTCTCTTTTTAGGTTAGTTTAAAGACCTAGTTCAATCCAAGGGAGTTCATGGCATTCAGCGCAGCGCTTTGCTCAGCAGCTTTTTTATTATAGCCTTCGCCTATAGCCACCTGCTCACCGTCTATGTACAGGTGTATTACAAAGTAGCTCCTGCGGTTGCGCGTTCCCTGCTCATGTACCCGGAAATCCAATGGCTTGTTTTCCCTTTGGGAGTAGTGGTATAGCTTGCTTTTATAGTCTGTTTCGGTAGCATCTATTCCTTCCAGGTCCAGCATGTTGGTCAGTATCCTTTTCTGGATAAACTGGCGTGTCTTATCAAAGCCCGCATCCAGGTACACTGCACCAACCAGTGCCTCAAATGTATTGCCGGCCAGGTCTTTACCTGCTTCGCCTATACTGCGCTTATGGTACTCCAGCTTCTTTAGCAGTCCCAGCTTTTCACCTATCTCATTCAGTTGTTTGCGGTTTACCACCTTGCTGCGCAGGCTGGTAATGAACCCTTCGTCACGGTATGGGTACTTCTTGTACAGGTACTCGCATACTATGGCATCCAGTATAGAGTCGCCCAATAGCTCCAGGCGCTCATTATTCTTTTCCGGCTCGTGAAACTTAGACCTGTGGCGGAATACCTGCTGGTACAAGATAATCTTGGACGGCACCACTCCTGTTATTCCTTTTATAAAAGAAACAAGGTCCTGATTGCCGGATAGAAAGCGGTTATAGAATCTGAATATCAATGGAACAAAATTATAGGGTAATTGTAATCATTGTTCAGGCATTGTATTTTTTCAGGATAACACCTGCATTGTGCCCTCCAAAGCCAAATGTATTGCTCAGCACGGCATTCACTTCCCGTTTTTGCGGCGTATTGAAAGTCAGGTTTAGCCTGCTGTCTATCTCCGGGTCATCGGTAAAGTGGTTGATGGTAGGTGGTATTATTCCATTTACTATAGACAGTACGCCTGCTATGGCTTCTATGGCACCTGCACCGCCTAGCAAGTGCCCTGTCATGCTCTTGGTAGCGCTTATGTTCATTTTGTAGGCTGCCTCGCCAAATACAGCCGTTATAGCTTTCAGCTCGGCATTGTCACCAAGTGGGGTAGATGTCCCGTGCGTATTGATATAGTCTATATCTTCTGGTGCCATTTGCGCCTCTTCCAGTACCTCCTGCATCATCCTTATCACGCCATGCCCATTCGGGTCTGGAGCAGTCAGGTGGTATGCATCGCTGGTCATGGATGTGCCCACTACTTCGCCATATATTTTGGCGCCACGTGCTATGGCGTGTTCCAGTTCTTCCAGTATTATAGCGCCACCGCCTTCACCCATTACAAATCCATCGCGGTCCTTATCGTATGGCCTGCTGGCTGTTTCGGGGCTATCATTTCTTTCACTCATTGCCTTCATGCTGTTGAATCCACCCACACCGCCTGCGGTTATAGGGGCCTCAGAGCCTCCGGTTACAAATACATTGCCCTTGCCCAGGCGGATAAGGTCGAATGCATGTGCCAAGGCGATAGACGAGGAAGCACAGGCAGCTACAGGTGCATAGCTCGCACCCTTAAAGCCAAATTTCATGGAAATATGGCCTGCAGCTATATTGGCTATCATTTTGGGGATAAAGAAAGGGTTGAAGCGTGGGGTACCGTCACCTTTGGCAAAATAGGTGATCTCTTCTTCAAAGATCTCCAGCCCGCCAATGCCGCTGCTCCATATCACACCAACCTTATTCTTATCTATGCTATCTGCTGCCAGGCCGGCATCTGCTACAGCTTCTGCGGCAGCTACCATGGCAAACTGCGCATACCTGTCAAACCGCTTCACTTCTTTTCTTTCAAAGAAATTCAACGGGTCGAACCCTTTTACCTCGCAGGCAAATTTTGTCCTGAATTTTGTTGTATCAAACCGTGTTATAGGCCCGGCACCGCTAACACCCAGCAATAGATTAGCCCAGTAATCCTGAACAGTATTACCTATCGGTGTTATAGCCCCTAAACCTGTTATAACTACGCGCTTAAGTTGCATAGCGCCGCTTTTTATGCGCTGATTGTTTGTTCTAAATAGGCAATTGCCTGACCAACAGTAGTAATAGTCTCAGCCTGCTCATCAGGAATAGAAATCTGAAATTCTTTCTCGAACTCCATGATCAGTTCTACGGTATCAAGTGAATCGGCGCCAAGGTCGTTGGTAAAGCTCGCTTCTGCTGAAACCTGGCTTTCATCAACTCCTAATTTGTCTACGATTATCTTTTTTACGCGTTCTGCAATTGTTGCCATTTTAAACTATTAATTTTGAATTTAAAGTGCGAAAATAATAGAATTCGCTAATATTCAAGTAGTACAACACAACATGCTGTGTAGAACTACCGGTTAGTGACTGTTGTTTGCATCAATTTTCATAGCGTTATTAGCTTAATAATAAAGGAATTTACACAATCATTTTTCTTAATAAGTGGCAAAAATTAAAGTCTACAGATTATTGGATGAACCGGAAGAGGACTTCCTGCTGATAGGCATTGCTACTGCTATGAAAGAGTATAAGATAAGCTTCGAGCTCAACCGCATTTTGGCTGTTGAGTTCGAAAAGCAACCCGATATACAGTTCGAGAACAAAGAACGCAGCCGAACCCTCTCTTTTGGCATACTCATGGCACACAATGAGCAAAAGGATGTGCGTTACTTTATTTTTAACAACCGCAACCTGGGCGAAAACCTCCTGCCTCAGCTAAATGACTATAACTACCTGTTAAAAATCGAAGGCCACACCTCCGATTTTAACCTGAGTGGTACTCTGGACAGTATAAAAAACCTCAAAGAGGTGATTATCTGTGCCGAAATACCGCTGGACAAGGTAAAGCAACCGGATAGGCTTAGGACAGACCACCTCTAGCTATACCTCTTTTACTTTCCGTCATCTAAACAACCAATACTTATGGGCGCTATTCTTTATATCAAAGCAAACCTTACATTTGCCATAACCTCAACCACGGCCTCACGAAAAAAACTTTTATGCGCAAAGCAAAAACGGTAAAAATAATTGAAGTAAAGAGCGAAGTAGGCGCAGGCACACGGGGTGCAAGCCTTGGTGTAGATGCCATAAAAATTGCGGCCCACGATTTCAGGAGCATGTTCTTCAAAAATCACCGCAGCATCAATATACCCGACGACAATACAGCACTATATAGTGGTATCGAAAGCCGCTATGCCAAGCGCATACGCTCCGTGCTAAAGATGTACGAGCGCATAGGGGCTGCAGTGCGCGATACTCTTAAAGATAACCGTTTTCCTATTATCCTATCCGGCGACCACAGCAATGCCGGAGGTACTATAGCCGGGCTCAAAATGGCCTACCCCGACCAGCGCATTGGCGTTATCTGGATAGATGCCCATGCCGATCTGCACACCCCTTTTACCACCCCATCCGGCAATATGCACGGCATGCCGCTTGCTGCTGCGCTGAACGAGGATAACATAGAGAACAAAGCCAACGACCTGGACTACGAAACCATAGAGCTTTGGGAAAAGCTGAAGAACGTAGGCGAGGAAGGTGCCAAAATTGAGTACCGCGACCTGCTGTTCATGACCCTGCGCGACTTCGAAGAGCAGGAAGGTTACCTGCTGAAAAAGAACAAGGTAAAGAACTTTACCACCAACGATATACGCAAAACCGGTATAGCCAAGGTATGCCGCGAGGCCATTAAGTACCTGGCACATTGCGACAAGATCTACATCTCTTTCGATGTGGATTGCCTGGACCCTACAGTGTCCCGTGGCACTGGTACGCCTGTCAAAGGTGGTATCAACGAGCGCGAGGCGGCAGACATTATCCTGGACCTGATACAGAACGAAAGGGTATGCTGCCTCGAGTTTACCGAAATAAACCCTACGCTCGATAGCGAGAATGTAATGGCAGAAACTGTGTTCGAAATTCTGCAAAAAGTTGTTCGGCAACTGGAACTTGTATAACTTTAAATTCTAAACTATAAAAACTTATAACATGAAGAAAGGATTTACAACAGCCGTAGCCGTATTCTGCATACTTATTGTAGCAGGCATCACCTCTTGTACCAAAGAGGATATCAGCTTGCTGAAACAGTTTAATGGTGTGGAAGTGCCATTGCCTGCTATTAGCGAAGACTACTCCACCTTTTCGTACGAAATGACGAAGGCTGAGTGGGAGAGCGTACTTACCGAAAACAACATTGCATTTGATATCAATAAAATAAAAACGGTAACACTCAACACCCTTACACTAAGCCCTCCGGATGATGGCTCTTTGAAAAACTTTGACAACTACAGGTTTGGTGATGTATCTTTCGTAAATCCTAAAAGCAATGAAGAAGTTAAGGTTGCTTTTTTTGATAACAAAGATGGCGACATACCTGCAGGTACCACTACGGTAAACCTTACCAGCCAGTACAACGAGCTGAAAGAATTCCTGACCTTTGACAAATTTACAGTAAAAGGAAAATTATTCACTAAGCCTAACACACCGGCTGCTAAGATCAAGGTGAATTTTGGCGCAAAGATCGTAGTAAAACCTTCCTAAGGCATTGCCCGGATAAGATAGAAAAAAAGGCCCTTCGTGTTAAAACACCAGGGGCCTTTTTCTATTTTAAAACATTTGTTATGGTTTGCCGTACACCATATCAAATTACCGGTTTATGAAAAAGCTAGCACACAACATCCTACCCGTTTTCCTTTTATCATGTATCCTTATTATCAACGGCTGCAAGAAGTCCGAAAGCACTAAGTCCATTGTGCATCAGGTTTCCCTGCCCGAATATGTGATACCCGGTTCTGTAGATAATCAGATGTACACCTATGTGGCGCCTGTGGNNAGCAGGAAGAGTTTAAGCAGGCATTTATAAATGCCGACCTGCCATTCGATGTATCCAAGATTGTCAACTCCGGTTTCGGCGATCTGTTCATCAAAGTGTATAATCCAGACGGCTCACAGTCAAACTTCAACGATTTCGATTTCGGTTACATATTTTTCCGTAAAGACGGAGCCACATCTGCCGCTCAGGATATAAAGGTGGGCGAGTTCTCCGGCAAATCCGGCAGCTCCGAATGCACCATGTCGGCAACCGATGCGGGCAACCTCAAAGAGTTTATCACCTCCGGCGATAAGTTCTATATGGTCATCAGCATGCACCGCAGCGGCTCCGATGGCATCGACAAAAAAATGGCCGCCAAAGCTACCATCAAACTGGACGTAAGCCTGGATTAATCCTGGCATATCTTATACCTATGCAACGATGCGCTATCACCGATAGCGCATTTTTTGTTGGTGTATGTTTCGGATCACCAACAACACATTTTCTATTATGTCAAAGAACATTCCCGGTCACTCA
>DLGO01000077.1:190-380 GCA_002482725.1 Bacteroidetes bacterium UBA7692 | reverse complement strand
TCACTCATCGACCCTGTATTTGCTTCCTCCTTCCCATTCACTACCGCAGGCATCCGCCTGTGGCCCTCCTGCTATGTTTCTCCGCTCTCACTCATTCCCCTACCGCCCGAGGTTAGTGTTGCATTAACCGTCTCGCGCAGGCAATGTATTTGTATTCCTGGCGCAGGCATTAGCGCAGCGGTGCTTGTGA
>DLGO01000077.1:0-143 GCA_002482725.1 Bacteroidetes bacterium UBA7692 | reverse complement strand
ACGGGCAATCCTTTACGGTTGCCCTCTGCGCTGTTCCTAGGCTTATACCATTGCCCCTAGGTGTTCGAAACTTGAACCATTTGCAAACCAACGAACAGCATTGTTTCTACAAACCCGTAGGTGTATTTGTAGGGGCGAACTGC
>DLGO01000104.1:5731-32740 GCA_002482725.1 Bacteroidetes bacterium UBA7692 | reverse complement strand
ATGCGAACAGGACAGATAAGGACGACAGATATTTTGGCAGGTTGCCGCAAAACCAAAATTTGAATTGATTATATGAGCCATATAATTCCAACATTACCTGACGACAGGTTTGCGGCTTATATAAAAGCCCGTGAAAACGAAGATGGCAGTGAGCTGAGCATACTGAATCTGGGGCCAACACACCCTGCTACGCACGGCGTGTTCCAGAACGTATTGCTAATGGATGGTGAGCGCATAGTAGATGCCGAGCCAACGATAGGATATATACACCGCGCTTTTGAGAAAATAGCAGAGAACAGGCCATTTTACCAGATAACACCGCTGACAGACAGGATGAACTATTGTTCATCGCCGATAAACAATATGGGCTGGTGGATGACTGTAGAAAAGCTTCTTGGTGTAGAGGTGCCAAAACGCGCGCAGTACCTGCGTGTGATAATGATGGAACTGGCACGTATTGCCGACCACATTATCTGTAACTCCATCCTGGCATTTGATGCCGGTGGAATGACAGGGTTTCTTTATGTGTTCCAAGGGCGTGAGAAGATTTACGAGATATTCGAAGAGTTGTGCGGAGCACGTTTGACTACCAATATGGGGCGTATAGGAGGATTGGAGAGGGACTTGAGCGATACAGGATTCAGGAAGTTGAATACATTTCTGGAGGAGTTTCCTAAGCAATGGAAAGAGTTTGAGGATCTGGTATCCCGCAACCGGATATTTATGGACCGCTGTATAAACGTAGGGCCGATAAGCGCTGAAAAGGCTATCAGCTATGGTTTTACAGGTCCAAACCTAAGGGCGGCCGGTGTGGATTATGACGTACGCGTTATGAATCCATATTCATCTTATGAGGACTTTACCTTTAAAGTACCTGTTGGTAAAACAGGTGATACTTATGACAGGTACTGTGTGCGCAATGCAGAGATATATGAGAGCTTAAGCATTATAAGGCAGGCATTAGATAAATTGCCTGAAGGGCCGATACACGCAGATGTGCCGGATTATTACCTGCCTCCTAAAGAGATGGTGTATAATAACATGGAAGCCCTGATATACCACTTTAAAATAGTGATGGGTGAGATACCGGTGCCAAAAGGTGAGGTGTACCATGCAGTAGAGGGGGGCAATGGTGAGCTGGGCTTTTACCTGGTAAGTGATGGTAGTCGTGTACCTCAGAGGTTGCACTTCCGCAGGCCATGTTTCATTTACTATCAGGCATTTCCTGAAATGATAAAAGGACATTTGCTGAGTGATGCAATACTTGTGTTGAGCTCACTGAATGTGATAGCCGGAGAGCTTGATGCTTAATTGATTAAATAAAAATTAACCTGGGTAATAGGTAAGAATAGATTATGAGTTTAATTATTAAATCAAATAAGGAGATAAACCTGAGCGACAGGACTCTGGCAAGGATTGCAGAGCTGAAAACGAGGTTTCCTGAAGGCAGGCAAAAGAGTGCATTGCTGACTGTGCTTCATGAAGTACAGGATGAAAATGAAAACTGGCTTACGATAGAGGCTATGGACAAGGTAGCTGAACTGCTTTCTATAAAACCTGTGGAGGTGTACGAAGTTGCGAGTTTCTACAGTATGTACAACCAGAAACCGGTTGGTAAATACATGTTTGAATTTTGCCGTACCAGCTGTTGCGCTTTGCGCGGTGCAGAAGATATGATAGAATATACCTGCAATAAATTGGGTGTAGAAGAAGGCCAGGTGACAGCAGATGGCATGTTTAGTGTAAAAGGTGTAGAGTGCCTTGGTGCTTGCGGTTATGCACCGATGATGCAATTGGGAGATTTCTATCAGGAGTTTCTTAATGAGCAGAAAATAGACGCATTGATAGAAGATTGCAAAGCAGGTAAAATTGAACTCCTTTCTAAAGTATAATTATCATGGGTAAGAAAATATTGTTAGAACATATAGATGTGCCGGGTATAGAAACATACGCGGTGTATCGCAGCAAGGGTGGTTATGAAAGCGTAAGCAAAGCGCTGAAAACTGCACCGAATGATATAGTGGAAGAGGTGAAGAAATCCGGCCTGAGGGGCAGGGGAGGAGCCGGTTTTCCTACAGGATTGAAATGGAGCTTTATAGATAAAAAAAGCGGCCGTCCGCGCCACCTGGTGTGCAATGCGGATGAGTCAGAACCAGGTACTTTCAAGGACAGGTACCTAATGGAAAAACTGCCCCATCTGCTAGTGGAAGGTATGATTACTTCGAGCATAGCTTTGGAGGCAAACCTTAGCTATATCTATATACGCGGTGAGTATATGTGGGTGTACCGCATATTGGAAAAAGCGATAAACGAAGCAAAGGCTGCCGGATGGCTTGGTAAAAATATACAAGGCTCTGGGTATGATCTAGAACTGCATGTAACATGTGGTGCAGGTGCATATATCTGCGGTGAAGAAACTGCTCTGATAGAGTCGCTGGAAGGCAAGCGTGGAAATCCGCGTATCAAGCCGCCGTTTCCTGCGGTAGTGGGCCTGTATGGCAATCCTACTGTGGTAAACAACGTAGAAAGTATCATGAACATTCCATGGATACTGAACAACGGTGGTGAGGAATATGCAAAGATAGGTGTAGGTAAATCAACGGGTACAAAACTTATATCTGCTTCTGGAAATATCCGCAAGCCTGGTGTATATGAAATAGAGCTGGGAATAACTGTAGAGGATTTTGTGATGAGCGATGAATGGTGTGGTGGTATGCAAACTGACCGTCCACTGAAGGCATGCGTGCCGGGTGGTAGCTCTGTGCCGATTTTGCCTGCGAACCTGCTGTTCAAAACAGCTAAAGATGAAACCAGGCTGATGACCTACGAAAGCATGAGCGATGGTGGTTTTGCTACCGGATCTATGATAGGCTCAGGTGGGTTTATAGTGTACGATGACCGTGCATGCGTAGTGCGCAATACGTGGAATTTTTCCCGCTTTTACCACCACGAAAGCTGCGGCCAATGTTCGCCTTGCCGTGAGGGTACGGGATGGATGGAAAAGATACTGTGGAGGCTGGAGCATGGCTTTGGCAATATGGAGGATATAGAGTTGCTTTGGGATATTCAGCGTAAGATAGAGGGTAATACAATATGCCCGCTTGGAGATGCTGCAGCATGGCCTGTAGCTGCTGCCATACGCCACTTCCGCGATGAGTTTGAGTTTCACGTTAAGTTCCCTGAAAAGGTGAAGAACCGCAAGCACTTTGAAGGTGAGCCATGGGAAAAAGTGAAGCACCTGATAAAGAAAGAAGAGACTGTATTGGCGTAAGCAATACTTGAAATTATATAAAGCCCAAAGGAATGCTATCGCTTTCTTTTGGGCTTTTTTATTGCTGTAAGTATGCCTTTATCTCTTCCGTAAATTCCTGAGGTCGAAATCGTAGTTGAACCCTATGAATAAGGTATGATTGGACTCTGCGCGGGCTCCGTTAGCGGAGGTGAGCAGTTGATGCATGTAGCCCAGATTGATAGTGCCATTCTTGTTGAATTTATACCCCACACCGCCATAGGCGCGGTTCTGGTCCGGTAAGTAGTAAGTGGTGTTTTTACCAAAGCTGACAAAGAACTCGTCCCAAAATGAAAGGAATAATGTCTTGGCCTGCATAGTGGAGTGATTCAGGGGAATATTGGCCAAGAGCCTGTAGCGAAAACGGTTGCGGTATGTCCAGCCTTCGCGGATTATAATTCCATCCGTTCCTTTTACATTATGCTCTATCCAACGCTGCTCCATACGGAAGCGGTTGTTCCACTGTACTATGCCGGATTTGAACTTGAAGAAGAACTGTTCGAACATCCGGTGTTCGTTTGCTACTATAGCCATTGGAAACTCGCCATATTGGTAGTTCCAGGTATATACATAGGCAACAGGCATAAATGAGATTTGCTCATTTACATGAATATCCAGCCCGGTGCGGAACTGGTGCTGCTGATTGTGAATGAACTGATTGAAACGAAGCTGGCCTTCGACATAAAGACCAACATATTTGTGAAAGCGGATATTGACGGATGGGACAAACCAGTTGTTGAACTGTTGAGCGGTTTGACGTTCGTGTCCGGGTTTTGCAGCAGATTGCTTAACTATTACAATACATAGGAATAGAGTAATGATCAAGAGATTAAATAATGGATTTCCGTTCACTGATAATGATTTCAGCGCCCGAAAGTATATTTATTTAGCTATTCGCATAACCTTAAATTAAGATAAGCTTAACTTACCGAAAAGGAATATGCCGGTGATTATTTCTGAGGCTGTGGATCTTCAGGCTTCAATGTAAATTTCCGCTCAACCGGATTGTAAGGGCTTTTAACCAAGGCACCTGTCTTATCCAATAGTTCCAGCTTTACTGTATGCTCGCCCAGTGGCAGGCCTTCTATCATATATGGTACCCATTTGGTAATCATGAACTCTTTGCCGCCAACGGTAGCGCGCACCCTGTATCCCTTATCGCTCAACCTGCAGTTGGTTAGGTAGAAATCCAATAGAATCTTAGTTGTTTCCTTGCTCCCGATATATTCGCCTTTAGGCCTGCTGTAGAAAAGGTGCGGGTCTGTTTCTACGAAGTTATCTTCCCCGCCTTTACCAGAGTTAAATTCTTTTACCAGAAAGCTTTTGTTGGTTTTTAGACTCTCGTGGTAGGAACGTGAAAGAAATGCCAGTAGTACGTGATGACCATCCTTTACATCTGCTGCTATTTTCTCTGAATATGAAGCGATATAAGGCTCGTTGTCTATAATGAAATGTATGTGCTGACCTTTGGCTGAATTAGCGCATAGTTTGGCATCGGCATCCGGAGTTTGAGCGCCTAACGTATAATTGCTTACCTTGAACTTGAATGTATCTTTGCCTACAGGGAATATAGATGCAGCATTAGCCAGGCTTATAGATGCTTCGGGGAAAGTTGGGGAGTCGAAATATGGGGAAAGTTTGACACCACCAGGATTCTGTCGCTCTAAGACGAAGTTGAAAAACAAAAAACAACTAAGAACGCAGCATCCTAAAGCAGCAATGGGAACAAACCTTTTCATATTTTTCAATTTATTATACAAAGGTACAAGGTCTATGCCTAAATTGCGGTCCTTAACAAATTTAAGCAATTGTTTTTGAAGCAGACAAAGAGCCGATTCAGCATGATACCCAAGATCAGTGATCTGGCAGGCTTGCAGCTGTTTCAGATAATGCGCTTTGCCGGTAATTTTATGCTGGCGATTTTGTTGGTTAAGTTAGGTGCGGATACCCATCAGGTGGCAGAGTTCGAATGCTTTATCTGGATTACCGGGCTTGTAACGTTTGCCTGGGTGGGAGGCACTATAAATACTCTTCTATCCAATGCCAATGCTGGTATTGAGCAAAGTAAGCTGCTTCATCATATTCAACTGCTGATGCTGCTACAGGGGGCATTTTTTGCTGTGCTGCTCTTTTTTTTGGCCCCATACATACATACTAAAAACGTGCTGCTGGCTTCGATATATGTTTTGCTGAATCCTGTGACATTTGTAAATGAATACAGTTTTCTGGTAAGGAAGCAATCAGCAAGGTTATTAGTATATGGAATGGCAACGAGCTTATTGACACTTATAGTACCAACTGTGCTGTTTGTAGTTTTTGGTTCTGTGACTGTAGCGCTGTATGGATTATTGGGTATAACAGGAATAAAAATAATCATCGCGCTTTTCTATTCTGTATGGGAGAAAACGGATTCAAACGTGCTTTCGAGCCTTTTCTTTATTTCTATTCCAATTACTGCCACTCTGTTTATAAGCAGTGGTGCAGAGTATGTTGACGGTTGGCTGGTTAAGCACTTTTTTGATGAGGGTACATTTGCCATATACAGGTATGGTGCCAGGGAATTGCCGCTGCAGCTGATACTGGCAAATACACTTAGTTCTGCGATGATGCTGGAGGTAAGCAAGAATGGGGGAGAAGGCATTGCTATGTTGAAAAAGAAATCGCTGAAGCTGATGCACTTCCTGTTTCCATTTTCGCTGGTAATGCTTCTGTGCAGCAGCTGGCTGTTTGTAGCCGTATTTGACAAAGACTATGCAGACAGTGTGGTGGTATTCGATGTTTTGCTATTGCTGATAATCCCGAGATTGGTTTTTCCGCAAACGATACTTACGGCTAATGGATTGAATACATATCAGGTGTTTGCGGCATCAGGAGAGTTGGTGCTCAATATAATTTTGAGCACGCTTCTGGTAAGTAAGATTGGCTTGGCAGGCATAGCTGTAGGAACTGTGCTGGCCTTTCTGTTTGATAAAGCATTTCAGGTATATATAGTACGCAGAAAGCTAGGGATACGTTTTTCAGAATATGCCGCCATACCGGAGTGGCTTGGATACTCGGTGGTGTTGCTGGCTGTGTTTGCTTTAAAGTATTTTGTGGTATAGGTATTTTGTAAAACAGTAATCTTGTACCGCAAAGCCAAACAGATAATGGAAGAAGTGAGTAATACGGGCAAAAAAACGAACTGGCTCAAAAGATTGGGATTGATGGGATTTCTGTTCTTCCTTATAAAGGGAATACTATGGCTGGGATTGTTTGCAGGTATTTATTTCGGATTGATGAATGAAGCTTCGGTAGAAAAATTGAAAAATCTGTTACCCTTTTGACAGATTAGAAGCTCAGCCCCTTATGGGTACCATCACATAAAGGCATAGTATTGCTGGCGCCACAGCGGCAAATGGATACCGCCTCTTTCTTTGGCATTTCCTTTCCTTCTTCATCTATTATAATAAAATTACCTGTAATGAATACTCCTCCTCTGGGCCTAAGGATAATTTTAGTAGGGGTAGGATTGGCGTTGCCTTCTATTTCTTCATTCATATTATTACTGCTTTTTTCAAAACAAAAATACTCATAACTATCGTGTCTTTATCTTTTTATGGTCAAATGAAGTTTATTATAAAAGTGTTGATAATTTTAGCAGAACGTGAGGTTTGATTATCTTATTCAACGGAATATATATAATAAATGCAGTTTTTGATTGCAGGAAGCGCAAATACAATTGGCATTTTAACATATTTCGAAGCGTAAAATTGCTTATATTATAAATATGTAGTTTCAGATTTTTGGATTTCTTACTTAAAAAGATAGTTTTGCGGCTTATTAAACACTCCTATGCAGAAATTCATACGCACGAATACCTGCCTTTTAGCTATAGCTTTTTTAACGTTATTCTCCTTTGGGGCTAATGCCCAATGTGACCCTGCATTTGCAGCTTCTGATGTGGCAACTACGTACGAAGGTACTGTTGTCATCATTCCGGTTCAAAATAACGATACAGCAACTGCTTTTGGTACGCCGGTTTCAGGAACACCCTTGACCACAACTATTGTAACAGCTCCATCTGCTTCTGCAGGTACCGCGACAGTATTACCCGATGGTAGTATCAGGTTTGAGCCTGCTGCCGGATTTACAGGTAGCGTATTTTTTACATATAGGGTTACAAACTCATGCGGTACCTCTAATACGGCTATAGTATCGGTTGTAGTATCTAAGTTTTGTGCTGCGCCTACAGCTACAGATGATAGCTATAATGGTTATAATAACCTGAATAATAACTTCAATGTATTATTCAATGATACATTCCCAGCTACCATACCTTTTACTCTAACACTAGCTGATGCTCCTACGCATGGAAACGCAACTATACTGAATAATCAGGTTAGTTTCTTCAATAATGATGGCTATGTAGGATTGGATACATTGGTATATTCATTGTGCTACAACAGGGCAGCAAGCGATACCTGTCCTAAATGTGATACTGCATCAGTATTCATTAATATAGTGGCTAACTGCGTAGCACCCACAGCAGTAGAAGATAATGCATCTGTAACACAAGGACAAGCTGTACTAACCAATGTTTTGGCAAATGACCAGAGCAGTGGATTTGGCTTTGTTAGCATTACTATAATAAAGCAAGCCGTTTCCGGAACTTCATCTATCATAAGCAATCAGATTAACTATGTAGCGAATAATACGTTTGCGGGCATAGATAGCGTAGTTTATGTGTTTACAACAACATGTGGAAGTGATACAGCAACACTGTATGTAGCAGTAGCTGCTGCTGCCTGTGTGCCTCCAATAGCTATACTGGATGTAGCGGCGGTAGGATACGGAGCCGGATGTGACGTAAGCCGCCCGTTTCTTTTTGAAGTTTTGAAGAACGATATCAATCCGTTGAACTGCGGACCACTAAAAGTAACAGCTATAGAAAGCCAGCCATCAGTTGGTGCAGCAACTATAGATAGTACAAGAACTCCGGGCAAATATTTTATACAATATGTAAATACAACAGGCCAAAACCTTGATTCATTTGTATACATAGTTTATACTGCTTGTAATGACGCCGGTTGCGATACTGCAACACTTGCTTTATATGTAGGTCCGTATGAGTGCAATGCATTATCACCTAACCTGTTCAATGATTTTGCAACAGTGTGTAACAGAGATACTGTATTGTTGAACGTATTGAGAAATGACTATGACAGGGATTTTGGCCAAAAAGTAAAATTGGAACAAATAGCAGGAACACCTGATGTGGGTAGTGTAATAATTGTTAGCGATAGCGTTATCATGCTTATCCCGGGTGACACATCATATACCGGTCCTGATTTCTTCTTCTACCAGGCATGTGATGACGGAACCCCTAAGCTGTGCGATATAGCTCGCGTAGACTTAGTGATCAGATCTTGCGCTAATCCACCTGTAATAGTTGACCCATCTGGTAATCCACAGGATACAATCAGGGTTACTTTCCCTGAAGACAGCTCTGTTGTTTTGTGTTTTGATATAGTAGATATAGACAGCGACAAAGTAGTAGTAACTTCTATTAATGGAAATGTAATACCGGTTTCTACCAGCGACACATTGATACCAACCAATACAGTTTGTTTAAATATAGTGCCGGTACCTAACTACAACGGACAGGATTCATTTACTGTAGTGGTTTGTGACAGAACATTCCTTTGCGATACAGTATTGATCATTGTAACTGTAACCCCGGTAAGCGATGGCCTGGTAGCTGTGGATGATAGTGTAAAGGGTAATGCAAATGCTGTTGTGGTAATTAATCAAACAGGAAATGATTATGATCAGGACGGCCTTACATTCAACACTACTACGACATTTGATGATAGCAGCGACAACGGAACTGTAACATTGAACCCTAATGGCACAATCAATTACAGGCCAGATTCAAGCTTTGCAGGCGTAGATTACTTCTACTATGTAATATGCAGGACTAGCCAGCCAAGTGTTTGTGATACTGCAGCGGTGCAAGTTGTGGTACCTGTAGATGCTAAAAATGACAATGCTACCTCTTATCCAAATATAACTACAACGATACCTGTGCTTGCCAATGACAATACAGTGGCAGGTGGAAATAGCACAGTTAGTATTTGCGGTGTACCTAAGCATGGTGTTGCTACGGTGAATGGGTCTAACATAGAGTATACGCCAGACCAGGGGTATTCAGGGAAAGATTCTTTCTGCTATACACTTTGCGACACTATAAATGGTGTGGAATTCTGCGATAACGCTACTGTGTACCTGGAGGTGCAGGATAAATTGACTGTTGATATACCGGAAGGATTTTCACCGGACGGCGATGGCATCAATGATAATTTTGTTATTACCAATATCGAATTATTCCCTAAAGCAGAACTTAATGTATTCAACCGTTGGGGAGATATAGTATGGCGCAGTCCGGGTGAAGGCTATGCCAATAACTTCGATGGCAGATACGAAAAGAACAGTGAGCCCCTTGCAGATGGTACCTACTATTATGTTCTGAAACTGAACGATGGTAAGACCAAGGATATTGTTGGATTTGTGGTAATTAATCGTTAATTGTAAAACCTTTCAAATTTTGAAAATGAAGCAGCTATTTACACTACTGATTGTTGCTGCAACAGTATCGTTTACTTTTGCTCAGCAAGATGCCGAGTATACTATGTACCGTTTCAACGGTTTGTATCTGAATCCTGCTTATGCAGGAAGCAGGGAAGTATTAAGTGCCACCGCCATCTACCGCCACCAGTGGGTAAATGTGCCAAAAGCACCAAGGTCGGCATCTGTTGCAATACACTCGCCACTGCGTAATAATAATGTAGCCCTGGGGCTTATTTATTCGTATGACCAGCTAGGTGTTACAAAAACCAACACTATAACTGCAGACTTTGCTTACCGAATACCATTGGGTAGAAAGAAAAAAGTAAAATTATCGTTGGGAATAAATGCCGGAGCTATAAACTACCAGGCAAACCTAAATGATGTAAAAACACAAACTGCAAATGACCCTAACTTTGTGGGCAATAACCAAAACCGTTGGTTACCAATAGTAGGAGCAGGTGTTTATGTATATAGCGAAAAGTTCTTTGTAGGGGTATCGGTACCAAACATACTTCAGTCCTCGCTGGATGGTAAGTACAATGTTTTTGAAACTTCAACATCTGTAGCACGCCGATATACACACCTTTTGGCAACAGCAGGATATGTATTTAACCTTGGCAAAAAAGTGAAGTTCATGCCAAGCATATTAATGAAATATGTTCCTAAGCATGCACCAATAGACTTTGATTTCAATGCAAACTTCGTATTCATAGACAGGATATGGTTGGGTGCAGGTTACCGCTTGCAGGATTCATACAGCTTTATGGCTGCATTCAATATTACAAGGCAGTTGAGGGTAGGTTATGCTTACGACCTCACAGCTTCTAAGTTTTCCGGATATAACAGGGGAACCCATGAAGTTATGCTGGGTTTTGACTGCGACTTCAAAGGCAAAAAAATCGTGAATCCACGTTTTGTAAAGTATTTCTAATTTATTGACCTCTCCCTCTACTGAGTAAACCTAATAAAGATATAGCAGCGATGAAAAAGATATTTACGCTTTTATTGATTGTATTGTGCGCTATGCATCAAATGTCGTTGGCGCAAAATAAGCCAACTACAACAAAAGCTTCAAAGCCAACTACTGTAGTAGCAAAACCAGCAAAGCCTACCCCTGCTCCAAAAGCGGCACCGGCACCAAAGGTAATGCCAGCTCCGGTAGTAAAAGCAACCCCGGTAAAACCAGCTAAGGTTGCTAAGGTGAAGAAGGTAAAAACGCCTAAAGTAAAAACTGCAAAGGTTAAAACCCCTAAAGCAGCAAAGGCTCCAAAAGCTGCTAAGCCAGCTAAAGCTCCGAAAGCTAAGAAAAGCAAACCGGCTGCAGCAAGTGCGTCAGTTGCCACGCCCGCAGCAACATCTAGCAAACCAAGTGTATCATTAAATGGTCCATTATTGAGAGGTGACAGATTGTATGGCAATTTTGATTTCAAAAATGCTGCTTACGAGTATAAAAGGGCTACTGAGAAAGATCCTGCAAGCTTAGAAGCAAAAGAGAAATTGGTTCGTACCTATCTGATGCTGAACGACTATGTGAGCGCGGAGCCTGTCTTGGAGCAATTATCAAAAGCACCAAATGCAAAAGCATATTATAAACTATTATATGGCCAGACATTACGCTCTAACTCTAAATATAAAGAGGCAGCGGATGCTTTCAATGAGTACCTGGTATTGAATCCATCTGACTCAAGGGCATCTGAATTGGCGAATACACTATCTGCCATGCAGGACCTGGCCAAAGGTGATGGTACCCATAAAGTACAGGTCTTGACAAGCGAAAACTCGCCATCATCAGAAATGGGCGTTGGCTTTTTTAAAGACAACAATATTATCTTTTCCAGCAATAAAGGTGCAAACCCATTTGTAGGCAGAACTGATAACTGGACCGGAAGCAAGTACTACGATATGTATACTGCTAAGAACGGTAAAGTAGAAGTAACTGATAAGAAGCTGAATATGAGGTACCATGAAGGACCTGCAGCTTTTAACAGTACTTTTTCAGAAATGTACTTTACCCGTGATAACTACACCAAGAATAAAGTAGGCAAGAGCAAAGACAGAATCTCTAAATTGAAGATGTTTGTTGCTAAAGTAGATTCAGCTAATCCGAAAGGAGGCTTTGGCAAGGAAGTTGAGCTTCCATTTAACAGCAGCGAATATTCTGTGGCTCACCCTACATTGTCAAAAGACGGTAAACGCCTTTATTTCATCAGCGATATGCCGGGTGGATATGGTGAGACTGACTTGTATGTTTCATTTAAAGAAAATGACAAATGGGGGCCGGCTATCAACCTTGGTAAAGGTGTTAATACACCAGGAAGAGAAATGTTCCCTTTCATATCAAATGATGGTACATTATACTTTGCTTCTGACTCACGTGTAGGATTAGGTGGATTGGATGTATATGCAGCCAGCTACAGCAAAGGAGAGTGGGGTGGTGCTACTAATCTTGGTTCACCTATCAACTCAAATGCTGATGATTTTGGTTATATCATTAATGAAAAAGGCACTACCGGTTATTTAGTATCTAACAGAACAGGTGGACAAGGTGATGATGATATTTACTCATTTACCCGCCAGGGAGTTAAGATATGCGGAGAAATAGTTGATGCTAATACTAACCTGACAATACCCGGCGCTACAGTAAAACTATATAGCGCAGATGTAGTAATTGCAACGAAGACAGCCGGAACAAAAGGTGAGTTTTGCTTTACAGGAGATTTGAATAAAGAGTACAAAATTGAAGGATCTTATGCAGGTTATGATTCTAACTCTGCTGTAGTAACATTGAAGTTGAACAATCCTAAGGTGATAATACCTTTGACACCTACTAAACCTGTAGTAGCTGAGAAAGAGCCGATAAAAGCTGCCGGACCTACAGATGAGGAAGATGGCCTGACTGACAAAAACTCAATACTACTTACTGTATGTGCTAAAGAAAGAAACGTTGGCAACCTGGCCGGTGCTGATATAGAAGTTGAGAATAAAACTACAGGAAAGATAAAAACCTGTGTGACGGGCCCAGATTGCAAATGCGATTTCAGATTGCAACCTAATACGGAATATTTCATTTCGGTATCTAAAAAAGAGTACAGTACTGCTACCAGGACAATTTCTACTAAAGGTAAGAAAGCAGGAACTAAGATGTTTGAAGAGTTGACATTGGAAAGATTGAAGACAGGAGTAACTATCCGTTTGGATAATATCTACTACGACCTTGACAAATCATTCATTCGCAAGGATGCAGCGAAAGAGTTGGACAACCTGGTTAAATTGTTGAATCAAAATCCTAAAATGGAGATTGAATTGAGCTCTCATACAGATAGCCGCGCCAGCGACCAATACAACGTATTGCTATCTGCACGCAGGGCTAAAGCTTGTGTTGAGTATCTGGCTGCTAAAGGCGTAGATGTGCGCAGATTGCTGGCAGTAGGATATGGAGAGTTGAAATTGACAAACAAATGCTCAAACGGAGTTAAATGTACTGATGCTGAACATCAGTCAAACCGTAGGACTGAGTTTAAAGTATTGAAGATGGAGTAATCTATTGAAATAATTTTTATATGAAAGAGCCAAGAATATTTCTTGGCTCTTTTCGTTTATATAGGTTAGTTCCTTTAAAAGACTGCAATGTTTGTATTGTCATCTACGTTGTTTAAACCGGTTGGCAGAATAATCAAATACTGTTCTTTTTCTGTAATCAAATTGTTCTTTGAATCATTGGATTGTTAAGTGGCCTTTGACACGTTTTAGATACAGAATGAATAATCAAAAAGTGGCCTATTTTGTATAATCAATTTTGGGAATTGTGTGGCTGGTTTAAAGGGATGGGTATATTCTAAACAGCTAATCAAAAAGGTATAATTCCGAATAATCTATTTAGCGGCTTATAATATTGATTATTAATAAAGTAGGAGTGTTAAGTCCTCTATTTTTAATAATCAAAAAAAGGACGATTGAATAATCATTTTAGAGTAATGCTAATCAAGATAGTTAGTCAAATATCGACCAATATCAAATACTCAAAAATGAAAGTATTGTAATTGTCAGTTTTTAAGTGGGAGATGGCACTATCTATAATCAAAAAATAGCTTAAACATATGATCATTTTCCAAATACCCAAATGATCAAAACATTCCGGTAGAAACGACTCTTGTTTTGATTACACCACACTTTGTAATGCGCACTTCAATATCACAGGTGGAATTTGTTAATGGATATCAAAACTGAAAGAGGTATTTATCTTCAGTTACGGTTTTATGGTAAAGTACCATATCAAGTGCATTGGCAATTTTTGAATAATCGCCGCCAATAATTGGATAAATGGAATTGATAGAACTTAATATAATTTATCTACTATCTATAGCATTTTTAAGGAAAGTGCATCTGGCGCTGTTATTTTGGGCCAAAGTTACTTTTGTAGCCATAAAAAAGAGTATAACAAACCAAATACGCATATTTGTCATTGAATGGTCAATATACGTTACTTTGTGCAATTGGTAAATAGGAGATGTACTATTTACAATGCACAATATTGAAGTCAGTACTAATAATCTCAATAATGTTTTTGTAAATTGAAGAGATTAGTTATATTTGCAGCCCTTTTGGAGGCACGTAGTGTGCTTCTGATTATGGAAATACGGGAATAGTTCAATGGTAGAATAGAGGTCTCCAAAACCTTTGATCAGGGTTCGAATCCTTGTTCCCGTGCAAGCTTTAGCCGATTATTGTAACAGATAAGGAGCTTAATTTTAAAACAAAACGCTGCTAAAAACGGCAAACACAAAATAAGTGATATGAATAGAATAAAACTCTATTTTGAAGAAGCTTACGAGGAGTTGGTACACAAGGTGACCTGGCCTACATGGCAAGAATTGCAGCAAAGTGCATTGGTAGTACTTACAGCAGCTGTTGTAATATCTGCTATAGTGACTATTATGGATTTGGGAAGCAGGTATGCTATACAGGAAGGATTTTATAAATTGATTATTAAACCTTAATCATGGCAGAAGGCAAAAAGTGGTATGTGGTTCGCGTAATAAGCGGACAGGAGCGTAAGATCAAGGATCATATTATGCTAGAAGTGAACCGCAACAAGTGGGATCACATTATCTCGGGCATATTGATTCCTACGGAGAAGATATATACCATTAAAAATGGCAAGAAAACCATAAAGGAAAAGAATATGTTTCCCGGTTATATCTATATGGAAGTAGATATTGCCAAGATAAATAACGATATACTAAGCCAAATAAAACTGGTAAGTGGTGTATTGCAGTATTTGGGAACATTGAACCATGCTGAAGCGCTGAAACTATTGGGTAAAGCAGATGAGGCTTTGGATTCGAGCGAGCAAATGGAAGAGCCTTTTATCATTAATGAAGATATCAAAATCATTGATGGACCTTTCAACGGATTTATCGGAACTATTGAAGAGATACAGAACGATAAGAAGAAGCTGAAAGTGGAAGTGAAGATTTTCGGAAGAAAAACACCTGTGGAAGTAAGCTTTATGCAGGTAGAAAAAGTAGCGTAAGCGACTACACAAAGGAAAAGTTAAAAACTAAAAACGGATAATTAAAAAAGAATAGCAATGGCAAAGGAAATTCAAACGTTTATTAAGTTGCAAGTTAAGGGCGCTGCTGCGAACCCTGCACCTCCAATCGGACCTGCACTAGGTTCTAAAGGTGTGAACATCATGGAATTCTGCAAGCAATTTAATGCACGTACACAAGACAGGGCAGGTAAAATTTTGCCTGTAGTAATAACTGTTTATACAGATAAGAGTTTTGAATTTATCATCAAAACACCTCCTGTAAACGCGTTGTTGATGGAATACACAAAGAAAACAGCAGGTAGCGCTGAGCCAAACCGTAAAAAAATCGGTTCGGTTAGCTGGGATATCATCCGTAAAATTGCGGAAGAGAAAATGCCTGACCTTAACTGCTTTTCGGTAGATAGCGCCATGAGCATGGTAGCAGGAAGCGCGAAGAGTGCGGGATTCACTTTTGAAGGACCAGCTCCTTACGAAAAGAACTAATTTCCGGTATTTTTTTAATAGTCAAGTTTTTAAACCGTGGTAGAGCTGGTTTCGGCTCGGTGACCACAAAATAGTATATAAGATGAAATTAACGAAAAAAAGAAAAGCAGTAGCTGGAAAGGTGAACGCCGACAAGCTATACACGCTTACAGAAGCAGCAGGCCTGGTAAAACAGGTTAACATTGCAAAATTTGATGCATCAGTGGATTTGCACATCTCTTTGGGTGTAGACCCTAAGAAAGCAGACCAAGCCATACGTGGCACTGCAGCATTGCCTCACGGTACCGGTAAAACAAAAAGGGTATTGGTACTTACAACTCCAGACAAAGAAGAAGATGCGAAAAAAGCAGGCGCTGACTTTGTAGGTCTTGATGACTTAGTAGCTAAAATAGAAGGCGGATGGATGGAGTTTGATGTAGTAATTGCATCTCCGAACGTAATGGCTAAGATAGCGAAAATAGGTAAAGTACTAGGACCTCGTAACTTGATGCCAAATCCTAAATCGGGTACAGTAACACCTGAAGTAGGTAAAGCAGTAGAGGAAGTGAAAAAAGGTAAGATTGCATTTAAAGTGGATAAATTTGGTATCGTTCACTCAAGTGTTGGACGTATCTCTTTCAGCCCGGATCAAATAAATGAGAACGCTCAGGCGCTTCTTCAGACTTTGTCTAAAATGAAGCCTGCCACTGCTAAAGGTATTTATTTCAAAAGCATCAGCATGGCCAGCACAATGAGTCCTGGTATCAATGTAGATTACAAATCTGTAGCTGGTCTATAATTCGGTTATCCTTTAAATTTTAATTGCAATGACAAAATCAGAAAAAACACAAGAAATACAGGACCTGAAAGAAAAATTCAGCACTGCACAATATTTTTACCTTACCGATTCATCTACATTGAATGTAGAAACAATCAACCGTTTCCGTCGCCTTTGCTTTAACAAAGGAGTGGAGTACAGAATCGCTAAGAACACATTGATACAAAAAGCCCTTGAGCAAATCGGTGGCGGTTATGAAGAGCTTTTCCCATTGTTGAACGGGCCTACAGGTGTTATGTTCACAACAGAGAGCTCAACTCCGGCGAAAGTGTTGAAGGAGTTCCGCGACAAGAAAGGTACTAAACCGGTTCTTAAAGGAGCATACATAGATTCTTCAATATTTGTAGGTGACAACCAACTAGATGCACTTGCAGCACTGAAGAGCAAGAACGAGTTGATCGGAGAGATCATTACTTTGCTGCAAAGCCCTGCAAAAAATGTTATCAGTGGTCTACAGGCCTCTGCAGGTCAAAAGATCGCAGGTTTGTTGAAAACATTGGAAGACAGAGCATAATACTGGATTCTGAGATACGTTTTTCGTATAAAATAACAAAACGCCTTGCTGCTTCTGCACAAGGCGTTTTGCCTTTTAAATTAATGCTATAGTTTTGAATCGTCAGAATTAAAATTCCGGAAAAGTCACTTTGAACAGCACCAATATCTCTCTTAGTATTGTTTTGCCTTGCTATAATCCTGCTTCGGGATGGGTGGTTAATATCTTATCCGAAACTCAGGCTTTAATGGCTGAGATGGCTGCTAATGAAGTAATTGAAGTGATAATAGTGAATGATGGAAGTACAAATGAATCCTATAACGAGATTAAGGATTTTACCTTTCCGGATTATATACGTGTGATAGATCGAAAACAGAATTTTGGGAAGGGGTATAGCCTGCGGGAAGGAGTGAGGGCTGCATCGTGTGACAGGGTGATATTTACGGATATTGACTTTCCTTATACAATGACATCATTTGTTGGAATATACAGTCAGCTGGATGATACGGATATAACAATAGGCGTAAGGGATAACAACTATTATGTGGGGATGAACCAGGTAAGGGTATTTATCTCTAGATTTCTTAGGTTCCTGATAAGGAATACGCTAAGGATAAGTACAGATGATACGCAATGCGGCTTAAAGGGATTTGGGAAAAAAGGCAAGGAGGTATTTCTGAAAACGGAGATAAACCGATACCTGTTTGATCTTGAGTTTATATTTATAGCAGAAAAGGCAGGGCTAAGTGTAAACAAGGTTCCGGTGAAACTAAGGAAAGGAGTACTATTGAGCAAAATGAACTGGAAGATATTGCTAAGTGAGGGAGGGAATTTCCTGAAGATATTTATTAAAAACCTGTTTTAAATTGACCATAGTTACCATATATGAGCGGATAGAAGCCTTTCTATCGAAGATTTCGGATAGGAAGCAATTGGCTTTTGTAGGTTTGTTATCGGCAGTGCTGGTGATAATCTATTTTTCGAAGGTACTGGTAGCACCGGATAGTTACCAGATAAGCATTAGTGGTGATAATTTTAAGAACTACTATACGCTGAAGAGCTATGTTGACCAGCCATGCAATACTTCTCTCCTGAGTTATAATTCTATGAATTACCCATACCCAGAGGTGATTTATTTTACTGATAATACGCCGATACTGGCGGTGATGATAAAGGCAGTAAAGCAGGTTTTTGGCATCAGTGATATTCACCCGATATTTCTGTTTAACCTGTTTTCGATACTTAACTTTGTGGCATGTAGCATGTTACTTTTTTTGCTATTGAAGCAGTTTGTAAGATCTAATCTGCTGGTGCTATTAGGGAGTATCACTCTTGCGTTTGCTAATCCGCAAAGTATACGATATATAACTGCTACTGTAAACCTGGGCTATGGCAGCATAATGGTGGCCACAATGTTGCTTGCAGTGTTGCTTTTGAAGCATAGGCACAATATACCTTTGCTCTGGAAATATGCGATAATCACTACAGTTTTCATCATAGCAGTATCTTTTATCCACCTATATTACCTGGTACTCATAATGGTGTTTCTGGGGCCGGTGGTATTTTTTGCCGGAGCATATGATATTTGGCAAAGTAAATCAGCGCGCTTTATGGCTATCGGACTATCGATATGCGCTGTTTCCTTTGGAGCGGTAATGGGGATAATCCGTGTGACCGACTCTTTTTACAACCTAAGAAAAAACGGGGCAAACGGATATGGATGGGAAAACTGGAAGCTGAGTTTGGGAGGGTTGTTTAAGTCGCCTGAGTTTTTCTATACTCATTTTATCATAGAGCCAACGGATTTTATAGGCTATGAGTCCATGAATTACCTGGGCGTCTTTGCTTTGTATGGAGTATTGGTGTTTTTGATATTGGCATGGTTAAAAGGCAGCTTGCGAACTGATATAAAGCAGGCAGTGGGAAGTGGACTTACTAAACCTGTGTTTTATCTGTTTGGGATAACATTGATCTCATTTTTTATAGCACTGGGGCCGGAATATTACCTGAGCAACAATGAGCTGATATTTAATAATTACCTGAATGTGTTCCGCCATGCAGCGGACTTTACTGATATGCTTACGCATTTCAGGTGTTTGGGACGATTTGGATGGATATTCTTCTGGGGCTTTAACCTGATTGCTTTTGTACTGGTGGATCTGTATCTGAGCAGAAAAAATGCTGCAATGGTGCTGTTTCTTTTTGTGATTGCCTTTTACATGGTGAAGGATATGACCAACACCGGTGAGGCATACAGGAGAAGAATCAATCTGAGTGGATTACATGCTGCCAACAGGCCTGCATACATAAAGGAAATTGCAAGAATTGCAGATGCAACGGGTAAGTATGATGCTATAATGGTGCTGCCTTTCTTTTTGGTGGGTTCGGAAAATTATGACAGAACACTGGATGGAAATGATGAGTTATGCCGCTTTGCGATGGGCATATCTGATGAAATGAAACTGCCGATTATGTCGAGTATGATGTCGCGTACTGCATTGCCATTCAATGCAAGCATGTTCGACTTTTACAGGTATGGGAAGATGGATGCAGAACTGAGTAAAAGGCTAAAAGGTAAAAGGATACNNCTGGTGCTCAAAAACGAAGATATGTATGAGCGTTTTCCTATGGAAACGAGTGCTAAAAGTGAGCCGCAGAAAGAAGCCGTTATCAACTCCCGAAAGCTACCGGAACAGCTGGGTATGGAATATTTGAGTAACATAGATGGGGTTGATATGTGGCTCTGGCGTCCGTGAAAATAAGTTTTTGAATTAAAAATATAAGTTTAGTTCCAGCGTCATAAATATGAGAATAATACTCTTTCTTTATAGCCCTTACAATGAAAGTAAAAAGTCAACTAATCCTATTTTTAATACTTGTGTTTGTAGCTTATTCTACCAATGGAATTTGTGCAAATGGCAGTGCTGGAAAGCGTGGTAAGTTTGCAACAGAGAGCAAGAAGGTAAGTGGGGCCGGAGAATACTCGGGCTATTCGCGGCCAACATATACCGGCAATAATTACCACTCGTACTATATACCAATGAGGGATAGTGTGTTGCTGGCAGCAGATGTGTTTTTACCGAATAAGGTAAAAAAAGGAGAGCCTATACCCACGATATTGTACCTGACGAGATATGTGAGGTCTATTCGCCCGGTGTTTCCTATATCGATATTCAAGAGGGCCTTTTTGACAGTGGTGAGTGAGGATGAGGTCAGGTTCTTTAATGCTCACGGTTATGCCTGTATAATAGTGGACGTGCGCGGAACCGGAGCATCGCTTGGAGAGCGGGATATGGAGTTTAGCCCGACAGAGATAAAGGATGGAAAGGACGTGGTGGACTGGATAATAGCCCAGCCATGGAGCGATAAGAAAGTGGGTGTTACAGGGGTGAGCTACTTGGGAACAACTGCAGAAATGTTGCTGGTGAACCAACACCCTGCAGTAAAGGCTTGTATAACAAGGTCGAGCATATTTGACTTATACGGACATGTGGTTTTTCCTGGAGGGGTATGCCAGGGACCATTTGTAAAGAAATGGGGACGAACCACCAGTAGCCTTGATAATAATGACTTTGACGAATTTGGAAAGCGAGCGAAGCTGGTGAAGGGTATAAACCATGTAATGGGGGATAAGGGCCGTAGCAATTATACCGAAGCATTGGAAGCGCACAGAGGTAATTTTGATGTGGCAAAGGGTATACAGCAAATAAGTTTCAGAGATGAGACAAATAGCCTACTGACCATAGCTACTGATTCATTCAGCGTGCATAACTTCCGAAAGGCAATAGAAGGATCGGGAACGCCAATATATAGGATGAGCGGTTGGTATGATGGTGCATTGTCCAAATCGTGCCTGCAGGGCTATCAGCAAACCAGTAACACAGAAAAGGTGCTGATAGGTCCATGGGACCACGGTATGCACGATAATGGAAGTCCTTTTGCACCAGGGCCGGAAGTTACTTTTGACTTCAATAAAGAGATGCTGAGATTCTTTGACTACCACATAAAGGGTGTGAAGAACGGCATAGATAATGATCCTGCCGTGAGGTACTATACCATAGGGGAGGAGGACTGGAATACTGCTAACCAATGGCCACCAAAATACCAGGAAACAAAAGTGTATTATTTGAGTGCTGATAATGGCTTGAGGACAGACAGCAACAAGGTGGAAAGAGGCGTGCTGAAGTACAAGATAGATTATTCGGCCAGTTCGGGTAATACATCTCGCTGGAACAGCCTGGTACCGCATACCAGAAACGGGAATACGCATTATGCGGACAGGAGGGAAGAGGATAAGAAGCTATTGACCTTTACTTCTGAAATAGCTACAAGAGCGGTAGAAATAACCGGACAGCCGGTAGTTGAATTAGAGCTGATGGCTGATGCCAGCGATGCGCATATATTTGCTTACCTGGAAGATGTTGGTCCGGATAGCTCGGTGACGTATATCACGGAAGGGATGTTTAGACCCATACATAGAAAACTGGAGCAGCCTGTAACAGAGGCGTGTACTGAGTGCCCTGTAAGTGTACCAATGCACAGCTATAGAATGAAAGATGCCACCGCAATATTCCCTAATGAAAAGTTTGCTGTGTCCTTTGATTTGCTGCCCATTTCCTACATGCTTAAAAAAGGCCATAGCCTTAGATTGTCGATTGGTGGAGCGGATGCCACGCACTTTGATGAGCCAATGCCGAAACCGACACAATTTACGGTGATTAGTGAGCAGGTGCGGAACTCCAGATTATTGCTTCCGGTAATAGAAAAGTAAAGACGAATGGCTATTCCAGTCCGTATTCCTTGATTTTACGATAAAGGGTTCTTTCGGATATGCCGAGGTCAAGAGCAGCTTCTTTGCGCTTGTTGCGGTACTTTTTAAGTGCTTTGATAATAAGCTCCTTTTCTTTGTCTGCAAGAGATAGCGATTCCTCTACGGTTTCGTGGGTTTGATAGCCCGAATTCTGATTAATAAGAATGGGCTTGCTATCGCTACCACCGGAGATAACTACCGGCTGCCCGGTACTGATTGGTTGAGGAGTGTACTGTTGTGGTGTAAAATTGGCCTGGCTGATTTCCTGGCTATTATGCTCGCTGAAATTTCTGCCCTGGCCCTGGGTGACATCATAAACAAACTGTTTCAGGTCATTAAGGTCCTTCTTCAGGTCGAAGATAAGCTTGTATAGGATTTCACGCTCTGTAAAACTGCCAGACTCGCTGCCACGGCCATTAATCAGGACTGGAAGAGTGGTATTGGTGATGTCGGGCACTATCTGTATAAGCTCACGGGCACTAACATCTTTATCTATAGCCAGTACTGAAACCTGCTCGGCTACATTCTTTAGCTGGCGAACGTTTCCCGGCCATGGATACTTAAGGATAATCTGCTTGGCTTCATCGGTCAGCTTTACCGGGGCAAAGCGGTTTTTTTCGGCAAAGTCTATGCAGAACTTACGGAATAGCAGGTATATATCATCGCCACGCTGGCGTAGTGAAGGAATGCTGATAGGCACTGTACTAAGCCGGTAGTAAAGGTCTTCGCGGAACTTGCCGGAACGCACTGCCTCCTGCAAGTTTACGTTTGTGGCAGCTACAACACGAACGTCGGTTTTCAGGGTTTTAGAAGAACCAACGCGGATATACTCACCGGTTTCCAATACCCTTAAAAGCCTGGCTTGCGTACCTATTGGCAACTCACCTACCTCATCCAGAAAAATAGTGCCGCCGGATACAGTTTCGAAGTATCCTTTTCGCTGCTCACTGGCACCGGTAAAAGAGCCCTTTTCGTGGCCGAATAACTCAGAGTCAATTGTGCCTTCGGGTATTGCACCGCAGTTGACTGCAATAAATGGATTGTGCTTACGCGCACCAAGAGAATGGATAATCTGGGAGAAGACCTCCTTTCCTACGCCGCTTTCTCCTGTTATAAGTACAGTAAGATTGGTGGTAGCCACCCTTTCGGCAATGCTAATGGCATGGTTCAGCTCCGGAGAGTTACCAATGATGCCAAAGCGATTTTTAATTGACTGAATATCCATGGTTAAAAACTAAAGCCTGCTTTAAAATAAGCGCTTAATCCGGTGTAGTTCAATGGTGCAACTGTTCCGATTATATTATTGGTTCCTATAGCAACATCGAAATGTCGCCAATGCTTAGCTACTTCAAAACCAAGATTAAATTTGGTGTAGCCACCGTAGCCCACACTAAGGCTAACCGGTAGGGATGGCTTAATGAAATAGTTTGCCTTGATGAAGCCATAAGCATAGTATTTATACAAAGGCTTATACTGTATGCCAGCATTCAAAACCAGCTTATTCCTAAGCAATGGCTTAGAGAATACAAGGCTTGCGGTAAACGGAAGAAAGGTTTGGTACTTATCATCGTGCCTGGCTGGTAGCAGGCTGTCTGTAATACCATTCAGGTCTATGCTGCCTGTAGCAATGTTGGTGATGTCTTCGAAGTAAACTCCGTTAAAGCGCACAGAATCCTTGCCATAGAAGTTTTTAGGCTCTTTTCTCCAGTTGATTACGCCGAAGTCCTCTAGAGTCAAGGAGATGGACCATTTATTGCTGCGGGTGTATTTAAAATTGATGTCTGCGCTCATTCCAACATCGACTTTTTCTCTTTCCCTTTTATTGCCGAAGCGGCTTTGGTCAAAGCGCATATCGTGTACGAAGTCGATGTACTCTCCATCCGGAGCGGTATATAGGTATGAGCCGTCCTGGACGTATAATCCCTGGTGGTTTAGCCCATGCAGGAAGGATGCTATCGCTCCAAAAGAGAATACACCTTTTTCTGAGCGGAAGTTCTTTTGAAAGCCTATAGAGAACTGGTTATATAACATGTTTTGGAAGGAAAGCCTGCCCAAATCAATTTTTTGGTCTTCGAACCTGGCATTGCCATAAAATACCGCTTCGTACATCTGCTTTTTGATGAATGCGGTGCGCATGGTGCGAAAGTGCACTCCTGCAATAATGCTGATGTCCTTTTTAGGGAAGTAGTGCTTGTAATATACACCTGCTTTTACGTTGTCTTCGTAGCCGTTCTGGTCTTTAATCTGCTTGAAAATCTTATCTTTTTGGTTGTTGTCGAAGTTGCCTTTGAACAGGAAATTCAATACAAATTTATTGGCTATACCATTGGAGTTACCTTCTAAACTTCCTGATAGGATGATGCGGTTGTTAAGACCAATACCAGGAGAATTATCTAAAAATGCATTTCTGGCTGAATTATCTGAGTGGGCATACAGATAAAATAATTGATCGGAGAAAGTGAATTTAGATGCAGATACAATAACAGTATCCTGTTCTATAATAGAATCCTGCGCCCTCAATATTTGAATACCTGCTATGAGTGTAATTAACAGATAGATATGTCTTTGTGTTATAAACTTCAAAACCTTAATTTTTATATTATCAATAATGGGTTAATCACCAATAGAAAGCTTACAGCTTCACGTTTGCCTTATAATTGAATTTGGCTGATATAACTACATCCAGTTTGTAAGTACTCATAATCTGTAAAGGCCTGCCAGAACATGTAGGATTGTTAGAAGTACTGAATTTAGCCAAAATAATTGCGTGCCTGCCTCGTTTCAGGTTGTCTACCCTTACCTGGTTTACCTCTACTTTAGTTACGCCACGGGTAATGCCGCTTACTTTACAGTTCGCATCCAATATACCACTCTCTACTTTCAGCGCTTTGGTAAGCGTATCTACCGTAATGTAGTTTTCATCAACGATGATAGCCGTAAGCTCTGCATCTATAGGGTAACCATTTTTAGTAATCAGGTTAAGTACGCCGTCTGTAATACCTTCTACATTAGTATTAGTATTGCTCAGGTCAAAATCAATGGTATCCATCAACACAAGGTTACTGGCAATAAAACTTAAAGGAACTTCCACATCAAGGTTTACGCGCAGGTCGCTTTCCAAGTAAGCAAAGTCGCGATAGGTGTTGTTGTTTCCTCCCTGATTTGTTTTTACTTCAATATTATAATCTAGCCTATTCGGTAACATGCTGATAATATCTGTGATGTTTGAGTTGCCCTTGTTAATGGTAAATGAGTTCTGAGAAGGAGTAAAAGGGAAATCTGTTGCTCTGTTGATGTTTAGTGGTGTAGACAGTATGGAGCCTGAGAATGCCTTGGTGCCATTTAAAGGGCTTTTAGCGGTTAAGGAATTAATCTTAACTATACCATCGATACCCATTCCATTCTGCACGTTGAACTTCATATTAACATCATCAAACGTTACAGTTCCGCTTTTGAAAAGGTCGCCAAGTGCTGCGAATGAACTGCTATCCTGAGAGCTTACTGTATCTTTGCCAGCATATCCTTTGATATAATTTGGCCTTATATCTTTTAGTTCATACCTTACTATCAGGCTATCGTCCAGTGTAATCTTACGTAATTGACCCGATGAGTCTATTCTAGCCTGCACTAACTGAGTATATGTGTTAAACTTATCACCGTTTTTTCCGGTAAGGTCTATAGAAAATCCTGTAAGGTCATATAGCTTATCTATGGTAACGGTAGAACCTACAGGAGCTGCGGGGACGGTTGTTTCTGCTATCAATGGACGGCCCATTTTATCATAAGCTCCCACAAGTGTATATTTCAGGTTCAATCGCTCTTCAACAGAACTAGTGATATATACACGAAGAAATCCTTGCCTGCAATCCACATAAGTGAACTTGCGGTCTCCAATTTCCTGTGTTACATCTTCGGTTACGCTTACTATATCCTGATTAGGGAATCGTGCTGTTGCTTCCTGGGCAATCATATCAAAAGTTCTGAATTTCATCAAGATGTTATCAGTGGTATCAATCGGCACAGGAACACCGCTACTGCCTGGAGTGCTCATAGATGTCACAGACATTTTTAAGTTGCCATCAAATTTAGCTCCCGATACGTCCCTGACACTGTAGTATGTTTCACCAGGATTGATATTAGCTACTTGCTCTACCAGAATCAAGGTGTCGACAGTTCCATTTCTCAATTCCAGGGTTATATTCTGCATTGGGATAGGGAAGTTGTTAGTTACATTGAACTCAATAAACCCTTTTTTTAAAACCACCTCGGTAAAGTAGGCTGTGGCATCGAAAGGAAATGGAGCAAAAGGGAAATTATTGAGTGCCGGTATTACTTTGTTAGTTCCATGACTATTAAGTATAAAGTTGCCTATAAACTGGCTATTGGCATCAGCAGAAGCTTTCATGGATTGGGCTAAAGTACCTAGGGTAAGGTTGTAAAAGATGCTTTGGTTGGCGAGTTTTAATGAATCCAATTTGAAGGAAGCACCAATAAATGTATCTGGAATGCTGATAATCTGGTCTGCCAGATTGAAGCGGTAAAGTTCATTGGTATATACCAATTTAAGCGAGTTGTCGCTCCCTTTTACAATGCTGCTATCCTTTACGAGATTGGCGATGGAAAGGGAGGTATTTGCTAAAGGAGCAAGCAATTCTGTATCCCATGATGCGCTACCTTCTTTTTTGCAGGATGATACGATGAGCATAGAGCAAAAAAAAGCAACGGAAAGTAGATTTTTTATCTTCATAACTAGTTAGATTGGCAAAAATAAAGCTTGGTTAAGGGATACTAATGTTCGTTCGGGTGACTAAAATACTTATTTTGCTTTAGACTCAAGTTTTTTTAGCCTGCGCTCCAAAAAGAACAATACAACAAGTAGTATAGAAAGTATAATGGTAAGCACAGCTACAACCACACCGAATTTCTGGTTGCCACGCAACATAGAGTCCACCGATTG
>DLGO01000104.1:574-5674 GCA_002482725.1 Bacteroidetes bacterium UBA7692 | reverse complement strand
CCTAATGGATTGTGTTGATATCATATTTATTACTATTAAGTTGAGTTTTTTGAATATTTTTTTTTAAAAATTTAAGAGCGAAAGATAAATCTAGGATATTTCTAATTGTGCTTCGAGTTTTCTGATTCGAAACATAATGCTCAACAACCATAGGCCAAGCAATGCCCAACCTATTACTGCAGGGTAAAAGAATAGCCTGAGTATACTATCCAGGTCATATTTACTAAAAGCCGGATTACCTCCATTGCCTGGATGCAAGGATTCTGTTTGAGGTAAACGCGGAATTATAAATATAAAAAGGATGAAGACAACTACAGCAAATATGTTATATACTGCGCTTACCTTGGCTCGCCTTAGTTCATCTTCGATAGATCCCCTCAATATGATATATGCAACATAAATCATGACTCCGATTGCAGCGCCATTCAATTTAGGGTCATTTGGCCACGGCTCACCCCATGTATAGTTTGCCCAGGTCATACCTGTCAATAGACCTAATATTCCGAATATTAAAGCAACGATTACACTAAGCGATGCAAGTAAATCGGCATCCATATTTCCAGAAGCCAAGTATCTTATACTATAATAAGTAGATAACAAAAGCAGAAACATCATGCCAAACCACATAGGTACATGGTAAAAGGTGTTTCGTACGCTTTCATATAAGATTTCGCGGTACGGGAAGGCGATGCCTTCGAACTTATTGTTTTCCACTTCAACCCGGCAGGGTGTAATCACAGAGGAAGAGTCTGTATTTGAATCCGGTGCTGATGAAACAAGAGTAAGACCTTCACGCAAGGCAACGGTTCCATCAGTTTTGTTATTAACAATTACATCATAGTTATTATCCATGGCAGTTGCTATGGATTCAGATGAGATACCAAAACTGATTTCAGCCTCCGTAGGGGATACGATTACAATGTGGCTGGCGCAGAAATAGTTGGTGTCGGACTTTAAAAATACCTGTAATTTCCCTTCAGTATTAAAGTGGGTATTATATCCACGGATAGTGAACTTCTGGATAGTATCAGGAATGAAAACAGAAGGTGAAATAGAAATAATACCAGGACTTAACGGAACCAATAGCCCACCAATAGTAATATATAGTAGAATAGCGGCGCATAGCCATTTCCACCATGATTTGTATAAAAAATGCTGCATTAATGCTGAATGAGAATAACAGATTTAATTTAATCGCGCCAAAGATAGGGAAACAGAATATAGGCAAACGCAATTAATACGATATTTATTGAACCCAGAAGAAAAATGTTTTTCAAAGCATCATTTGTGATGGAATTGCTATTGATGGCATCATTACTAAGTCTGGTTATAAATATGAGTATAGGTATTACTATCGGGAAGCCAAGCAATGCTACCAATGAACTGCTATTTCTGGCTCTGCCAGCTATTGCACGCATTACAGTAAATAAAAATCCGTAGCCGTTTGCTCCTAAAATCAACGTTAGGAAAAAAAGAGATTTATTCCTGATAGGGTTGCTGATAGTTACCGAGAATAATATATATGCTAAAACTGATAGGAGTAATGTTATAAAAAAACTCCTTATGAGTTTAGTGAGAATATAGGTTTCCGCACTTACTAAATAGTAATTATAAAAGAAATGATCTTCAGTTTCTTTTGAAAAACTGCCAGCAACTTCATTTATAGAACTAAACAAAATTATCAACCAAAAGAGAGCGGACCATACCTGAGCATTTATTTGTTGTTCAGCTCCATTGAATTGTAAGATGAAGTGAACAACCATGATGCATGAGAAAATATACAGGAAAATTCCGAGCAAAGAATACCTGTTACGTACTTCTAATGTAAATTGTTGCAAAAGAAATTTGTTAATTTTTAGGCTCATTGGTTTGTTTTTCAACTAAAATAGCCGGCAAATGCTGATTCCTGCAGGAATTTTAGTATTTACCCCTTGCGCTCTGAGTAAAAAACTGTTATTTTTACACGGATTTTGAAACAAAAGAAAACTATAAAGCACAACTGCGCATTTTTTTGATTTAGATTTTTTGAACGGAACACTAAAAAACGCCCTAAAATCTATACGCAATGTGATTTAAGTAATTCTTTAGCAAAAGCATTACAGAACACAATACTAAAAAATTGATGAAAAAAATTTCCTTTTATCCGGTCTTCCTCTCCCTACTTGTTATGTTCAGTTATAGAGCTTCGGCGCAGCTTACTGTAACTAATACAACAAATGCTACAACAATGGCTGCCCGGCTTGCAGGTACCGGTGTTACAATAAGTGGTGCCACTTATGCAGGTAGCAATAACGGGCCAGGCACATTTGTGGCTCAGCCCAATACTAATCTTAATCTGACCGGTGGTGTCATATTAACTACGGGTTATGCTGTTAATGCAGGATTAAGTGCCGGCACATTTGCAAATGGTCAGTTGGGAGCCGCAAATGATCCGGATTTGGATCTTATGGCTTCAGGAAATGGAACGGGCGATAAATCTGTTTTGCAATTTACCATAGTTCCTCAGGGAAGTGTACTGAAGTTTAAGTATGTGTTTGCTTCGGAAGAGTATCCTGAATGGGTTTGTTCTCCGTATAATGACGTATTTGGTTTTTTTGTTACTGGTCCTAACCCATCGGGAGGGAACTACAATAAGGTTAACATTGCCAGGGTACCGAGCTCTAATAGTATTGTATCTATTAATACCATTAATAATGGCTCAATAGGTGCTGCTACTACTTATTATGGTTATACGCCCGTGTGTCAATCATTGGCAAATACTGCATACTATGTAGATAATACAGCAGGAACAAATGTGGTTTACGATGCATTTACACGAGTTTTGGAAGCTACTATTAATGTAATACCTTGTCAAAGCTACACTTTGAAGTTGGCGATTGCGGACGTTGCTGACTATGAATATGATTCAGGTGTTTTTATTGAGGAAAACAGTATTACGTCTAATGTGGCTACAATTACGGATGATTTAGCTTCTACCGGTTTTACTACAACCTATGAGGGTTGTGTTAACACCTCTGTTACTTTTAACTTTTCTGCTCCTTATGCAGGTAGTGCGATGTTTGATTATGTAGTTTCAGGAACTGCGACAAATGGTGTGGATTATCAGCCATTGTCAGGTAGTGTTCTGGTTAATGGAGGATCATCTTCCGCTACTATTAATATTATACCAATTCAGGACAATATATCGGAAGGCCAGGAAACAGTTACAATTTCTCTGTACTCTCCTTGTTCTACTGTACCATACGCAGTATATACAGTGCCGATTAATGATGTTCCAACTTCTGTTGCATCAGTGGCGGACAATACGCTTTGTTTAGGACAGGTTACTCAGCTTAACGCTACCGGTGTCGGTTCGTTTAGTTGGTCTCCAGGGACAGGCGTCAGCAATCCAAATATTTCTAACCCTACCCTTACCGGTTCTACTCCAGAAACTTATACTGTGACCAATACAGTAGGTTCTTGTATAAATACATCGCAAGTCAGCGTTGATGTTAGTCAATTAGCAGTATCTTCTACTGCGACCAATGCTACCTGTATAACTTCAGGTAGTATAGATGTAACAGCTTCAAGTGGCATTCCTGCTTATTCATATAATTGGGGCGGTGGTATTACTTCTGAAGATAGAAGTGGCTTATCCGCTGGTACATATACGGTAACTGTTACAGATGGTTACGGTTGTACACAAATTTCTTCTCAAACAATTACACAGCCTGCCGCACTTCAGATTTCAGGTTCTACAACACCTGTTACTTGTAATGGAGGTAGCGATGGTTCTATATCTGTTTCTTTAACAAATGCAACAGCTCCTGTTACTTATAGCTGGCTTGATGGTTCTAATGTAGGACCAGTAAGAACAGGTCTTGCTTCCGGAACATACAGTGTTACTGCAACTGATGCAAACGGTTGTACAGCAGCAAGTTCTTATGTTGTTGGCACACCAAGTGTGATTTCGGCTACGGCAACGGCTACAAATGCTCTTTGTAGTGGTTCTGCTACCGGTACAATTGTATTAACAGTATCCGGTGGTACACCTGGCTATACATACTTATGGTCAAATGGTCAGACTACTGCTAATATCCTGAATCTTATAAATGGAAGCTATTCAGTTACGGTTACTGATAGTAAAGGTTGTACATCAGTAGCTTCTGCTAATGTATCAACATCAACACCGGTATCTGTTTCAGGCACTAAAAATGATGTCCTTTGTTTTGGAGGATCTACAGGCTCAATAAATATTACAGCTACAGGTGGCACTCCTGGTTATTCTTATAACTGGGGTAGTGGTATTACAACTGAAGACCGTACGGGTTTAGCGTCAGGAACATATTCTGTTACTGTAACTGATATTAACAGTTGTACAGGCACTTTCAGCACTACCATCGCAGAGCCAAGTGTACTTACAAGCGTTGCAACACATACTGACGTATTGTGTAATGGTGGTAACACAGGAACAATAGATTTGACAGTAGGAGGCGGAACTCCTGGTTACACATACCTTTGGTCTAATGGATTACAAACGCAGGATCTGAGTGGTTTGGTACAAGGTACATACACAGTTACAGCAACTGATGCAAACGGATGTACAACAACAACGGGTGTGACAATTGGTCAGCCAAACACATTTACACTTAGCGAAACCCACGCAGATGTATTGTGCAACGGTGGTAACACAGGGTCAATAGATATAACAGCAACTGGCGGAACGGCAGCATATACATTCAATTGGGGTGGAGGTGTAACAACGGAAGACCGCAGTGGATTGTCAGCAGGTACATATAAAGTAACAGCAACAGACGCAAACGGATGTTCAGCAACTGTATCGGTAACAATCGCTCAACCAACAACATTAACACTTAGCGAAACGCATGCAGATGTATTGTGCAACGGTGGTAACACAGGTTCAATAGATATCACAGCAGCAGGCGGCACAGCAGCATACACATTCAACTGGGGTGGAGGTATCACAACTGAAGACCGCGGTGGATTGTCAGCAGGTACATACACAGTAACAGCAACAGACGCAAACGGATGCACTGCTTCACTAAGTGTTACGATAGCTGAGCCAACAGTATTAACAGCAACAGAAACACATACAAGCAT
>DLGO01000104.1:0-464 GCA_002482725.1 Bacteroidetes bacterium UBA7692 | reverse complement strand
CTGCAACTGTATCGGTAACAATCACTCAACCAACAACACTGACACTTAGCGAAACGCATGCAGATGTATTGTGCAACAGGGGTAAAACAGGTTCAATAGATATAACAGCAGCAGGTGGAACAGCGCCATATACATTTATTTGGGGCCATGGACCAACGACTGAAGATCTTACTAATCTTTCAGCTGCTCCTTATTCAGTAACAGCGACAGATGCAAATGGATGTACTGCTACATTAAATATTACCATTAATCAACCATCTCCACTTGTAGCAACAGAAACACATACAAGCATATCATGTAACGGCGGAACAGCTGACATAGATGCAACAGTAGCAGGTGGCACAGCGCCATACACATATAGCTGGACAGGTGGCACAACAAGCTCAAGCGAAGATTTGACCGGTCTTTCTACAGGTACCTACACATTGGTAGCAACAGATGCAAACGGATGTACTGCAACTGTA
>DLGO01000050.1 GCA_002482725.1 Bacteroidetes bacterium UBA7692 | reverse complement strand
TACGGCAGGGCTGCACTTGTTGGTATCGGCATTGAAAGTAGCAACTGCAGGGGGATGTAGCGTAATATTGACAGGTTGCGAAACTGTATCTGTATCACACGCACTATAAGAGATGAGTTGTACGTTGTACTGACCTGCATTAGCAAAGGTATGAATGGGATTTTTTGTAGTGTCTACTTGTGATCCATCACCAAAATTCCAACTGAAATGTTTTCCTTGAATTGATGTATTTTGAAATGAAACTTTGGTATTGCAGCTGGATACGATAGAATTAAAAGCTGCAATAGTTAACCCTCCGCTTGTATTTATCTGCTTTATAATTGTATCATTTCTGCAATAGCCTTTTACAATTAATCTTACTGAATAAGTGCCAGACGAAGCATAGGTATGTGTCGGATTATTAACCGTAGAAGTACTACCATCTCCAAAATTCCATGCGACACTAACAACCCCTGTAGAAGTATTGGAAAAAGAAATTGCATTGGAACATGCTGTATTGGTAAAATTAGCTTTTATAGAGTCTTCACTCTCTATCCAAAAATCTTGGAGATAGTTGGATCCTACCCTTACCCCAAAACCTATATAAGCTTTATTATTGACTGATATGCCTGATACGTGGCTTCGTGTACCGCCATTGAAAGGGCAAAGTAACTTCCACAAATTAGTGGAGGGATTATAGCTGTAGTGGTCAATTGGATACCCGCTTCCTGCCTCAAGCCCGCATAGTACATGGCCTTCGCCATTCAAATCATACCCTGCTGCAGCTACCCTGGCCGACCCTATAAAAGTAGCTATTGGCGACCATGTATCTGTAATTCCGTTATAGGCTTGCATGTCATTGTAAAAAACAGTTCCGGGACCATTACATGCAAGGCCTGCATAGGCTATGTTGTTCATGACAAAGACAGTGGGATGGTTTCTGGGAGCACCCGGTATGGGAGCCTTGGCTATCCAGGAATCATTGGCTTCGTCATATTGCCAAAGCTCATTGCTGCATACCCCCAGTCCATAATATCCACCAACTATATAGCCTTTTCCATTAATTACAAAACCTGTACAGGATTGCCGGCTAGTACCCGGAAATGTGTTCAGTACCTGCCATGTATTTGTAGCCGGGTCGTATCTGTACACCGAATTGGTTATGGTAGGAAGGGCTCCGCATACTACATATCCTTTGCCATTCAGTACAAAATTTCCTGTGGCCCATATTCCTACAGGCATGTTTGCTTTTTTTGTCCAAACATTGGAGGCCGGGTCGTACTCATAAAAATCTGAACTTGTTCCAATTTTATATCCTCCTCCTGCATATATCTTACCGTTGATGGTAAAACAGACAGAACTTTGTCCTCCTGCGGTTGGTAAGCTGGCTTTTTGTATCCAGGACTGAGCATTTGCGCCTAAGGAAATATTACAATGAATAAAAAGGAGCAGTATAAGACGCAAACTGAACTTCATTGCTTTTGGGTAGTTGCTTTGGGCTGGAGCAAATCAAGGGACTTACTTCACGGATGTAAATTTAGGATATTTGGGTATAATATTTAGAAGATGAGGTAGATAATGTTTTTAATATTCGGATATTACAAAACAAGTATGTGCTTAATAAGCTTGTCCACACCAAAAAACCGTGTATCTGTCGGGAAATTTTAATTTAGCAGTTCTATATAGATATTATACATGGCACAATTTGAATTAGTAATGCCCAAAATGGGTGAGAGCATAACGGAAGCAACCATACTAAAATGGGTGAAAAAACCGGGCGATAGCATAAAGCAGGATGAGTCGGTACTGGAAATAGCTACCGACAAGGTAGACTCAGAGGTGCCATCGCAGGTGTCGGGTGTGCTTGTGAAGCAGCTTTTCAATGAAGGGGATGTTGTGCAGGTAGGCAAAGTTGTAGCTATAATAGAAACTGAGGGCGGCGCAGTAAATACTTCTGCAAAAACTGAAGTGGCCGTGACTAAAACGGATGCACCGAAAATAGAGACACGCAGTGCTGTAGCAGCTACTAACACAGCGAGCAAAACAGAAGTAGCTGCAGACAGGTTTTACTCGCCACTGGTGCTGAACATAGCCCGCCAAGAAGGTATAAGCATGAGTGAACTTGAAAGCCTACCCAGCACGGGAGCAGGAGGCCGCGTAAGCAAAAAGGATATACTGGAGCATGTAGAAAGGCGTAAAAATGCTCCTGTAGTAGCAACTCCTGTACAGGAAGTGGCGCAAGCAGCGGTGAAACAGGATGTGCAGCCTGTGGCAGCAAAATCGTATAGTGGCAATGTAGAAATAATAGAAATGGACAGGATGCGCCGCCTGATAGCCGATAATATGGTGAAGAGCAAGGCTACAAGTGCGCATGTGACCTCGTTTGTAGAGTCGGATGTAACGCCGCTGGTGATATGGAGGAACAAGGTAAAGGACAAATTCAAAGAGCGCTATAACACCAATATCACCTTTACGCCATTGTTTATAGAAGCAATAGTAAGGGCATTGAAGGATTTTCCATTGGTAAACTCATCGATAGACGGTACCAACATATTGGTGCGCAAAGACATCAACATAGGTATGGCAACAGCTTTGCCATCGGGCAACCTGATAGTGCCAGTAATAAAAAATGCGGACCAGCTGAACCTGGCAGGTATAGCCAAACAAGTGAACGACCTTGCTAACAGAGCACGCAGCGGTAAGCTAAAACCTGAAGATATAGAGGGCGCAACCTACACGGTGAGCAATGTGGGTACCTTTGGAAATGTAATGGGCACGCCAATTATAATGCAGCCACAGGTGGCTATAATGGCTACGGGTGCCATACGCAAAAAACCTGTGGTAATAGAGACACCTGAAGGAGATACGATAGGTATCCGCTCTATGATGTTCCTCAGTCACAGTTATGACCACCGTATAGTAGACGGCGCTTTGGGTGGTAGCTTTGTGAAGCGCGTATCTGATTACCTTGAGTCGTTTGATGTTAATAGAGAAATCTAAATCAGACCTGATATTGTATATTTCTTACCTTAAACGGAACAAATAAGACACATTTTATTAACCTTGCATCTCAATTATAAATCGAAGTAATGTCTCAAAAAGTTGATTCTACCCTGTTTTCGCAACACGATATTGATTTTCTGGAAAGTTATATCAATAATCCTTCACCTACGGGTTTTGAAGCAGAGGGGCAAAAACTATGGCTTAACTATCTGAAACCCAGTATAGACGAGTACCAGGTAGACAACTATGGCACGGTATATGGAGTGGTTAACCCGGGCCAGGATTTTAAAGTTGTGATAGAAGCCCATGCTGATGAAATATCGTGGTATGTAAGCTATATAAGCCCGGATGGAATAATATATGTGCGCAGAAACGGAGGCAGTGATCATCAGATAGCGCCATCTAAGCGCCTGGTAATACATACAGAAAAAGGTAAAGTGCCTGCGGTATTCGGCTGGCCGGCTATACACACCAGAAAAGGTGGTACCGCTGAAAAAGCCCCTACTACGGAAAATATATTTGTAGACTGTGGATGTATAAGCGATAAAGAGGTGAAAGAGCTGGGTATACACCCCGGTTGTGTAATGACTTATGTAGATGAGTTTTATGTATTGAACAATCGTTACTTTGGTGGCCGCGCGCTGGATAACCGCGTAGGAGGATTTATGATAGCCAAGGTGGCTCACATGCTGAAAGAGAATGCTAAAACGTTGCCTTTTAGCTTGTACATAGTAAACTCTGTACAGGAAGAGGTAGGCCTGCATGGTGCGCAGATGATAGCGCATACTATAAAGCCTAACTGCGCTATAGTAACCGATGTGGCTCATGATACCAGTACACCGATGATAGATAAGATAGCTGAAGGTGACTACAAATGTGGTAGCGGACCTATATTAACGATAGGCCCGGCGGTACACAACCACTTGCTGAAGCATATCCGCACTACAGCAGAGACCAATAAAATTGACTATCAGATAGATGCTGCATCGAGGAATACGGGTACCGATACCGATGCTTTTGCTTTTTCACAGGGAGGCATACCATCGGCATTGATATCATTGCCACTAAGGTATATGCATACCACAGTAGAAATGGTTTCTATAGCTGATACAGAGAATGTTACGAAGCTGATATATGAAACATTGCTTGGGTTGACACCAGATTTCAACTTCAAATACCTGTAAGCAGGTGAAGGCTGAATGAGACCTGTAAGTTATGCTGCTGATGCAGAATAATTGTTTTGACTTGAAAATTGATTAAATTAGCAACTGAAATTATTGACATGAAGTTTTTTAAATATTGTTTTCTGGCGGCCTTGTTAACTGTGGCATCCAATGAAATATTCAGCCAGGGACCTGGGGGCCCACCACCACCTGTAAATCCAACAGGTGCACCTATTGATGGTGGTATAGGCTTGTTGCTTGTGGCGGGAATTGCTTATGGAAGCTATAAGCTAAAGGCTGATAAGAGAGAAGAGAAGGCTAAAATTTAATTTATATATACTTAATACATCTTAGAATGCGATAGGGAAGACCCTGTCGCATTTTTTATTTGTAAGACTTTGGTAAAAATGAGCAAGAAGAAAATAGTAGTGCTTAGTGGAGCAGGTGTGAGTGCTGAGAGTGGCATAAAGACCTTTAGGGATAGTGATGGATTATGGGAAAACCACAGGATCGAAGATGTGGCTACGCCACAGGGCTGGCAAAGGAACAGGGAGCTGGTGCAGCAATTTTACAATCAGAGAAGGGCGCAGTTGCTACAATGTGTACCAAATGAAGCTCATGTAGGATTGGCAAAGCTGGAGGATAGATACGATGTGACCATAATAACCCAGAACGTAGACGACCTGCACGAAAGGGGAGGGTCTACTAAAATAGTACACTTGCATGGTGAGCTGCTAAAGGCACGGAGCACGGTAGATGAGCTACTTGTGTATGACTGGGACAAGGACATTACGAGTGCAGATAAATGCGAGAAAGGCTCCCAGCTGAGGCCGCATATAGTATGGTTTGGGGAAGCCGTGCCTATGATAGAAAAGGCAGCGATGATTATGCAGACAGCTGATATAGTAATAGTAGTGGGAACATCTCTGTTGGTGTACCCTGCTGCGGGTTTGCTGGATTATGCCCCTTCGCAGGCAGATAAATACATCATAGACCCCAATACTGTACAAGTTTCAGGCATATCAGGTATGCGGCATATAATGGCTCCTGCTACTAGGGGCGTAGCCACTTTGGTAGAAAGCCTTATGAGGGATAATCTATAACGTGCGAACAAAACTAATTGTGACCTGTTATATTCGCTCCCCGGTTGCTGATAAAACGCAACTGTAAATATAAAACATGAATATAACATTAGCACAAGCCGAAGCGGCTGTAGCAGCAGCGAAACAAAAGGCCGCAGAACTGAATACCAAAATGGATATCAGCATAGTAGATTCGGGTAGTAATCTGGTGGCATTTGCACGTATGGATGGTGCATGGATAGGGTCTGTGGACATATCCTTCAAAAAAGCGAAAACAGCGGCATGGTTCCTGATGGATACAGCAGCGCTAAGCCCACTTATACAGCCTGGTCAACCATTGTTCAATATTGAACATTCAAATGGTGGGTTGATTACATTCCCCGGTGGAGTAGCCATTAAAAATGCAGCAGGCGAGGTAATAGGTGCTATAGGAGTATCGGGCAGCAGTGTGGAAAATGACCATGCCGTAGCAACAGCGGGTGCTGTAGCGGTTAAATAATTAAAGAAAAGAAGTGATGATTAACGCTCTTTGCGAAGCGCATAGTTGTCAATATAGAACAGATGGCAATCCTCGTTTTCGAAGTATTGTGTCATAGGTAGTTTAAGGTTGGGGCTGTATTGCACTACCTCCCTTAACCTGAAGCTGTGACCCGTACCGTAATAAGCAGGATTGCCATCTTTATTCAGGAATCTTTTACCATTATTACTAAGCATGCTTTGGGCATAGTCCATAACGTCGAAACCCAAAGAGGAATACTCGGTAGGTTTAGTATTGAATTTTTCAGTATAAAGGGTGACAAAGCTATTGTACTGAGTACTGGCACTATCTGTAGCATACCAGTTGGTAATGCGCAGTGAAAGGGCATTCAGGTAATCCAGTCTTATAATCTCCGAATTAAGCCACGTAGGAAATCCATACACAATATTTCTCTTGTTGCTGTTTGCAAGTGACTTTGTAAGCGCCTGTATGGTAGTTTCATCATAAGAGCAGATGACAATGGCATTGCGCTTTGTATCGCTCAGGAGACTAAGCAAATCTTTTCCCTTTGGTGCGGTGCTTTTAACTATGGCATAGGAAATGTTTTTATAGATACCCTTTGCATTGCGCAGCATGGTGTCCAGGTGTATAGCAGCTGTAGAGTCGCGCTCTTTGGAGCCGGAATATATAATGATATTATCATTTCGGAACGAATCCATAATGGAGTTGTACATCACATCCAGGTGTGCATCTATGGTTGGCGCCAGTTTTATATGGTATGGATTATTTGAAGTTAAGGATTTGGAAGGTGAGAATGGTTGGAGGTTTATGATTTTTTTTCGCTTGCAATATTCTGCTACAAGGCGTGCTTCTGTGGTGGAAACTGATCCTATAATTACATCAGACTTTTCGAGGGTTTTATCTTTTAGTATTTCCTGCAGTATAGAATCATTGGCATGGGTATCGTACACCTGCAGGTGGAATGAAATAGAATCATTGCTCTTAAAAGCAAGCCTGGCTCCCTGATAAAAATCCAAGGCCATGATTACATCTTCGCTTAGCTGAAAGTTACGCCATGCGTTAGCCTCCTTAGGATTTATAAGGTTTTCAAGCTTGGCGCTGGTACCCTCTGCACGGAAGGGTAGAATAAGGCTTATGGTATATTCTTTTGCCCTTGTATCCTGAAAGGATTCTGCCGAAGGGGACTTGGTTTTGCCTTCTGCAATATTATAATCTTCCTTTTTGGATCGTTCCTGCGATTCATCCCTCTGCTTAATTTTTACAGGGTCTTTTTGAGCAATGCCTGATAGCGGGAAAGCTATCAGCAGGGTTAATAAATATATAAGTATGCGATCCATTTTTTTATCTGTTATCAGAGGCAAATATAACATTCCGTTCAGTTCAATTTTTCAGATATACAGTACTAATGCTGTATCAGTAGTTTTTTACTTACAACATTGGTGCCAGCTTTTAGCTGAAGTGTGTATATGCCGGTGGATGCATTGCCAAGACCTATTTCGTGGGAAATAATGCCTGCAGGCTGAACGTGCTCTTCGTATACTTTTTGACCAAGCGCATTGAATACAGCAATGGTAACAGAGACTTCACCACCTGATACAGCTTCTATCCGGAATGTGCCATTGCTTGGATTGGGAAATATAGAAACCCCGGAATCATCTATATCATCCAGCGAAGACGGAAGGCAGTTCAGGTACCAATCGCTACCAATTGCAGAGCAGCTGCCATCTGTAATAAGAACATTATAGACAGCGTTTTCTACCGCATTGTATACCCTGCTAAGTGCTCCCTGGATTTCTACCCCATCGCTGAACCATTTGTAGGTGGCACCGGGAATGTTTTTGGCTGTAAGCTTACAGTTGCCATTGAGGGTTATGGCCGTATCTATATTGCATGCCGGTGAGCTACCTTTGGGAGTTTTACCTGTTTGGGTGATGGTGATCAACTGTCCGTTTACATTGATAATACAGGTGTTGGTTATGGAGTCTGAAGTAGCAGGAATAGAAACTATGAATGAGCCGCTGTTGATACCTGTGTCATTTTGTAGCGAGATAAACCCGCAATCCGAAGGTGTGGCCTTCCAGGGGCATGAAGTGCCTGTAGTGCTTACTATGACTGTAGCAATAGTTCCATTACTATCCGTAGAAATGGACTGCGGACTTACAGCGTATGTACAACCTATAGGTATAACAGATACTACTGTTTGAGCAACCGAAGTGCAACCGTTGGCATCGGTAACCAGAAGGTCGTAAGTGGTTGTTTGAGCAGGAATCACAGATGTGGTGCAGGATGATGAAAAAGAAGCTGAACCTGCAATGGACCAGGAGCAATTGATACCTCCTGACCCTTGTAATGCAGATGTGGCTCCGGGGATGACGGAAGGAGGGTTGGCCGAAGCTGAAGCTACAGGACTACTTTTGGTAACGGAAATAGAGGCAGACTGTTGTAGGCCACCGCATGAACTATTTTGGGTAACGTAAAAACTGCCTGAGGTATCCGCCGTAATGCTATTTGCATTGCTGCCATTGCTCCATACGAATGAGCAGCCGGAGCAGGGATTGGTGATAGAAATATCTACTGTCTGATTGCCGCATAAGGTGGTAGGGCCGGAAGCGGTGATGGTGGGTGCAGGCGCTGGTTGGGTAACGTTTATTTGCTTGCTGATACATGTACTATTGCCACAGGTACTTTCTGCACGCAGGTAATATGTGGTAGCAGCAGAAGGAGTAACCTGAATACTGTTGCCTGTATCTATGGCTGTGCCACCGCAGCTTGTGCTGTACCACTTCCATTTAGCACCTGTAGTCAATGTGCCGTTTGCTGTAAGGGTAATTGGGTTTTGGCCTGTGCAATAGCTGCTGCCTGATGAGGTAATAGAAGCAGCAGCAGATGGGGTAATACAAGGCTGATGGGTGACACAGATGTTGAATCCACCTGCGGTGGTATTTGCGCTACCGTAGTCGTAGACACGAATCCAGTATTGCTGATTAATGGTGAGGTTATTTACAGTAAGCGATGTTACTACGCCTGCACCGCCCGATTGATCGATACAACCTATTTCCTGCAAAGAGGTGCAGTTGGAACCCTTGTAAACTACAAGCAACGCATCGAGGTTGCCTGTGGGTGTTACTTTTATGGTATGGCTGGTACTGAGGGCTGTAAACTTGAAGAATACACCTGCGCCAAGAATATTGGCAGCTGGGGTGTACAGGTCGCAGGCGGGCACAGGCAGGTTATCTGCTGTGGCATCATTTACTGTGGAAGTAGTATTGGTGCATGAAGTGTTGCTGATTAGCTGAATAGCACCAGAGCAATTATCATTGGCTGGTGGAGTTGCACTCGTGTTAGCCAGGCAAATGCCGGAATAGAAATGGTTCAATATCCAGGTATAAGGTTGTCCTGCATTGGCAAAGCCCTGTGATCCACGCTGGCACATACCTACACCATGGCCATATACTTTACTGGCAGAGTTGGTACAGGCGTTGGTGCATGATGTGCATGGCTCACCAGCCGTTTGGCAATCGGTATGCCCTGAGCATGTAGTACATACCAAATAAGGAAATGCAGTGAATGCATTGCATCCTGAAGGGCTTGCAGTTTCGGTGTAGGAACCATTGCACCGTGCTGCATACAGCGCTTCTATAAGACTGCCATTATAGGTCATTACCTGATTAGTAGTAGCTACGGATGCTGTGGTACATGAACTGCATACAGTAAATGAATAAGCCTGCCCGCAGTTGGCTCCCGAGCCTGCATTTTGCCTTTTGAGGGCATAGGTACGTGCGCACACTGCCTGTGTCTTTTGGGCTTCGGCAGGGAACGAGCTGCCCATTTCGCCGGCAACACAACCACCTATATATTCATCCTGCGGCATGTTGCCGGTAAAGGTGCCGGATGAAGGGCAGGAGTAAGAGTTATATCCGTTGGAAAGGTTTTTTACATAGAAGGTAGTTGGAACAGTGTAAGTGCATGCGGCTCTTTGCTGGTGACTTGCATGTGATGGCTCTGTTGCATTATCAAGCGATTGTATGCGGAGCCATTCTTCATTCTTTGCATTATTGTTAATTAGAAGTCGCGCATCTTCTACCTGTTGGAGTTGAATGCTTTCGGAAGGTGTAAGCGCCGATTTGCACATACTCATTGGAATGAATGCATCACTGCCTGGGTCCAATCTTACAAGGGTATACAGCATTTCTTCATAACCCTGTAGTGTAAACCTGGCATAATAGTACGTGGGCTTGCTTAGGTTGAATTTGGCGCTGAACTGGCCCTGGTCATTGCTTATGGTTGCTGCTACCTGAGTTGCTGCTGCTATTGATTTCAGTTCCAGGGTGCCATCGGGCAGGGTGTCAACAATCCTCTGATATAGCAGAACTGATGCACCGCTCAGATACCTGCCGGTGATTTTATCTGCTACAGATCCGGTAATGGTTTGCGCAGACAGGCGGTTAAAGATTAGAAACAGGAATAAAAAAGAAAGGTACAGACGTTTCATGCAAGCATAATTACGCCCAATATATCTAAAATAGAGTAACTATAGCAAGAAGGATATTGGAAACCCTACCCGTATAAAATCAAAATAGCTGCGATAAGCGCAGCTATTTTAATACTAAAATGAAATTCAGCGTTAGTGCAATCGGTTCAAAATTGGTCGCCTTACTGATTAAAGTACTGCTTGTATTACGATAGTATCAGGCTTATGTTTCAACTATGTTTCAGAATACTTGTACCAATAGAGATGCCAAAATTTTTAAAAATATTTCAGCCATCCTTTTCTTTTACCAGTATTCTTTTCATATTTGCATCGCACACTTCTGGTGTGCCATAGTGGTTTTAGGGTTAGCCTCCGCAGCTTATGTTGCGGAGGTTTTTTTATGCCCTATTTTCCAAAAGGGGATGATTAGCTATCCTTTTAATACAGTGGCAATGGCTTATTTTAGAGGGGTTAACCTTTTTTATCGTTACAAAACTTGACTAAACCCGTATTAGCTATTACTATTGCATTGGATTAACAAAAATGTACAGGATAATTTCACTCATTCTGGTGTTTGTGATGATGGCCAATATGGCCTCTGCTAATCCGTTTACGCAATGCTGGAAGGGAAACGGGCTGAAACAACAGCCAAGGCATCAGTCCGGCGATAGCTCATCCAGCTCAACATTGCTGATAGAGGAAGAAAGAGGTGAAGACGAGAATTTGTTTTCCGATGCTCTTACCCTTTCGTTCTTGTCTTTTTACCAGACATTATTTGGTAGCAATCAATCTTGTATTGAAGAGCAGCGCATAGCGCATATTGCCTTTGAACCTTTTCACCCCGTTAGCGCGCCTATATTCCTGCGCAACGGTGTCTTTTTGATTTAGAATAAACAAGCAGTTTTTTTCCATTACACCCATGTGGTGTCAATGGCTGTTTTTGTTTTCTATCAAATCAAATTTCAGAACAAATTTCAATGAAATCACATAATTCATCGTTTGATGAACATCATGTGTTGCATGAATTAAAGCACTACCTGCCTGCCCAGGCACCGTTGAAGGACTTTATTCACCACAACACACTGCATGCTTTTCAAACAAGTAAATTCAACGAGGCATTAAAGGTGGCCTCAGCCATATTTGGCTATAAAGTGTACCTGCAATTGCCAGAGTACCGTGCCCTGTATAGCTCGGGCAGGATAATCCCTGCGATACTTGATAAAGTAATAACAGACAGGAAAGGGGAAGGGCAGCTTGACCTATGGAAGAAGCGAATGCTGGAGCAGGAGTACGATACAAATGTACACCCTAGAATAGGGGTATTGAGGGCTTTCTGGAAAGATACATTCAGGATAAACCTGGATAAAGAGGTGCATCCTGTGCTGTTTCGCATAGCAGGTAGCTATCTGGATCAGGGCATTGCTATCTGGAACTTTCCTGTATCGGACAAAGGCTTTCTTTCTTCCATAAGAGAGATGGAGCGCAATAGCTTTACCAGCTTCTTCAGAAACAGGCGGGTAAAGAACCTGCTGATACAGACTCCATGCTCTATGGATGTGCTGCTGAAAATGCTGGTAGGGGAGGAGGCGCTTTATGAGCAGTATCTTTTCGATCAGCAATTTGCGCATCCCGGCTGGTCGGGTATGGCTGCCACGCTGGAGGCACAACCCGAAAGTCTGGTAGACAGGCGTAGAATGAACCTGCACGACTTTATAATATTGGAGTTGCTGCTGGAAATAGATGCGCTCGATTCCAAGTTTGGAGAAACCTGGGCACCACTGGCTACAAAGGTGGATGCACCTGTTATACCTCTGTTCAAAGATGTACAGGAAGCCGAATTGAATAAGGTGTACACTATGTGGCAGGATGCCATGGAGTGGAGCTATTATGATCAGGTATTGGCTGGAATACAACAAGCTAAGAACCTGAGTGCGCCAGTAAAAACACCCACCTTTCAGGCTATGTTCTGCATAGATGACAGGGAATGTTCTATACGTAGATATCTAGAGAAAGAGGCTCCTGATTGCCAGACATTCGGCACTCCCGGATTTTTCAGTGTTGAATTTTATTTTCAGCCGGAGCATGGTAAATCGCTTACTAAGCTCTGCCCTGCACCGATGACTCCCAAGTACCTGATACAGGAGATAGAAACAAAAAATAAGCGTGGAAAGGATGCTCACTTCATTAAGCAAACGCATGGCTTGCTGGGAGGTTGGCTGATATCCCAAACATTGGGATTCTGGTCTGCAATGAGGCTCTTCCTGAATATTTTTCTGCCTTCTGAAAGTCCTGCAACGGTTTCATCCATGAAGCACATGGATAAGTTTTCCAAGCTCACTATAGAGAATAAGAATCCTGATGACAGGGCACATGGTTTGCAAATAGGATTTACCATACCGGAAATGGCGGACAGGGCAGAAAGCTTGCTGAAAAGCATAGGCCTGGTAGCAGATTTTGCACCTATAGTGTACCTGATGGGCCATGGTGCAAGCAGCGTAAACAATACACACTATGCAGGATACGACTGCGGTGCCTGTAGCGGCAG
>DLGO01000097.1 GCA_002482725.1 Bacteroidetes bacterium UBA7692 | reverse complement strand
GTCAACTTATTTCAGGACGATACATCCCCCTAATAAAAAAAGCCCCGCATCAATCAACTGATGCGGGGCTTTTTGCTTTTTCTAATCCTTCATTTTCTTACGCTTCTTCTCTTCTTTCTTTTTCTCTTTTTTCTGCTCCTTCAGCGCTTTCTTTTCTTCTTTTTTCTCTTTGCTGGCCTCTTTGGCTATGCTTACTATTTCTTTTATAGTACCTGCATTCTTCACTATTATCTTGCTGTCGCGTATGGCGTTGCTTTCGCCTACCAGTTTCAGGTCAAGCCCCAATCGGTAGTCTGTCTTGCCGCCTTTTTTTATTAGTGGTCCCAGACTTTTGAAAGCCCCGGTAAATGATATCCGTATCGGCAGTACTAATGTTGTGGTATCCTGTGCTTTTATATCCAGTATGCCTGGTTTAGCCCCATATACCCAAGGGTTGTCCGCTATGGCAAATTTGAATTTCAAATCCTTTGCCTGGAATGCCATTTTGTTCCGGTTGCCTATTTTCATGTTCAGGTATAGGGTAACACCTTTCAGGCTTAGTGAGTCATAATCCACCTTGGCCATTTCCAGCGTTGGTATGTAGAATAGCTCCATGCGCTGGTCTATATCCAGGTTAAAGTTCTTTTTAAACGGCAGGTGCGTAAAGAAGCTCGTTTTTATGCGCACTGTCATGCTGTCATCGCCACGCTTATCGGCATTTTCGAGGGTCGTCATCAGCTTATCGGTAAATATGCTTACTGGCAACTCTATCCAGGTGCTGTCCCATTTTTTTATGTTCACCGTTTTCGGGTAAATGCTCTTTATCACCTCCACGTCATTGATGTATATTTTATATTGTATGCTGTCTGCTGCCAGGTTAAATGGAAGCGGGCTATGTATCAGCATTTTGGCGCGCATGTTTACCTTGTCCAGGCTTATGTCGGTGGCTTCCATTACGCCAACTTCCAGTCGTGGAATCAACAGTGTGCGGTATGGGCTTTTGTCCTGATAGTAGTGATATAGGTCTACTGCTATGAATGTGAGGAGTGCCACCAGAAATAACAGGAATACCCCGAGTGCTATGCGTTTTGCTTTCATGGCATTACCTGTTAAAAAATGGTGCTTATATAATATTCAGTTAATTTGGGGAAAAACGGGGAGGCGGCTCCTGAGTTGTATCGCTCTTTTGTAAAGCACAACCCTTTTTCTATTTTGGGCAGGTGAAGAAGAAAAGTGCCGTATGAAGAGTCTCGTTAGTTTTCTGGTAATGCTGATTACAAAGGCATTTGCCCGCTTGTTTTTCAGGTTTCAGATCGGCTGGCCTGATGCTTCACGCAGCCTGCCGTGGAAGCAGGTGCGCATCATTGCCCTGCTCAACCATACTTCGCTGCTGGAGCCTATTTATATCGGCTTCCTGCCCATACATTTTTTGCGCACGCTCTCCAAGCGCATGGTAGCGCCTGGTGCCGATAAAACCCTTAACCGCCCTTTGGTTGGTTTAATGTATAAGTTGTTCAGCCCTGGCATGGTGTCCATTACGCGCAAGCGCGATAATAGCTGGCAGCAGTTTATGGAGGCTATTTACCCCGATTCCATCATAGTTATCATTCCCGAAGGCCGCATGAAGCGACGCAACGGACTGGACCTGAGCGGGCAAAAAATGACCGTGCGTGGTGGTATAGTAGATGTGCTGGAAGGGCTGAACTCCGGGCAAATGGTGCTCGCCTACAGCGGTGGTCTGCATCATGTGCATGCCCCGGATGAAAAAGGCTTTCACCTTTTCAAAACACTGAAGATGAACCTGGAGTCGCTTTCTATCCCCGATTACAAAGCAAGCTTTGCCGGTGAGGTGGGCAGCGAAGAGTGGCGTAAAAATGTACTGGAGGATTTGCAGCACAGACTGGAAACAAAGGTGCCGCAGTTGTGATTATCACTTACCATATCACCAAATAGTACAATACCACAACACCCCGTCTTTCTTCTGTGGAAATGTGATACCGCTACCTGCGCGCAATGCACCATATTAGCGCAAAACATACAATATGGTTTTCACCTGGATAGATTGGTTGGTACTTGCTCTTTTCTTTGCTGTAACACTGCTGATAGGGCTGCGCTATGCAAGCAATGCGGGCGAAAACATAGGAGAGTTTTTTCTCGGAGGCCGTAACCTTTCGTGGTGGGTGGCGGGTACCAGCATGGTGGCTACCACTTTCGCTGCCGATACTCCGCTACTGGTGGCGGGCCTCGTAGCACAAAACGGTATCTCCGGCAACTGGCTCTGGTGGAATATGCTGCTGGGTGGTATGCTTACCACATTCTTTTTTGCGCACCTGTGGCGCAGGAGCGGTGTGCTTACCGAGCCGGAGCTGATAGAGCTGCGCTACAGTGGTAAGCCTGCATCTTTTCTGCGCGGGTTCAAGGCAGTTTACCTGGGCTTGTTTATGAATGTAGTAATCATTGGCTGGGTAAACGTAGCCATGATGAAGATACTGCAGGGCTTCTTTGGTATCGATGCTGCGCAATCGCTTTTGTTTGTGGGGGCAGCTATGCTCTTTGTTGCTGTGTACTCTGCCATATCCGGCCTTATGGGCGTGGCTATTACCGATGCCATACAGTTTATCATAGCTATGGTCGGTTGCATTGTGTTGGCTATCCTGGTTATCACCAGCGAAAAAATTGGTGGAATAAGTGGTTTGAAAGCACAGCTGCCGGGCTGGAGCCTCGATTTTTTTCCTAAAATAGGCGATGGCGGAGGTACTTCTACCGCACAGGTATTATCCATAGGTGTAGGTGCATTCTTTGCGCGTATCGGTGTGCAGTGGTGGAGCAGCTGGTACCCGGGTGCAGAACCGGGCGGCGGTGGCTATGTAGCCCAAAGGATGATGAGCTGCAAGGACGAAAAACATGCCGTGTATGCTACGCTTTTCTTCCAGATAGCACACTATGCGCTGCGCCCGTGGCCGTGGATTTTGGTTGGCCTTTCCAGCCTTGTATTGTATCCGGAGCTGGCGGCCAATAACAAAGAGATTGGGTTTGTATATGCCATGCGCGACTTTTTGCCTGTAGGATTGCGTGGCTTGTTACTTGCTGCATTCTTTGCCGCATACATGAGTACTATTTCTACCCAATTGAACTGGGGAGCGAGCTACCTGATAAATGACTTGTACAAGCGGTTTGTAAAGCCCGAAGCGGACGATAAGGAACTGATCAACTGGTCGCGTATCTCTACCATATTGCTGATGGTAGTTGGCTTGTTTGTTACTACACAGCTTACCACCATAGAGGGTGCCTGGGGCTTCATCATAGAGTGTGGCGCCGGCCTTGGCCTGGTGCTTATACTGCGCTGGTATTGGTGGCGCATCAACGCATGGAGCGAAATAAGCGCTACCATAGCGCCATTCATTGCTTTCGGTGCCATTAAGTTGGTAGAAATGAGCAAACTGGCAGAGCTGCATGGAGTGCATGGAGATACTATTCCCGCAGAGGCTATGACGGCTTTCAATAATGCTTACCCGTACCTTACATTCCCCGGTTCATTCTTCATTACCGTAGCATTTACTACTGTGGTATGGCTGGTGGTAACATTCGTTACCCAACCCGAGCCTACAGAGCATTTGCGTGCATTTTATGATAAGGTGAAGCCACAGGGCGCATGGAACTTTGTGGGCAACAGGATACAGGCAAGCAACCGCACCATGCTTGTTCCACTCATGGGCTGGCTGGCAGCAGTGGTATTTGTATACGCAGTTTTGTTCTTTATAGGCAAGTTAATATTCATGGAGTGGATAATAGCCGGAGCGCTACTGGCAGTTGCGCTGGCGGCATTCTTCGTAGTCAGGTACAGCCTGAAGAAGATAGACTTTTAAAACAAAAAAGGAGAGCACCAAGCTCTCCTTTTTTTATGTCTGTGTTGTAAATTATTACTTCAGCCTTTCCATTTTGATAACTGTACTCGATGCTATTTTTATCGGTACTATCTCATCCTCTACGTTGGTCAGCTCCAGGCCGAAATCCTCTGCTGTTGAGAGCGATATGGATTTCAGGAACCTGTAGGCCTTTACGATAAACTGGTCGTAAGGCGACAGGTTATCATCTATGGCTACACGCGAGTTCAGGATAATGAATTTGAAATCGGCAGGCATGTTGTGCTTACGCAGGCTCGGGTAGTGGCTTATCTCATCTACCTCACCGCTGGCCACCAGTTCTTCCACTATCTGGTTGAACATCAGGTTTACCTTGTGCTCTACCTTGAAACCGAATTTCAGGCGAATGAAAAAGCAGCGGCCGGGGATAATGCTATCTACCGAATATGTTGCACCATAAGGCTCGTTGGATATGTCTACGTGTACCAGCCAGTATATATCTGCGCGCTTAGGCCGCTTACGGAATATAGAATAGATAATGTTTGAGTCTATATGGCTCTTATCATTTGCCATAGAAAGGTACACCAGATTGTTGGCCTCCTTTGGTATGCTTTCGTCGTGCATCAGATCCTTCAACATTGGAATGTAGTCTTTGATCTCTACAAACTCAGTATGCTTTTTACGCAGGTTGCGTGCCTGATAAAAGACCCACATTGCACCAAAAAGCAGCACGGCAATCATAAAAGTAAACCAGCCACCGTGTGAAAATTTAATCAGGTTTGAGAAGAAAAATGCACCCTCTATGGCAAAGAATACTGTAGGTACTCCATATACGATTACCGGATTTCTACGCTGTACTTTAAGCATATAGCCTAGCAGTGCGGTGGTCATCAACATGTTGATGGTAATCGCCAATCCGTATGCAGCCTCCATATTGGTGGATTCTTCAAATATCAGAACAACTACTATACAACCTATCAATAGAAACCAGTTGATGAATGGTATGTACATCTGCCCTTGCAGGTTGGTAGGGTACAGTACTTTCAGGTTGGGCCACAGCTTCAGCTTCATGGCTTCATTTACGAGGGTAAACGTACCCGTTATCAATGCCTGACTGGCAATGATGGTGGCAAAGGTAGCCACCGCTATACCTATCGGCAGGAAGTTTTCCGGCATGATGGCGTAGAACGGCGAGCGGCCTGTGTACACCTGCCCTTCGTGGCTAAGCAGGTAAGCGCTCTGGCCAAAGTAGCTTAGCAACAAACACACTATTACAAAGCCCCAGCTTACGCGTATGTTACTTTTGCCGCAGTGGCCCAGGTCGGAGTATAGCGCCTCGCCTCCTGTAGTGCACAGGAATACAGCGCCCAAAAACCAGAAGCCGCCAGGATATTTTACCAATAGTTCAATACCATAAACAGGGTTTACAGCCTGAAGTATATATGGGTTATGTATTATCTGTATAAAGCCCAGCACGCCTATCATGCTGAACCATACCAGCATCACCGGGCCGAATATGCCGCCCACTACTTTGGTGCCGAACTGCTGGAACATGAACAGCATAATCAGTATCACTATTACAATAGGTACAGTAGGGATATCAGGGTTCAATATGCGCAGGCCCTCTATGGCCGATGAAATAGATATAGGAGGAGTGATAAAGCCATCGGCTATCAGCGTAGCACAGCCTATCAGGGCAGGTATTATGGTCCACTGCACCTTGTAGCGGCGCACCAATGCATATAGTGCAAATATTCCACCCTCGCCTTTGTTGTCGGCATTTAATGCCAGCCATACATATTTAATTGTAGTAACCAGTATCAGCGTCCACAGCACCAGGCTCATGCCGCCCAGTATCAGCTCGCGGCTTATGGTGTGCCCGTTTACTATTGCGTTCAACACGTAAATGGGCGAAGTGCCTATATCCCCGAAAATAATCCCCAAGGTTATTAAAACTCCTGCTGCGCTTAGCGGGTGCTGATGCCTGTTATCGTCTGCCATAAAAAGATTGAGCTTTAGTGCGGGTTATAATTGGATGTGATTAGTAAATAATTGGCCCGTACCATGTTCGTATTATGATGCAAATGTAAAGCGAAAAAAAAATGGCTTTACAACTTATCTCCGAATAAATTAATTTATGTGCGTGGCGGGGTTGATAAATGCTACTATAAAATGTCGCGCAATTGTTGCAGCGATTGTATTTCGTAGGTAACGTGCGCCTTGTGCCAGTTCCTTTTCGGGTTGAAGTAGATAGTATCGATGCCCACATTTCTGGCGCCTTCTATATCGGTAAAAAGGCTGTCGCCTATCATAGCCGTATTACTTTGCTCACCACCCGATAGCTGTAGGGCGTGCATGAATATCTCCGGCTGCGGCTTTTTCATGCCTATTTCGTCCGATACTATTATGTTTTTGAAGAAAGGCTTCAGTCCGGAGTTGTTGATCTTGATGTGCTGCACTTCACTGAATCCGTTGGTGATGATGTGCAGGGCATATTTCTTGTCCAGGTACTCCAGCACCTCTATAGCACCGGGTAGCAGGCTGGCTTTGTTGGGGCTGGTAGACAGGTAGCCGTGCGCCAGGCTCTCTATCAATGCCTCGTCCTCTATGGCAAAGCGCGACAGCGTAGCGCGGAACCTGCCTTGCCTCAGCTGCTCCTTGGTCACCTTGCCATTGTGGAACATATACCAGAACTTATCGTTGATAGGCAGGTATGTTTCGTGAAAGTGCTTGAACGATGTGACGCCCAAACCGCCCAGGTTGTGCTGCTCGTACAACTCCTGCAGGGTTTCGCGTGAGTTGGTTTCAAAGTCCCAAAGGGTATGGTCCAGGTCAAAAAACAGGTGCTTATAGTCTTTCACAGTATCAAATTAGTCCTGCCTTACGCAGCAGAGCAATACAAAGATACACGAACCGGAGGTTTTACAGCGCACTATTATATAGTGCGTAATGCCGCTTTTTAAGCTGTAAACATGCTTTAACAAAAATATTTTTGGGTAGCCCTTGTTTATTTAAAATACTACTGTTATTATAGTAATCATTAGTTTGTTATTTATATTATCAATTTAAAATCGTTTAAAATGACCGGATTAATAGAAACTCAGCAAGTGAACAACCAAGTGATGGCCTACCAGACACCGTACGAAAAAACTGCGGCTATTGACCTTCAGAAGTTATTGGTGCCAAAATCGGATACTACGTTTTTTGCCAAGGTAAAAGGAGATGGCATGATGGACCTGGGTATAGCGGGCGGTGATATATTGGTAATAGACATAGCGGTAACGGCAGCTAATGGCGACATAGTAGTATGTGCCACAGAAGATGGCTTCACCATCCGTAAGCTATTGATAAAAGGTACGCAGCTGTTCCTGTCGCTGGGCGATGTGAAGGAAGCTGTAACAGCTACCGGAGGCATGATGGTATGGGGCGTAGTGACCAGCAGAATAAGGAAGTCGCACACCCAACAAGTGAAAAGAGAAATGGCCACGGCCTGAAAATAATTGAAGGGGAGATAATTGGACCCGACAATGCGATTAGTAGTTAAATGTTGAGAGTTGGCCGGTTGTGGGAAATTGCAATCGGCTTTGCTTTTTATGGTAGTAGTGCCAAGAGCAGAACAAGTTGCTCTTTTATTTAAGACTCTGCTATTTAGCTATGAGTTACAATGAATACGAAGACACGCCAGCGCTGGCTGTATGAGAAATAACAGACGATATAGCACTGCAAATAGTCCCGAAGTTGTCGGGTTTGGTAATGAAATAGTTTGCGCCCAGCTCGCGGGTGTCTACCATATCGGCCCAGTTTTTAGAGGTGGAGTAGATAGCTACGGGCTTATCCTGTACCCAGCTCATTTTCTTAAGTTCCCTCAGGCACTCCTTGCCATTTACCTTTGGCATGTTCAGGTCCAGGAATAGAAAGTCGGGAATGCGGCAGCCCGGTATGCGGAGCATTTTCAGGGCTTGCTCTCCATTGCAGGCGCTTTCGCACACGTGGGTAGGGTCTATTGTTTTTAGCGCCTCCATGAAAACCGATATATCATCCGTATCATCATCTATTATCATTATGTGCATTGGAGATTCCATATTGATACTTAATTTAGATATTGATTATCAGGGAAATATGCCCCGAGTGAAGGTACGCTTTAAATAATGCATACTGCGATATATAAAATGTGGCAGAGGATAATAGGTGATATTACCTGCACATTAGAGTTATAGGCACAAAAAAACCGGTTGCATGA
>DLGO01000049.1 GCA_002482725.1 Bacteroidetes bacterium UBA7692 | reverse complement strand
GCTGGAGAAAAGATAAGCCCGTAGAAGAGATAAATACATTGGAGGATCTGCAAGCCTTGCTAAAAATATACGGAACAGGAAGCAACGATAATACATAATAAAAAATGGCCCCTGCATCAGGGGCCATTAGAAATACATAACAGCTAGGTTATGTAAAACGTCCGAAAAACTTGCTTATTTATCTTTTGAATCTTTCTCTTTCTCTTTTTCCTTTGTTTGCTTAGCTGCGTTTTTTTCAGCTTCTTTCTGTGCTTTAGCTGCTTCTTTCTCTTTCTTTTTAAAGTACCCACGCAACAGGAAGTTGTGTTTCACCGCTTCCATGTTATCGCTGAATCCACCAGCTGCATTCTTAGCATTAACAAAAGTCGCATCTATTGTATTAGCAAAAGCTGTATCCATAAATATCTTGCCTATGGCACCATTACCGGTACGGATGTTAGTTGTCAACACAGCTATATCATCGGTGATAAGTGCCGCATTGGCTGTGGTCATGGCGAGATTGTTCATGATATCGTCCATGCTTACCGGGGTTACGGTGTTTATGGTACCACCATCGGCTATTACCTTGCTGTTAGGATTGCCCGATACAATATTGATAACCTTATTGCCCATCAGGCCATCACTACCTATTGATGCTATAGCATCCTCTTTAATGAATTTCTGTACACTCTGCTCTATAGTCATCACTACAAGCACGGTAGTATCTGTCATAATTTCTACCTTATCGATAGTACCAATGGTAATACCCGTAAACCGCACGTTGCTACCTTCGCGCAGTCCACCTACATCTTCGAAGGTTCCATTTATGGTTATTGTTTTGGTAAACAACTGTTGCCTGTTACCTATAAAATAGATAACTACAATAAACAAGGCGATTGCTATAGAAACAAATACACCTAGTCTTATCCTGTTGCCGGTTTCGTTTTTCATGTTGCTGGTATCTTTATTTTCGTTCATATACTTTTTTTTATTCGAAGAATGAGCGAACCCATTCGTCTTCTGATTTTTCTAGTTCTTTAAATGTGCCTTCGGCTATAAATTTTCCTTCTTTCAAAACAAGGATGCGGTTGGCCGTGATCTTTGCGCACTCTATATCATGGGTTATGATGATGGATGTTGTCTGGTTCTCTTTCTGTACCTGTAGTATCAGCTTACTGATTTCTTTTGAGGTAATGGGATCCAATCCTGTAGTTGGTTCATCGTACAGCATTATATCCGGCTGCAGTATCATGGTGCGCGCCAGTCCTACTCTTTTACGCATACCTCCCGAAAGCTCTGCAGGCATCAGGTCTATTGCTTTTTCAAGCCCTACACTTTTGAGCGCCTTTGTTACCAGTTTTGTCTTCTCTTCCGGGGTTTGCCCCTTCATCATGCGCAGCGGAAACTCAAGGTTCTCCCGCACAGACATAGAATCGTACAAGGCTGCACTCTGGAATAAGAAACCTATTTTGGTACGCATTTCATTCAACTCTTCCCCCTTCAGCGACGGCATATCTTTGCCCAGCACTATCAGCTTTCCGCTATCAGCATCCAGCAATCTTACCAGGCATTTTATCAATACTGATTTACCACTACCTGATTTACCCAACACCACCAGGTTTTCACCTTTATTAATCTTGAGGTTTATATCCTTCAGCACATGGTTTGTGCCAAACGATTTGCTCAGGTGCTCCATTTCCACCACTATTTCATTGGTAGCTGGTGCGGGTGCCGGAGCATTTTGATTATCTATATGTTCAACTTCTGCAGACATGATTTAGTTTTGATTAGTTCATAAAGAAACTGGCAAGCTGCACAGCTATCATATCTATGATGAAAATGCACAGGGAACATAGTACCACTGCTGAGTTGGCTGCAAGTCCTACACCTTCCGTGCCTTTGGTAGTAGTATAACCCTTATAACAAGAGATAATACCGATAGCAAAACCAAAGAAGAATGTTTTAATGAATGCAGGAAATACATCTACAAAGTCAAGGGATTCTATAGCCTTAGAGAAATAGAGCCTTAAGCCTACCTGATCCATGATGTTTACACCAATGAAAGAGCCACATAGGCCTATTCCATCTGCAAAGATTACAAGAATAGGTATCATGAACATAGCTGCCAAAACCCTGGTTACGACCAGATATTTGAAAGGGTTTGTGCCCGAAACTTCCATTGCATCTATCTGCTCTGTAACTTTCATGGATGCCAGCTCTGCTCCAATGCCCGAGCCTACTTTGCCGGCACATATAAGTGCGGTGATAACAGGGCCTATTTCCCTGATAAGTGACACTGCAACCATGCCGGGTAGCCACGCCTCGGCTCCGAAACGGGCCAGTGTAGGACGGGATTGGATAGTTAATACCAGCCCCATGATAAATCCTGTTACGGTAACAAGACCAAGGGATTTATAACCTATCATAAAGCATTGCTTTATGATTTCTGAAAACTCAAACGGAGGCTTCAGAAAGGTCTTGAAGAAGCGGCCGGTAAAACGCGATAATGCGTCCACTTCCAGAAAAAAATCTTCCATAGAGGCAGGAAGGTATAATATTTTGCTCATGTATATCAGCTTTTATAATTGGAAACTTTGAAATGGATGTAAATTGATTAATCCAGGTACCTTCTAAGTGTCCATGCAATGGTTTCATGCTCGCGTATCAGATCTGTAAGAAAGTCTGCAGTACCTGCATCTTCATACTTCTCATCGCAATCGCTGATACCTTGCCTAAGTCCTTTAGCGCAAGTTTCGTGGTCGGCCAGCAACTCCTTTAGCATTTCCTTAGATGTAGGATATGTACCCGGAGATTCTTTTATTTCGCTAAGCTGAGAAAACTCATGCATAGTACCGATAGTCGGAGTTCCAAGCTTATTGATACGCTCCGCAATTTCGTCTATCGCTACTTCAAGCTTTTTGTAGTGTTCTTCAAATAGCTTATGGTATTCCATAAAGCTTTCGCCCCTTACATTCCAATGGAACTTACGGGTTTTGGTATATAGTGTAACGCTGTTGGATAACACTGTAGAAAGTAAATCAGTAACATGTTTAAGGTTAGCGTCTGAAATTCCAATTTTCGGTTTCATATCAAATATTTTAAGCGGTGTATGAATAATCTACAGGTGTATTTTGCCTGCAATGGTGGTATTTGCAAATAGAATGCCGAATAGTAGGCGTTCTAAAGCAGGTTGTTGGGGAATTAATTGCACGATACTGGGGAAAATTGTCCAATTCAAACAAGAAATCGCAGCGTTGGAGCATGCAAGGCATAAGTTCAAACAATGCTATTCGCATTTATACCCTAAATATTAACTGCTATACCACACAACTACTCAGTATCGGCTGGTACGAAGTTTTCGGATTGTAGAAATAATAAAATTTAAGCTTATGAAAGTCAGGATTATAAAGACATTGGCGGCTGCGGCCCTTGTATGTGGAGCGGCATTATCTACAAATGCACAGATTAAAGAAATTAGCGGATTTCAAAATCCGGAAAGTGTTGTGGGAAAGGGCGATAAACTGTATGTAAGCAATATGGGTGCACTATTGGACCCAAAAGCAAAAGATGGTGACGGTTACATATCTACCGTATCGCGCAAAGATGGAAAGATCATTGAATCTAAATTTATAACAGGCCTTAACTCACCAAAAGGTTTGCTGGTACATTGCGGAAAAATAATAGTAGCAGACGTAGATAAGGTGATTGCCTTTGATTTGAAAACCAAGAAAAAAGTATGGGAAGCCGATTTATCTAAAGTAGGCACCGTATATGCAAATGACCTTGCAAGAAAAGGAGGAGGAGTGTTTGTAACCTCTACAGATAACAATGTAATATACAAGGTTTGTAAAAAAGGCAAATCTGTAAAACGATTCAATGTAAAAGCAGGATTACCGGGAGCTAATGGACTAGCTAAAGGCTGTGGCAAACTGTATGTAGCCAACTATGGCCGTGAAGGAATAGCAGACGGAAGCTTCGGCAAAATTAGCCGTTGCAATAAGAAGTTCAAAATGCTGCAGACAGGAGGTATATATGATGGCATCGTAAAAGTAGGCCATACGTTGATAGTAACCGACTGGGTTAGCCAGAATGAAAACAAAGGCAGATTGGTAGTATATAATCTGTGCAAAAAAACGGCTACTGTGCCTAACATAGGCAGAACAATAGATGGACCAGCCTCGTTGTTTGCAGATGGCAAAACCAAAACAATATGGGTGCCGGCCATGCGGGAAAACAAGCTACTAGGTTTCTCTTGTGATTTTTTGAAAGGAAAAAAAGCAAAGAAATAAAGATACAGTGAGCGTATGCCTTGGCATACGCTCATTTTGTTTAAGGCAAATATTTTAAAACAAATAAAATGAAGAGCCATGTCAGTAAAAACAATAAAAGGCAGCAAAGCTACCAACGATAAGAAAGCGATAGCCAAAGCCACCCCTGCGAAAAAGGTAGTGGCAAGTGCAAAAAAAACTGTTGCAGCCAAAAAAGCAGCTCCTGCAAAAGCTGTGGCTAAAAAGGGAATGCCTTCAAAAGTAGCGGCTAAAAAAGCGACACCTATAAAGGTTGCTGCAAAAAAGGCAGCAGCACCTAAGAAAGCTACAGCTGCTAAGAAAGTAGCAAAACCAATAGCAGTAGCCCGTAAGGCTAGCACAACTAAAAAGGCAGCACCAACGGCTGTAGCCAAGAATGTAAATGCGAAAAAAGCAGCTGCACCTAAGAAAGCTATAGCCGCTAAAAAGGCCGTGAAGCCTACAGTTACTGCGGGGAGAAAAGCATTGCAAGCAAAGAACACAACAGCAACCGCGTCTAAGAAAGGTATTGTAAAAGATACGGCCACTGCAAAAGCAGCCGCAAAGAAGGCTGCAACAGCACCTGCTAAACAGCAACCGCTAACGGCACAAAAGCAGCAAGTAACCGCAAGCAAAAAAGTATCGAAACATAAAAAGGCAGTAGCCAGAAAGATGACTGATGAGGTAATACCACAGAAAGCTTCCAGAGTACCGGAACCGGGGCCTGCCAGAAATCCTGATGCGGAAATCAGGCAAGGGCAACACATTGATGCAAACCTGGCAGCAAATGCTGTAGCGCATATTACATCACCTATAGTGCATAATGAAGACATGCACTATATACATGGTGGCAATGAGATACAGCCTGTAAAAAATGAGGTAGAGAAAGCATATAACCATCATGAAGAAGTGGCAATGCATGCAGAGCAGCAGAAAGTAAAGCAGATATTGGCCAACAGAGGAGGTGGTAAGCATTTTATAAGAACGCCAAGGAGATCTTAGCTTCTGATTAAGTATATAGTATGATATAAATAGCGCCACAACAGTCTTTTATGATTGTAGTGGCGCTATACTTATGAGTAATCAGGTAAGTTATAGATAAGAGAGCAAGGCAGTGGGCGAGATCAGTTTTTAAAAGATAATACCTATTTTTACGAAAGCAGGTTCCTTCCAATGCTAAATAATAGGGACAGATAAGACAAGAATAGATAGCTGTTTTATCCTGTAGAGGGAAAAATGAGTTAGGAGATGAAAACGGATAGTAAACTGTAAGGAATAGAATGAGCGCAATAGTACCTGATATAAATAATCTGATAATAAGCGGTGGTGGAGAAATGGGGGAACTGATGCGCGCAAAAGACTGGAGTCTTACAGCCGTAGGTACACCCGATACATGGCCACAAAGCCTGCGCACAACCCTCAACCTGATATTGCATTCGAAGTTTCCCATGTTTATATGGTGGGGTGAAGAGCTAATATGTTTTTACAACGATGCTTACAGGCCAAGTCTGGGAAATGAAGGTAAACATCCCGGCATACTGGGTAAGCCTGCTAAAGAAGCATGGCCGGAAATATGGGATACCATAAGTCCGCTGATAAAGGGAGTACTGGACGGTGGCGAAGCTACTTGGAGCGAAGACCAGCTTATACCAATATACCGCAATGGTCAATTGGAGGACGTTTACTGGACTTTCAGCTATAGCGCCATAATAGGCGAAGAAGGAAATGTGGCCGGCGTGCTGGTGACATGTGTGGAGACCACAGCGAAAGTGCTGAACCTGAAAATGCTGGCACAGAGCAAAGATGAGCTGCAATTTGCGATAGATGCTACTGAGCTTGGTACATTTGACTATAATCCCATAACCAAAAAGTTTGCAGCAAATAAACAATTGAAGGAGTGGTTTGGACTATCATTTGATAAAGATATAGAACTAACCCACGCAATAGATGCTATAGTGCCAGAAGATAAAGCGCGTGTTACAGCCACAATAGAAGCTGCACTTGCGCCATCAAGTGGAGGTTTGTATGATATAGAATATACAATAGTACATCCTGTAACAGGCAGGGAAACAATAGTGCGTGCCAAAGGTAAGGCTTGGTTTGCAGAGGGTATAGCCTATCGCTTTAACGGGACACTCCAGGATGTGACTGTACAGGCGATGGCAAGAAAAAAGATTGAAGAGAGCGAAGCACGCTTCCGCAATATTGTGCGGCAGGCACCACTTGGCATTACGATATTGAAAGGTGATGACCATGTGGTGGAAATGGCCAATGCGACCTACCTGGAACTGGTAGACAGAACCGAGGATAAGTTTATAGGGAAGCCATTGTATGAAGTGCTTCCAGAGGTGAAAGAGAGTATAGAAGAATTGCTAAAAGGTGTGCTGCAGGATGGTAAGCCATTTTATGGGTACGAGTTTCCTGTGACATTGAACAGATACGGAAAGATAGAGTCCTGCTACTTTAACTTCGTGTACCATCCGCTACGGGAACTGGATGGCCGGATAAGCGGTATAATGGTAGTGGCTATGGAAGTAACTACTTCTGTAAATACACGGTACGCATTGACCGAAAGTGAAAAGCAGTTTAAAAACCTGGTGATGCAATCGCCGATACCAATGACCATATTCAGGGGGGCAGACCATAAGATAGAAATAGCCAACAGGGTGATGTATGAAAAGATATGGAGAAAGAAGGAAAGTGAAATAATGGGAAGACCTGCATTAGAGGTATTTCCGGAGTTGAAGGACCAGAAGTATGAGGAGTTGCTGAACCATGTAATGACCACCGGCGAAACATACAGGGAGTCGGAATCCATAGCATACGTAATGGGTGATGATGGAATGCAAAAATTTCACCTGGACTTTGAGTATGCCCCACTGCGGGAGCCCGATGGTGCGGTATCCGGAATATTCATAACCGTGAATGATGTAACTGAAAAGGTAGCGGCACGGACCAGTGTAGAGGAAAGTGAAAAGCGATTCCGCAATGTGGCAGACAATGCACCGGTGCTGATAGGTATGTCAGGACCGGATAAGCAATCGCACTATTTTAATAAAGCATGGCTGAACTATACGGGAAGAACAGTAGAGCAAGAAACGGGTAGTGGATGGATGGAAGGCATCCATTCTGATGATATAGAACGCTTTACTAAAATGTATAACGAATCGTTTGACAAACGAGTGGAGTTTTATATAGAGTTTCAGCTAAAAAGACATGACGGCAAGTACCGTTGGATATCCGATTATGGAGTGCCAAGATTTACGTCAGACGGGGATTTTGAGGGGTATATATGTGCCAGCATGGATATACACGAGCAAGTGATATACCAAAAGAAGCTAAAGGAAGACGAAGCAAGACTGAACATAGTAATAAGTGCTAGTGAGCTTGGCACATGGGAGTTTGAGCCAAAGACGCTGAAAGGTATTTATTCTGACAGATTCCTGACGTTGTTTGATATAGATGATATAGAATCTGTAAAGCATAGCAGCCTTGTAAGCCGGATACACACTGATGACCTGAAGGTGAGGGAAGCAGCGTTTAAGGTGGCCTATGCTACAGGACAATTATACTACGAAGCAAGGGTGGTTTGGCGAGACAAATCAGTTCATTGGATAGAAGTAAAGGGCAGGGTATTTTATGATGAGGCAAACCAGCCGGATCTATTGATAGGAACCATAAGGGATACTACAGAGGAGAAAAATTACCAGCAAAGACTGTTGCAACGTGAGCAGAAATTCAGGTTGCTGGCGGACTCTATGCCACAGTTTGTATGGACAGGGGACGCAGAAGGCAACCTGAATTACTTTAACCAATCGGTATATGAGTATGCCGGTATGAAACAAAGCGAAGCCACTACAGGAAACTGGCTGCAGATAGTGCACCCGGATGACAGGGAGGAGAATGTGGCCCGATGGATGGACAGTGTACGAACAGGAAATGAGTTTAAATTTGAGCATAGGTTCCTGCGCGCTGATGGCGAATACAGGTGGCAGCAAAGCCGGGCCATACCACAAAGAGACAGCAATGGCAATATACAGATGTGGGTAGGTACCAGCACCGATGTACAAGACCAGAAAATTTTTACCAATGAACTGGAAAGGCAGGTAAGAGAGCGCACTACAGAGCTTGAACAGAAGAACAGGGAATTGGGTAAAATGAATTCGGAACTGGAAGCGTTTGCATACGTATCCAGCCATGACCTGCAGGAGCCGTTGAGAAAGATACAGACCTTTGCATCGCGGATATTGCAAAAGGAACAAGCAAATCTGTCGGATAGCGGCAAGGACTATTTCCAACGTATGCAGAATGCAGCCCAACGAATGCAGACCCTGATAGAAGACTTGCTGGCGTACTCGCGCACCAGCACTACAGAGCGGGTGTTCCGGACTATTAACCTGAATGATGCAATAACCGAAGTAAAGAATGACCTGAAAGAGGTACTGGCAGAAAAAAATGCAACAGTAGAAGTAGGTTCGATGTGCGAACTGAACATTATCCCGTTTCAGTTCAGGCAACTGCTGAATAACCTGTTTACCAACTCCCTGAAATTTTCGCGTGAAGGGGTCCCTCCTGTCATAAAGATTGAAAGCCGCATTATAGATGGCAGCCATATAGATGTAGCTAATATATTAACGCACAAAACATACTGCCATATATCAGTATCAGACAACGGGATAGGCTTTGAGCCACAATACAGCGAGCGGATATTCGAGGTCTTCCAACGGCTGCATGGTAAGGATGAATATAAAGGTACGGGAATAGGCCTGGCGATAGTGAAGAAGATAGTAGATAATCATAATGGAGTCATTACGGCTTCCGGAGAAGTGGATAAAGGTGCTACTTTTGATATTTATATTCCTGTTTCATAGTAAAGCAAATGGATAATAATAACTACCGGATAAGCATAACACCCAATGCCAGCGCAGAGCAGGTGTATAACAGTATTACCAGGGAAATACCTGAATGGTGGACGGAAGACTTTGAGGGAGCTTCGGGTTATATCGACGAAGTATTTACTGTGCGGTTTGGCAGCACATACAAGACTTTTAAAATAGAAGATGCCATACCTAATGAGCGGATAGTGTGGCTGTGCCTGGATGCGCTGATAGATACACCTGAACTGGAGAATAAAACAGAATGGATCGGTACGCGCATAGTATGGGATATACTAGCCGGAGAAAACACAGAGCTGAAAGTGACACATATAGGCCTGACGCCTGATGTTGAGTGCTATAAGCTGTGCCAGCAAGGTTGGAAAGACTTTGTATCAGGTAGCCTTTTTGGCTTATTGAATAATGGTAAGGGAGTGCCTTATAAGAGATAGAGCTACCTCAAAGAACATATCTTAAATTCCCCAATGGCCGTTAGCCATTGGGGAATTTTTTTCATAGAAAACATGGCGCCAGGCTGTTAACTGCTTACGGATATGTGAAATACGCACCTGAAAAACCTACAATTATGTCTCTATCAAAATTGGCATTTTAATTGCTTTTATTCTGTAAAAGCATTCTTATGTACGGAGCATATCAACTTAAATACACGCCCAATGCAACTGAAACTTTGGCTGGCGCTAACCTGGATGTAAAGAAAAGGGTATCCCTTTCTACCACAGGTGCTGCTATGGACCTATATAAAAATGTATCAGAAAGGCTGCTTCACGTAAACTGCTGGAATGAGCTTAGCGGAACGGGTGGTAAGCAGTACAGGCTGTTTGACAAAAACGGTACTATAAAGATCGGCAAAGCCGAAGAAGGCGATTTTATCCGTTTCGATTTGCCGGTTCCACACCTGAACGGTGCACAGCGATACGACTGGGTAAAAATAGAGCGGATATTGAATGTAAAGTTCGGTGATAAGGATAGTGTAGCAATACGCGTGCAACCGGCACAGAACCCAACCGAAGGAGAATCTGAAGAAAATTTTACAGGGCCTACCACCAATACTTTTATAGCTGAAAGAATAGGTAATACGGTAACCGTAGCTATATATCCAAGACATGAGCAGACAGATGTGATAGAAGCTAATGGTTTCTATGGCAGGCTTTACAATTTTCTGGCAGAAGTAATAGGTTGGAGGCGTGTTTCGGAAACACAATGGAACAAGCTGGCAGATGGGCTGCTAAGTGGAGAATAGGGGAATATTTACCCCATCCCTTAATGATTGATTTCATCATTTAACACCCTATAACAGATTGCTTTATACAATCAAAGTGGTTTCAATAATTATTATATTTTTAGCCCACCTCATTAAAAGAATTATGACAAGCACAAGAATTTTTCCGTCTATACTTATTTTTTACAAGCTCTTTTTTTCGATAAAAAAGCACATGCGATTGGGAAATGCTTTGATGGTATTTTTTGCCATTACCATGAAAAAATCGGTAAACATATTACTGGCAGATGATGACGATGATGACCGCGACATTTTCATAGAGATAATGCGTGAAATTTCGCCTGAAGTAAGCATAAGGGAAGCGCGCAATGGAGCAGAGGTTTTTGTAGTGCTGAGCGAGCCAAACTATAAACCGGATATTATTTTCCTGGACCTGAACATGCCGATAAAAGGCGGGTATGAATGCCTGAAGGAAATAAGGGCTACAGATGAGATAAAGCATATTCCGGTTATTATTTACTCTACCTCCACTAAAAGCGAGCATATAGAAGAAACGTACCAATCGGGTGCAAATCTGTATATACCAAAACCGGACTCATATAAAGGCATACACCGTATGGCTACTCAGGTACTGTCACTGAATTGGGAAGAGCAACACAACCCGAAGAGAGATAAATTTCTTTGGAATTTTAATCGTAATGTGTAGTATACTTTAACCCTCAATATCTATTCCCGTGACAAGAGTCAATTTATCCTTTACCTACCTTCCGGCATACGCAGCTTTTTTGCTGGAGAACAGACTGGATGAATATGCCATAGATCAGCTGCAACTTGCCAGGAGCGTGGATTTTCCTTTGCTAAAGTTCTTTGAGAATATGGATGAGCGGGAGCTCCTGACCCTGTCTAAACAGAACCTGACTATATTCTTCGATTACCTGGTGCGCAATGCTGCAAAAGAGCAGATACTGGATTCTTTGCAACAATGGAGCAGCAATATGCTTCCCTTGATAGACAGAGAGCAGGTGGTAGCAGAGGACATTACCCTCACAGCATTTTTGAGAAAAACGTCGCTTGCTAAATTTTTGCCCGACTATACCGGCGATTTACAGCTGATCATAAATATTATACGCGAAGTGGATGAGTTCAATGCAGCTATGGAGCTGGAATCATTCCGGCTCTTTGCTAATATTCAAAGGACTAAAATAAACACGACCCTTGCTCAATTGCAAGAGAGCGATGGGCTGTATAAGCAATCGCAGGCACTGACACATATAGGCAACTGGACATGGACCATAGCTGATGGAAAAATAACATGGTCGGATGAGTTGTTCCGCATATACGGATTGGAGCCGCAATCAGAAGAGCTAACCTTCGAGCGGTTTATAGGTCTGGTACATCCCGATGACAGGGCGGGGCGCATAAAGCAGATACAGGACTCCATAGTGACACAGGTGGCACCTGACTATACCATGCGCATAGTAACAGATAAGGGTGAGCAGCGCATACTGCAAGGCAAGAACCAGGTGGCTGTGGATGAAAATGGCAACACGCTAAAGATACTTGGCACATGCCAGGACATAACAGATGCGTATTACCTGCGCAAGCAACTGGAGTACGAAAAGTCGCTGGCAGAAGCATTGATAGAGAATAGCGTAGACGTGCTGTACGCATTTGACAGCAACTTTAACCTGATCGTATTTAATGGCAGGGCAGAAAAGGTTTTCGGCATTGGCAGAACCGAAGTGCTGGGCAAATCGCTGAATGCTATTGAGCTTTTCAATAATGATGAGCAACTACTGACAGACCTGCAAGGAGCCTATCGCGGCAGCATAACACACTACAAGGAGAAACAACTGGCGGGTCAGGATAATTGCTTTGAGCAGTTTGTAATACCTGTGATAGGTGTAAACGAAGAATCGCTTGGTGTGTTGGTACTTTCGCACGATATTACTGATATAAAGAAAGCTGCTGCCAGCGTGGACGAAGCCAACCGCATACTGGAACAAAAAAACCGTGAGTTGGAGCGCAGCAATAAAGAGCTTACCTCTTTCAGCTATGTTGCCAGCCACGACTTGCAGGAGCCACTGCGGAAGATAAAGACCTTTAACAGCCTGATAATACAAAAAGACGGCGATACGCTAACGCCTCATACCAGGGAGGTAATGGAAAAGATAGACAAGTCGGTACTAAGGATGCAAACCCTGATACGTGACCTGCTTTCATTTTCGCGCACGCACAATGATGTTACCATTTTTGAGGAGGTGGACCTGAACAGGATAGTAAGCGATGTGTATGCTTCATTTACAGATTTTGCGGGTCCGAGGGGCATTACAGTATATGCAGATCAGCTACCCGTTGTCAGCGGTATACCTTTTCAACTTACACAGTTGTTTACCAACCTGGTAAGCAACTCCATAAAGTACGGTAAAGGCGACCGCTCCACTGTGCGCATCACCTCGCAAAAAATAGAAGGAAACGAATTGGATCTTAAGGATATAGACAAGCGCAAAACATACTACCATATATCAGTAACAGATGATGGAATAGGCTTTGACCCGGAGCAATCCGAAAAGATATTCGAGATATTCCAGCGACTGCACAACAGGCAGGAGTACAGTGGCACAGGCATAGGCCTTGCAATCTGCAAAAAAATAGTACAGAACCACCACGGAGTGATAACTGCCAGTGGCAGGGAAAAGGAAGGCTCTACTTTTAATATCTATTTACCCGGCAGTCAAAATTAATCAGAAGCACATTAGGGATAAAAACAGTAAGCCCATCAGAATTGTCTGATGGGCTTACTGTTTTTATAATGGCCGGAGGTCTAGTGTGTAGCTATCCAGTTCAGGATATAGTCTGCATCTTCTTTCCAGCTTGGCTGTCCCAATACAAAATGGTTACGGCCTTTGAATACTTTCAACTCTGTTACAGAGCCATTTTTCGGGTATCTGTTGAAGTTCTTTTCATTCAGTGCCGCCGGTATGCAGTTGTCTATTTCACCAGCGGTAAAAAGCAATGGTGCGTGGGGTTTATCAAAATCTACTTTAGCATCGCTGGTAAGGCCATCCCTCAGTACCAGCTTAGACTCCGGTATAGCATTGGCTTCGTAGGCTTTTTGCTGCTCGGCCAGCGGCATTTCATTGGTAAAAGCATACTGCCAGTCATTGAACGACATCAGGTAGGCTTTTTTTGTAGAAGTAAACAATCCCAAGGCTTTCCAGGTTGCCCGGAAGAATGAAAGCTGTGTAGGCATTACTCCCTGTGGTGGTACAGAGTGTATGGCTATGCCTGCTGCGCCCAAGTCCCTGTTCAGTAGTATCTGGGTTATCAATCCACCCAGTGAGTGGCCTATTATAATTGGCTTCTCGGGTAGGTTTTTGGCTATGTGCGCGTAGTGCTCTATCAGCTGCGCCAGGCGAACAGAGGCTATACCTTCATTTGGCTGGTTGGCGCGCAGTGCTTTGGGGTCGCCTTCTTTGTGTGGCCAGGCCGGTGCTATGGTTTTGTAGCCTTTACTTTCGAAGTAGGTGCGCCATGCGTCCCAGCCCTGGTTGGTTACGAAAGCGCCTGTGATAAATAGAACCGTTTTTGAATTGATCGTTTTCATGATTATGTAATTTATGAGTGATGAACTTTTTTCTTTGAAAGCTTACTTGCTTTCACGATACAAAGGTGCCAACCCTAAACCGCATAAAAATTAACCCGGGTTAAAAAATAACCCGGAAAATCAACGTACTGCCAGTCTCTTCCTTATCCTGCTGAGCGATGGCCCCTGTATACCCAGGTACGACGAAATATGGTACAGCGGCACTGCATTGAATATGTCAGGGTGCTGGTGTATCAGCTGCAGGTAGCGCTCCTCGGGGGTGCGAAACATGAATGCCTCTGCGCGGTTCATGGCAAAGTCAAATGCCGTTTCGGCCACCATGCGGCCAAACTTTTCCCATTGGTGCGATTGCTTATACAGCTCCTGCAGGCGATCGAAATGGATATACACTATTGCAGCGTCGCTCATGCTCTGTGTGTAGTAGTTGCAGGGAGTCTGGCTCACGAAGCTTTTGTACGAAACCACTATCTGGTGCTTGGTAAAGAAAAATACATTCTTGTCCTCGCCCGACTCATCGTTTACATAATAGGTGCGGAACACCCCATCTACTATAAACCCCAGGTGCTTGCATACATTCTTGTACTCATTGTACATTTCCCCCTTGTGGTATTGGCGCGGCTGCCAGTAGGGCAGCGATAGTTCAAAAGCCGCCTCATCCATTCCGCAAAAGGATTTCAGCGCATGTTGCAGCAATTCTGTTTCGGTCATGGGATTAAATATAAGTTATAATTTAACGGCAAACCACTACAACTGACTGAACAGTTTTTTGCCCTTGGCAAAGTAGGCAAATATGATGCTGCTGCCAAAGAAAGAGCGAACGGCTATTTCCTTATTATCGCTGCGTTTCCTTTTATCCAATAGTACAGGTATAGCTGCATAAAAGGCAAAATGCGCTTTGAGTATAGCATTGAAATCGCTAAAGGATTTTTGCTTTGCAACGGATTGAAAAGCCGCTACACCGTCCAGCACCATGCGCGCCAGTATCTTTGGCACCAATTGAGAAGCCGGCAGGTTTTTGAATAGCATAAAGAGGTTGTTCCTGAAGTTCAGGAAAGTTTTGCGGGCATTGCCATACGGCAGGCTTCCGCCGCCTACATGGTACACCAGGCTATCGGCACAGTACCAAACCTCGTATCCAAGGTTTTGCATGCGCCAGCACAGGTCTATCTCTTCCATGTGGGCAAAGAAATCTGCATCCAGCCCACCGGCACTTTCGAAAGCTGACCTGCGCACAAACAAACAGGCTCCCGTAGCCCAGAATATTTTAGAGGATTGGTTGTATTGCCCTTTATCCTCCTCTACCGTATCGAATATGCGGCCACGGCAAAAAGGATAGCCCAGGTAATCTATAAACCCACCGGCAGCACCTGCATATTCAAAATATTGCTTGTTGTGGTAAGCCCTTAGCTTCGGTTGCACCGCCCCTATGCTTACATTGCCCTCCATCATTTGCACTATAGGCTCTATCCAGTTTGGAGTCACCTCTATATCAGAGTTCAGCAATACAAAATAGTCATCATCCAGTTGCTTCAGCGCATGGTTGTAGCCCCCGGCATAGCCATAGTTTACATCCAGCGGTATGATTTTTACCGAAGGAAAATTGGCTTTGGTAAAAGCCACAGAGTCGTCGGTAGAAGCATTGTCGGCCAATACCACCGATACTCCCTGCCCTGCGCTATACCGCACTACAGAAGGCAGAAAGTCCGCAAGGAATTTCCGCCCGTTCCAATTCAATATTACGACTGCTACTGTTGGCATATTCACGATTTAAATAAATAGCTTTTTGCTTTGGCATACAAAAGAAAGACAAGCCCGCCAAAGACTATACCTAATAATGAACCCGCCAGCACATCGAACGGATAGTGCACGCCCACATATACCTGCGAGAAAGCAATGGCAGCTGCCCAAATAAATAATAACGCCTTGGGCCACGCCTGCCTGATAATGCAAGACAGAAATACTGCCAGCCCGAAATGATTGGCCGCGTGGCTACTGAGGAAACTATACCCCTTGCCACAGCCTACGAGCATCCTTACCTGCCCGGCAAGCGAAGGGTCGCTACATGGACGGATCCGTTGTACCCAGGGCTTTATTAATGAAGACGAAACCTGATCGCACAGCAGGATAGTGATACCAGCAAAAGCAAGTATCAGCAGCCCCTCCCCTCTCTTCTTCCATAGCAAAATAGCTGCGGCTATAACGTACAAGGGCATCCAGGTCATTTTGTTGCGCAGCACGGGGCACAGCCAGTCCAGCCATGCAGATGCCAGGCCGCTGTTGACCAACACGAATAACTCCTTATCCCAAGTATTCAATTGCTCTATCATTCTTTCAGCCTTGCTACTATTATCTGGCGCGGGCTACTCCCCGACTCAAATTCATTGAGA
>DLGO01000033.1:15911-23276 GCA_002482725.1 Bacteroidetes bacterium UBA7692 | reverse complement strand
ATTTAACTATCACAAAGATATGAGATTTAACGCAGTGGTTCTTGTGCCTTGCTCTGGCGACTGCCGCCTTGGTGTATATCTCACCCACCATCTCGCGTAAGCCATGTATCACACAACACTGATGGAAAAACCACACCCGTTTTTGATGGTATTTTTCAACTGTATTTTCAGCTCTCACCCCTTCTCCTTCAACACTTTATATCCTACTCCGCGATGGATAAAAACAGAACCATTTTGATGGTAAATTTCCTGCCTTTATCGCTGCTGGATTTCTAAGGTTCAAACAAGTACTTCTCGGCGTAGGCTATTTGTTCACCTCTCTGATTTTGCGGGAGTTCAAGAATTCCTTTGTCATTTGCCTACGTCGAATGTGATTGTAGCCTGTGCCTACGGCTCATTATGGCACCAACACCCACTCAACTAAACCCTGACACCAAAAGTTTTCTTCACCCGTTTAGTGTTAATTTCTGCACCTACTGTACAATTTTTATACTGATAATCAATACTTTACTTCAATTCCAAAAATGACATAAAAATTATTTTTGATGTCATTTAGTGTCACGCCTTCTGTCGGTAAAACCTGCGGTACTTTCCTCTCATCTCCCTTGTTAAAAAATGGCGGTGGTTGGCGGAATTCGCGTTTTTCAGCATGGGATACCGCATTCTTGCGGTACTTTTATCCTGCTAAAACCCTTACCCATCAACACATTCACCAAAATTCCTGTCGGTAAAATTACCATCAAAACTGTCGGCTTTTTTACTGCCACGCCACCGAAAAAGTGGCGGTGGTTGGCGGTGGTTGGCGGAAATCGCGTTTTTTACGCCTTTTTCAATTTGTTAAAACCTGCGGTACCCATTTGCGGTACTTCTGTCGGTATTTCATCCCCGCGTACCATTCTGCATTCTCCCCGGTTTGTGTCCCCACAAAACGGAAATAAAAAATTCCCGTTTGTATTCCGGCTGTTCGCTGTTCAAGATGTTCCGAAGGGCATCCCGAACCCAGACCCCGGGTTCTCTGAACCGAACTTTGGTACCGGTAACTTCATTTACTTCCATCGGCCTTTTTTCGCCTTAGCTATCGCAAGCATTTCCTTATGATAAAACCAAAATTCCTGTTTGCATTCCGGCTGTTCGCTGTTCGGGATGTTCCGCAGGGCATCCCGAACCCAGACCCCAGGGTTCTCTGAACCCGAACTTTGGCACCGGTAACTTCATTTACTTCCATCGGCCTTTTTCGCCTTAGCTATCGCAAGCATTTCCTTGTGATAAAAACCCAAATTCCCGTTTTGTATTCCGGCTGAGGAGTTCGAACTGATTTATCTGATGGGAATGTTTATGAAATTATTTTTTGATGCAGCAAGAAAGATTTTTGCAGCCATAGTTAAACGCTCTGGCAAAAAAATCATTTGCTGTTCGGGATGTTCCGCAGGGCATCCCGAACCCAGACCACAGGGTTCTCTGAACCCGAACTTTGGCACCGGTAACTTCATTTACTGCTGTCGGCCATTTTTCGACTTAGCTATAGCAAGCATTTCCTTGTGATAAAAACCAAATTTCCGTTTTGTATTCCGGCTGTAAAAAATCCGTGCCTTTCCGTGCAATCCGTTAATCCGTGATCCCGGTTCAGACAAAAAAAATCCCTGATACAAAAATAAAGAACGCTCCGGGTCATCGACCCACGCGCTAATATAAATTCATACCCCTATCCGACTCTAGCAAAAAAGGCGGCAAAACTGTTAAACCCTCATAGCGCATTGAAAGCCAATGAGTGAGGTAGTATTCAAAAAATGTTAAGCTATTTCTATACCATCAACCTCTTACTCAAACTTCACCTTTGGCAGGCTGTTTACAATATCTACTGTTTGGGTACTTACGTTTATAATGCTCAACAGCAGATCCAGTATATAGCGCGGCTTGCCCTGTTCCTTTGCCCAATCGTTCGGGTCGTTGGTGATGCCGCTTTCTTTGTGCGTGGTTATGGCATAGCGCTCCATAATCCACTCTATGGCACTCTTGCCATTTACCACATACTCATAAGCCTTTTCCGGTATGCCTTCTATGGTTATCTGGCTGTTGTAAATAATCGTCTCCTTTTGGCCCTTCTTAGGGAAACGCATTTTTTCTACCCTGTAATCCAGGTAGTCTTTATCGTCGGCCGTAGACTTTTCAAACACCTTGTTTTGTGCTATTGTGCCATACAATACAAATAAAGGTTTATACGCCTCTACGCTTTCATAGTTTAAATGCAGCTCTGCCAAATCCCTTCCTGCCTTGCTGAATTTCCAGAAGTCTTTTACATCCTCTACCAATGGCAGCCTCGGCAGCATTTTCTTCAGGTCGTTGGCAAAGGTGGTGCGGTATTCCGGGCTATGCAAAAAGCCATACACATAATAGAAGATATCCTCTTTGCTTACATTTTTGCCATACTGCGCATGCGCACGCTCCAGTATAAAGTCGCTGATACCATCCCTACGGGTATATCCTTGTTCATTATTGCCATCAAACAAACCTTTTTGGGTTGAAGAATTTTCTTCGTAGTAATAGAGAGGGAAGGCTTGTGTATCTCCATTAAAATGAAGATCAGGAATATTATTACTTATAAGTATAGATAATCCATTAGTCGCCCCAACACATGAAACACAAATGACGGTATTTATCAAATTGGGGTTAGGAAAAATTTTGGGCATTTGATAGACTCTATCATTTAAATCTCTTGAGAAATATAGATATTGCTTAAAAAAGGGCCTATACATTTCCGTTACAATGTATTTAGCTTCAAATTGAATGTGCTTATTGCGTTCTATATCTTGTTTAAATCCTGCATTCCAGGTGATTTTGGTGGAATCATAAGACAAAACATCTTCAATTTTTATATTTTTTGATTTATGCCTTGCCTCATGAAATTTCTCTCTATGATTATTATAAAAATCAATAGTTAGGATAAGGTTCTCTTTGAGAATACCTTTGGACGAATTAATGCACCACGAATCTCTTGCTGTGATTACTCCACGACTATAGATAGGATTAAAAAACGTTTTTTCATTTGCATTATCTCTGTTTGCAATCGGAATTAATCCATTATAAGCATTGTTTCGGACACTTATCCAATCCCCATGGTTATCAGGAGTTAATGTCGCTAACGGCATTTTGAAATTAGCGAAACTTTTGAAATCATTTATTATTTGCAACTTTTTATCCCTATCCAAATAATCACCTATATCATGATAATGTATTGTTGCCTTTTCGCTTTTTATATCAGGGTTCTTTACCAATAGAGTAATTGAAATCGGAGTTCTTGAACCTACTCCGAAAATGTTACCCGCTTCTTTTCTTCGCAGTTCTCCTTGTGTACGTGCATTGCCACGTAGATTGAATACATAAATAGCAGTAAATTCTTTTTCAAGGCTTTTGCGGAAACCGTCAGCACTGTTACCATCCAGCCATGCACCATTAGATACAAAACTGATGATACCTCCTGTCTTGTCTAACCTATCGGTACTCCATCGAAATGCCTTTATATACGAATCGTAAAGTGAGTTTTTATTGGTAGCATCTGTTTCCTTTGCATAAGTGGCGGCAATACGTCCATCTAACTTTGTATAAGCTTGATTCTGTGCATTATCATTAGCACTTTTCTGCCCCACTGAATAGGGCGGATTACCCATAATAATACGCAGCGGTGCTTTGGTTTGCCGTTCCACACGTGTGCTGTTTTGCGGAAACATATCACTGAACAGCTTTTCGCCCTCCTTGGTTTCGCCCAGTTGGAATGTATCGGTCAGGCATATCCCTTCAAAGGGGGTATATTTTTCTTTGCCTATGCCATCCTCCGGGTCGGGTGTCAGGTCGTGGTAGGTGTTCTCTATGTTTATGGCCGCTATGTAGTACGCCAGCAATACTATTTCGTTGGCGTGTATCTCGCTGCGGTATTTGCGCTCCAGGTCTTCCGGCTTTATCACACCGCTTTGCAGCAGGCGGGTAATAAAGGTGCCCGTACCCGTAAAGGGATCCAGTATGTGCACGTTTTCATCGCTTATGCTGCGGCCAAATTCTTTTTGCAATACATCGGCCACAGAGTGGATGATAAAGTCCACCACCTCTACAGGCGTATATACTATACCCAGCTTCTCCACCATTTTTGGGAAAGCCGTTTTGAAAAACTTATCGTACAGTTCTATAATGATGCGCTGCTTGCCTTCGGCATTGTCGATACCGCTGGCGCGGGTCCTTACCGAGTCATAAAACTTTTGAAGCGTTTCGGCATCTTTTTCCAGGCTCTGTTCTTCCAGCAGGTCCAGCATTTTTTGCATGGCCTGGCTCATGGGGTTGTTCTTTACAAAAGAGTACCCCTCGAACAGGGCATCGAACACGGGCTTGGTAATGATGTGCTGGCTCAGCATTTCTATAGCCTCGGCCTGTGTTATAGATGGGTTTATGTTTTTATGCAGCCCTTTCAGGAAATCGTCAAAAGCCTTTTGGTGTTTGGCATCTTCGTTTATCAGCTTGCCTATACGCTCGGCCTGCCTTTGCGCTATATCTGCCACCGACCTTGCCCACTGCTCCCAATACCTGCGGTCGCCTACCTTTTGCACCATGCGCGCAAACACTACCGACTGCAATTGCTGGAATTGTATAGTCAGCTGTGCCGACAGGTTCCTGGCCGACTCGGTGCTGTTGCCATCGGCATCGTTGCCATATACCGGGTTGCCATCCCTGTCAAAAGATACCTCTGGCCTGCCCACCAATATCTGGTCGGGCCTTTTCCTGTTCAGCTCTATTTTGTTTACGGTGGCATTGAAACGGTCGTCGTGCGCGCGCAAGGCATTCAGTACCGACCATACTATTTTATACCGCTCGTTATCGTCCAGCGCCTTATCGGCTTCTATGGTGCTTGGCACCACTATGGGTATTATGATGTAGCCGTATTTTTTGCCCGGCGACTTGCGCATTACCCGGCCAACGCTTTGCACCACATCTACCTGGCTATTGCGCGCCGAAAGGAACAGCACCGCATCCAGCGATGGCACATCTACCCCTTCGCTCAGGCAGCGCACATTGGTAAGCATGCGGCATTCCCTTTCCTGTGGTTCATCCTTCAACCAGTTCAGCAGTTCACTTCGGTTAGTTGCATTCATGGTGCCATCAATATGCTTGGCTGCTACCAGTTGCATATTGCCCTGTTTTTCTGTGGGCAGTTGGTTTACATACGTTTCAGATGCAGCATTGAATGTGGAAGTTATTTTTTTGGATTCCTCTATGCTGGCACAGAAAGCCACAGCCCTGCGCATGGGTTCCGGGTCAGTATCCTTTATTAGTCCCTGGTCGCCTAATACTTGTTTGGAAAGCGCGTTAATGCAGCCAATCAATTTAGACGCACCATCTGCATTTATTTCATTGCCCTGTTCGGCTATCATCTTTTGTATGGCAGGCGGCACATCGTTTTCGCTTAGTGTCAGTATCAGTACCTTGTAGTCGGCCAGCAGGTCTTTTTCCACGGCTTCGCCAAATCCTATGCGGTACATTTCTTCGCCATACAGGTTCACATCGTCCATAGAGCAGAGTATGGCCTCTGCCTGTGCAGCCTTGCTCTTGGTAGTATCGTCGTACAGCCTTGGCGTAGCTGTCATGTACAGGCGTTTTTTAGCCTTTATAAAATCGTTGCTGTGCACTTTGGTAAAGGCAGATTCATCTTCATTTACCAAAGAGACACCCGTAGTGCGGTGTGCCTCGTCGCATATTATCAAATCGAAGGTGCCATACTGTGGCAACTCTTTTTGCAATTCCTTTTGCGCGCGTGCTATTACCTCTATGGATTGGTAGGTAGAGAACACCACCGTAAGGCCGCTGTTGCCCGACCTTTGCAGGCCACGGAACTGCTGCAATATATGCTCGGTGTTGGTAGAGGCCGGAAAAGCAAGGTCTACCACAGAGGTAGTATCAATATCGTCCAGTTGTTTGCGGTTCTTGGTTATTTCGGGGTCGGAGCATATACAAATAGCATTGATGGGCTCTACGGCATCGGCATACCATTCGTTCAGCGTTTGCCCCAGCAGCGCTATAGAAGGCACCAGAAACAGCACCAATCCCTTGCCATTGGTTTCGTGCTCTGCTATGCGCAGCGAGTTGAATGTTTTGCCCGTGCCGCAGGCCATTATAAGCTTGCCACGGTCGTGCGTCAGGAAGTGTTCGTGGGTTTTGTTCAGTGCCAGTGTCTGGTGCGGCCTCAACTGTTTTTTGGCCGTGCGGGCTACTTCGCCCGATATGCCTGCCTCCAGCTTTGCCCAATCCAGGGGTGCATTTCTAAGGTCGCTCAGGTGTATGCGCGATACAGGCGGCTTTTGGCCTTTGATGGCCTCTACTGCATTTGGCCCCCACTTGTTGGTGGTAGATATCCAAAGGCGCTGCGCAAAGGAATACGTTTTTAGATCCTCGCCCTTGAACTGCCTGCCCGATGTGGACAGGAAAGAGTCTACGGCAGGCTTGTCTATAATAGTATCTTCCAGGTAGCACTTGCATTGTATAGCCCAGTAATCGCCCTCGTTGGTCAGTGCCACCAGGTCTATGCCCGTATCGCCGCCGCCCAGGTCCTGCCTGCCGGGAAACTCGTTCCAAAGCCACACTTTTTTGAACTTGTATGCGTACTTAGGGTCGGTAAGTAAATACCCTTTCATAAGCCGCTCGAAACGGTCGCCCTTATCCCTTTCGGAAAATGAAATCTTGCGGTATTTTTCCAGTATATTATCGAATGTCATGCCTGCTGAATGTTAACTGTGGTTAGCGTGATATGGACGCGCTTTAACTTTATGGGAGGTGAAGATATTAATATAGCCGATTATGGCATCTGCGTCTATTCCATTTGCGATACGTTGTTCGCTTTCTTTTTCCGAGGTAGTTTTTTTAACGAAGATATGCTGTCCAAAAGATGCTACTATTTCATCGAATTTGGAATCAGCACGAGAAGCACATACTATTATATCGCATTGCTCATTTTTTAATTTTGTCAGCAAGTCACTTAAATTACGATGTTTGGGAGGTAAATGGTCCCCAAGACTCACAATGCCTAAACGAATATCATCCCGAACAAGAATATCAATAAAATCCTTAGACTCTTCATACAGAGGTTCAAAATGGCCAGGTATTTGTACAAATCCATGATGAAGCAGCAATGAATAAACGATATTAAGAGTATGCGATTTTCCTGTGCCGGCAGCTCCGCGCAATGCAATAACCATGTTGTATTAGGTTTAGATGTTTTAAAAAAAAAACCTGCTTTGCAGGCGCAGCAAATATGTGAAGTTTGTGGTATGTATATTGTTTAATTTTCAACCGATAGCGATGCAGCATGTAGAGACGCGATTTATCGCG
>DLGO01000033.1:7948-15876 GCA_002482725.1 Bacteroidetes bacterium UBA7692 | reverse complement strand
CCGCATGGTGTATTTTGTAGGGGCGTATTGCATACGCCCTTGGGGCACGATAGGCATAATGAAAACGTGTTCAGAAAACCCTCATGTCTGGGTTGGGGATTCCTTTCAGAAAATCCCGAACAGCGGCGCGCACTAGCGCGCCATGATGTTTGCTATTGGTACTGAACATGTTTAGGTTACTTTTGTTGAAGATATTTTGAGGAGAAAGAGATGATTTTATATCCGGAAACGATAATTGATAAGCTGGAGTTTGACAAGATTCTGCAGCTGGCAGTGAATAACTGCAAGAGCCCGCGCGGGAAGGAATATGCGCTGGCGGTGGATTTCAGCACAGACTACGATGAGATATGTACGCGCCTGAGCAAGGTGCACGACTATAAGAAGATATTGTCGGGGGGGAGTTATTTTCCAAACGACTTTATACAGAACCTGGAGCGCGAGATAGCGCTGCTGCATATAGAAAATGCGGTGCTGGCAGAGGCTCAGCTGATGATGGTGCTGAAGCTGACGGGTAGTGCAGAGGCTATTTTCCGCTTCTTTAAAGGGAACGAAAAAGTGTACCCCGCGCTGGAAGGCGTGCTGGAAGACAGCTACTACGAAAAGGCAATAGCTGCCCTGATAACGGGTGTGCTGGACGAGTATGGCAAGGTGAAGGACAACGCGAGCCGCGAGCTGCAGGAGATACGCACGAAGCTATCGCGCCGCAGGCAGGAGCTGAACCGTGTGTTTGCGCGCATAGTGCAGAAGATGCAGAAGGATGGGTTGCTGGCAGATATAGAGCAGTCGTTTATAAACGGCCGCAAGATGATAGTAGTGCAGAGCGAGTACAAGCGGCAGCTGGGCGGCATTATACATGGTGAGTCGAGCAGCGGGCAGTCGACCTTTATAGAGCCGAAAGAAACGGTGGAGCTGAACAACGACATATTTGAGCTGGAGCGCGACGAAGAGCGCGAGGTGTACCGCATACTGAGGCAGCTGACGGCGGACCTGTCGGTATATAAACACCTGGTGAAGCGGTACTACGATATATGCGGGGAGTTTGATTTGGTGCAGGCGAAAGCGCGGCTGGCAGAAGACATGAATGCGAGCTATGTGCAGGTGAACCGCAAGCCTGTGGTAAGGTTGGTGAAAGCGGTGCATCCGCTGCTATACCTGTACAACAAGCGGGCGCAAAAGCCAACGGTGCCGCTGAATGTGGTGCTGAACCATGAGCAGCGCATACTGGTGATAAGCGGCCCGAATGCGGGTGGCAAAACGGTATGCCTGAAAACAGTGATGCTGCTGCAAATGATGTTGCAGTCGGGATTTCTGGTGCCGGCAAGCGAGCAGAGCGAGATGGGGATATTCAAGGCCATAATGATAGACATAGGCGATGCGCAGAGCATAGAGTATGAGCTGAGCACGTACAGCTCGCACCTGAAAACGCTGAAGCACTTTATAGACTACAGCGATGGCAATACGCTGTTTTGCATAGATGAGCTGGGCACCGGCACCGACCCTGCGCTGGGAGGGGCTTTTGCCGAAGTGGTGCTGGAAGAGCTGGCGCGGCTGAAGGCATATGGTGTGGTGACGACCCACTACCTGAACCTGAAAGTGATGGCCAATAAAGTGAAGGGTATAACGAACGGGGCGATGATGTTTGACGAAGAGAACCTGCAACCGCTGTACCAGCTGAGCCTGGGCAAGCCGGGAAGCTCGTACACCTTCTCGATAGCCAAGCGCAGCGGACTGCCGGAGCGGCTGATAGAAAAAGCAAAGTCGATGGTAGATGAAGACCACTACCAGTTTGACGATCTGCTGCTGAAAATAGAGCAGCTACAACAGCGCGAAAAAGTGCTGCTGGAAGAAATGGAGGTGACGAAAAAGCAGGTAAACAAAGAGCGCGAAAAGTACAACGAGCTGGCTACGCGCCACCAACGGCAGACACAGCAAGTGCAACAGGTGCAGCAGAAAAAGAAGGAGTCGCCATTTGTAAGGGAAGCTGAAAAAGAGCTGCGTCGCATGCTGGTAGAATGGAACAAGAACAAGCCAACAGAGGAAATGGCTAAAAAGACCAATGCCCTGCTGGAAAAGCTGAAACCTGTAGAAAAACCTAAGCCGGCAGAAACGCCACAGCAAAAAGAAGCCGCCAAAAACCAACAGGTACAGGTAAGCAGGAAGCCTGTGAAGCAAGGATCGAAAGTGCAGGTGAAAAACTTTGCCAAGCACGGTGTGGTATCGAGCATAAATGGCAAGAAGGCGATAGTGATAATAGATGCAGTAAAGCTGAATGTAGCAGTGGCAGATTTGACAAGCATAGACTAAACTGAAAAGGATGAAAACGAAAGCAAGAAATGTGGTAGTAGTGGCAATGGCGGTAGTGCTGATGATGGCGCAGTCGTGCGCGAAGCAGAACGTTCCGACACAATACAAGGACGGCACTATGAAGATAGAGAACACAGTAGTGGCGGACTCTACCATGTTTGCCGAAATAAAACCCTACCGCGACAGCATGAACATGAAGATGCAGGTAACGCTGGTACAGAGCGATACGGTGCTGTACAAAGCGCAGCCGGAAGGCAGCCTGGGGAACCTGCTGGTAGACCTGCTGAAGGATGAATCGGACATATACATAGGCGGCTCGGTAGATGTAGCCATACTGAACCACGGTGGCGTGCGCCTGGCACAACTGGCCAAAGGGCCTGTGACCATTGGTAAGCTGTATGAGATAATGCCATTCGAAAACAGGCTGGTATTTATGAAGCTGAAAGGTAGCCAGATGCAAACGGTATTTGATGCGCTGGCCGCAGCAGGCGGCTGGCCGATAAGCGGCGCGCGGTTTGTAATAGACAAAGGCAAAGCAACTCAGGCACAGATAGGTGGTGNNCCCTGATAAGGTGTACACACTATCGATATCGGGATACCTGGCCGATGGTGGCGATAATATGAGCATGCTGAAAGGACTACCGCAAACAGATAGCGGATTTACGCTGAGGGATGCGCTGATAAATGCCTGCACCAAAAGAGGCCTGCGCGGCGAAAAGCTGCATGGCCGGGTAGATGGGAGGATAAGCGTAGTAGCTAAGTAAGTACTATTGCTGCTTTACGAAAGGATGCGAAACCGTATCCATTTTGGCAAAGGGGTGATAGTCGCCCACCAGACCCACAGGCTCCTGTGTGCGTATGTTGTGCACTATCTGGATAGAAGGCATGGCCTCCATAAGACCAAAGCCATTGCCAGTCAATATAGCCTTGTAGCTATCGGTATGCAGCTCGGTAAAGCCATCGCTGAACTCTATTTCCTCGCCCTCGAGCGACATGCTGCGGAAAGTGCGCTTGCCGGTAGCTTTTACCGCCTCGGGGATGGTGTCGTAGTTGATGCTAAGGAACCAGCGCACACGGGCGTTTTCGAACTCCAGGAAACCTGCAGCGCGATCGTGGGTATGGATGTGGACGATGTTTTGCTGCACAGGGCCAAAAACCCACTGGAGCATATCGTAGAAGTGGACACCGATATTGGTAGCTATGCCACCGCTCTTGTTGATGTCGCCCTTCCAGCTGGTAAAGTACCAGTTGCCACGCGAAGTAATATAGGTGAGGTCGAGCTCATATTTTTTGTTGCGCTTGGCTGCTGCGACACGTTCTTTGAGGGCAATGATGCTGGGGTGCAGGCGCAGCTGGAATATGTTGAATACGCTTTTGCCGGTTTCTTTTTCCAGCTCGGCAATAGAGTCGNNTAAGGGTTAAGCACCAGGGGTTTTTCGCAGATAACATCGGAGCCGTTTTTGAGGCCGAAGCGTATATGCGAGTCGTGCAGGTAGTTTGGGGTACAAACTGAAGTATAGTCAAGGGAGATGTCTTTTCTCCTTAGCTTATCTATGTGGCGGTCGAAACGCTCGAACTCGGTAAAGAAGGTAGCCTCGGGAAAGTAAGAGTCGATAAGGCCAACGCTATCGAACTTATCAAGGGCTGCCAGCAAATTGTTGCCGGTATCTTTGATGGCTTTCATGTGGCGGGGGGCTATATAACCTGCGGCACCTATTAATGCGAAATTTTTCATTCTAAAATTTTAGCTTGCGCGAAAATAACAGAAACACTGTAGAAGAGGATTCAAAACCACTTTTGAATAACATAATTATAGAAAACATGCTATCCATAGCCATTTTTGCATCGGGAACAGGCACCAATGCAGCCGTTATTATAGATTATTTCAGAGACCACCCTACCATAGAGGTAGGTCTGGTAGTATGCAATAAAGAAGGGGCGGGTGTGCTGGATATAGCAGCGCAGCATGGCATAACCTCGGTAGTGGTGAGCAAACAACAGCTGAATGATGAAGCTTACTTTATGGCAATAATGAAGGAGCATGAAACGGACTATATAGTGCTGGCTGGCTTTCTGTTGCTGATACCGGAGTATCTGGTACGGAATTTCAGCAACAGGATAATCAACATACATCCTGCACTGCTGCCCAAGTATGGCGGCAAAGGCATGTACGGTATGAAAGTGCACCAGGCAGTAAGGGATAATAATGAAGCCGAAACCGGTATTACCATACACCTGGTAAATGAACACTATGATGAGGGCGAAGTGCTGGCGCAATATAATGTAGCGGTAACTACCGAAGATACCCCTGAGCAGATAGCCAAGAAAGTACAGGTGCTGGAGCATTTGCATTTTCCGGTGGTAATAGAATCAGCCATACTAAAACAAGGCAGCGGTAATTTTTGATGATGTTATTAATCTCTTTTATTTTCACAGACAGGTGAAGTTTTTCTATTCTTTAATACTCTTATTATTTGCAAATACGGCATTGGCCGATGGCTATGATATCACCTGGGGCAAAGTAGGCGTTGAGGGCAGCTACTACTTCAGCCGCATAGTGCCGCATACCCCAAAATTCAAGCCCGCAGTAACGGAGTTTACCCACTGCGCAGAAGCGGCCTTTTTTGTGCAGACTACAGGCAAGCGCGAGTGGAGCCGGAAGATGAAGTTCCCCGAAGTGGGAGCAGCGATACATGTGAGCCGGTTTGGCAACAACGATGTATTCGGCACGGCAATAGGTGCCATGGCTACTGCCAAGTTCTGGATGGTGCGCTCGGAGCGGGTGGATGCCTTTTTCCGTGTAGGCGCAGGAGCGGCATATATTACCAAACAATATAACCCCAATGACAATGCTGTAAACAATGTAATCGGCTCACCCATAAATGCCATGATACACCTGAAGCTGGGCATAGATGTAAGGATATTGAAAAACCTGAGCCTGTCGCTATCGGGAGGGTTGTCTCACCAGTCAAACGGTGGTATGCAACAGCCAAACCTGGGCATCAATGCGCTGTTTGCGGGAGTCGGCATCAAATACTGGATAGGCAATAAGCCCTATACCTATAGCCGGGAGGGCTGGACCAAAAAACTGAAAAGACCGAATGAGTTCATATTCCGCAGTGCAGTAGCCTTTACAGAATTATCAGCAATAGGTGGTCCAAAGTACCCTGTGTACAGCAATACCCTGGCTTATGCAAGGTATACCAGCATCATCAATAAGGTATGGATCGGCACTACCCTGGAGTATAATCAGGCCCTGCATGATTTCATGGCCATAATAGGTGACGGAACTCCAAAGGACAGGGTAAAAACAGCTTTCAACCTAAGCTTCTTTGTAGCCGATGAAGTATTGATAGGCCGTGTAGGGGCTTTCTTTGGCATCGGTGCTTATGCCCAAAAGATGAGGTTCAACATTGCACCTATATATGCTAAAATTGGTGCCAATTATTATTTCGTAGACATAAAAGCCGGCAAAGGCACAACCCTGCAGCCATTTGTAGGGGTGAATTTGAAAACCCATTACTTCACAGCACAGTACTTCGAGTTTGGCGGGGGCATAGCTATTAAGTAGGCGCACTATTATATTGAAAATAAATTATATTGAATGAGCCTTAGCAGCTTATTCAATCTGTCAAAGAACGTTCTTTCGAAACATTAGCCGTCAGTTTCCGTATCCTTTCCCTGTAAAGGAAAAATATTGAAACTCTCGCAATGACAGCAGAAGACATACGCATTAAGGAAGTAGCTATATCTGCGGCACCCGAGTTGGGTGAACGGATAAAGCTTATGTTTAGCCTGGCCAGTGGCCTGGTGAACATAGATGCGAGTCTTGCACTGGACTATATCAAGCAGATAGAGGTCCTTTCCAAGGACAATAACTACCAGCATGGCTTTGGTTATTCGCACTTATTGCAGAGTGCCTATTGCTGGTTTCAGGGCGATATGGAAAAATCCCTGGAACACAACGAGGCGGCTCAGAAGATCTTTATAGACTACGAAAACGACCTGCATCTATCTATAACAGAGCGACTGCTGGGCATGATATACAGCGAGCTGGGCGACTACGATAAATGCCTTGAGCTCTATTACCACGCCCTCCGGCTGCAAGAGAAAGTCAACGATACCCGCCAGATAACATCAACCCTGAACAATATCGCCACCGCCCAAATGAAAATGGGTGCCAACGAACAAGGGCTTATAAGCTACAAAAGGGCTTATGACTTGTTCGAATCCCTTACCGAAGAGGACGACCAGCTGCTCAATAGTAAAGCAATGGTATGTACCAATATCGGCCAGTGCTACTCCATATTGAGCGACTACGAAACAGCCCTGCGCTACAATAAAAAGGCACTTGACTGGGCCTTGAAAATTGGCCAGGAATCCCGCCTTGTTGCTTTGGTCAACTACCACATAGGTACCGTATTCTACAAAAAGAAAGACTACGATAACTCATCCAGGTATTTCCACCGTGCACTGGAGGTTGCCAAGGCAATCAACAACCGCCGCCTGCTTATGGATGTCTACATCCAGTTGAGCATGTTGTGCATTGCCAAAGAAGACTTTGGTGCTGCCCTTAAATATGCCCTCAGCCACAAAGAACTGGCTGTCACTGCAGATACCAATGAAACAACCGACGTTCTTACAAGCCACAGGCAATTTGCCTCAATATATGAGTCCATGCAAGACTTTCAGCAGGCCACCTTTCACCTGCACAAGGTACTGGAGTTAAAAGAAAAGTTCGAGATACAGGACCGTGTCAACCAGATCAAGAACAAGCGCGTGAAGCACCAGCTCGAAAAGCAAAAGACCCAACTACAGCAGTCCAATGCAGACCTGTCAATGTTTGCTTCCATTGCTTCGCACGATATGAAAGCCCCGCTTCGCTCCATTTCTTCCTTCCTTCAGATACTGGAGAAAAAGAACAAGGACAAGTTCGACGATACCGACCGCGAGTTCATAGCTTTCGCTGTCAATGGTGCCAAGCATCTTGAGCGCATGATAGAGGACCTATTATCCTACAGCAAGGTCGACAAAAACCTTGGTCCGGCTCAGTTGGTTAATCTCAACGAGGTTTCTACCATTGTCGAGTACAACCTGAAGAGCCTTGTCGAAGAACGCAATGCAACCATACAAATAGGCAAGCTGCCATCTATGCTGGCCCACCAGAGCCTTATGTCCCAGCTTATCCAGAACCTGGTAAACAATGGCATCAAGTACAACCGCCGTCCCGATCCTATGATCAAGATTACGGATGTATCTACCAATGCCGAAATTATTATTACCATATCCGACAACGGTATCGGTATACCAAAGGACCAGGAACACAAAATGTTTAAGATGTTCCAGCGCCTTCATGGTGGCAAGGAGTTCGAGGGTACCGGCATAGGCCTCGCTACCTGCAAAAAGATAGCTGACCACTACCGTGGCCGCATTTGGTTCGAATCCAGCGATCAGGGAACCACTTTCTACCTGGCATTCCCTAATAGTAAACATCCACAAATGGCCGGTATAAAATTTTAATGGCCATTTCCCTATAGCTATTGCACAGCCTCACTACCTTTGAAGCCGGATGGCTTACGGCAAAAGAGATGAATCCCTTACCGGAAATTTTGACTGGCTCACGG
>DLGO01000033.1:0-7933 GCA_002482725.1 Bacteroidetes bacterium UBA7692 | reverse complement strand
GTAGTACTTGTGATTATCGGCTGGTTAACTATTTACAGTGCCGTTTACAGCGAGGAGAGCAGTAGTATTTTCGACCCTAAGTACAACAGCGGAAAGCAGTTCCAGTGGATGATTGTCTGCGGTGTGCTGGCCATGGTTATCCTCATTATTGATAGTAAGTTCTACACCACCTTTGCCTATGTGCTTTACGGGCTGATACTGCTCAGCATTATAGGGGTTATGCTCTTTGGCGTCAAGGTCAAGGGGCAGCAAAACTGGATACGTATCGGCAGCTTCCAGATGCAGCCTTCGGAACTTGTTAAGTTCGCTACAGCCCTTGCCCTGTCTAAGTTCCTCTCTAACCTGAACGTAGATATCCGCAAGTGGGGAGACAAGTGGAAGGCCTTTGCCATCATTGCGGTACCCATGCTTATGATTGTAGTACAGGGCGATGCCGGTTCTGCAGTAGTATTCATTGCTTTTTCCCTGCCATTGTTCCGAGAGGGGCTCGAGTCATATTTCCTTATTGGTGGTATCATCATTGTAGTTTTTTCATTGCTTGGTTTGCTTTTTCCATGGTATATCCTCAGTGGCATTTTACTGGGTATCATACTTATTGCCGTCTATTTCAACTGGCGCACACGGCGCTTTGTATTGTATCTGCTCGGATTTTGGCTACTTTCCTCTGCCTACATTTTCAGCGTGGAGTATGGCTTCAACAAAATGGAGGGCCACCAGAAAGACCGTATCAACGTACTCCTCGGCAAGGAAGACGATCCTGCCAAAGACTGGAACGTTCGCCAATCCATCATAGCTGTGGGCTCCGGTCGCGTTATCGGCAAGGGCTACCTGAATGGCACTCAAACCAAGCTCAAGTTCGTACCTGAGCAGAGCACCGACTTCATCTTCAGTTCCATTGGCGAGGAGTTCGGCTTCCTGGGCAGTGTAGGCCTCATTATCCTTTTCATACTCCTGCTGTTCCGGATCCTCTTCCTGGCAGAGCGGCAGCGCAGCAAGTTCAGCCGCGTATATGGCTACTGTGTGGCAGGCATACTATTCTTTCACTTCGTTATCAATATCGGCATGGTTATCGGTGTGGCACCCGTTATTGGTATACCATTGCCATTCATCAGCTATGGTGGCTCCTCCCTGCTTGCCTTCACTATCCTTCTTTTTATCTTCATCCGCCTTGATGCCCAGCGCCTCGAAATATTGCGATAGTTTGCCTTTTTGGTTTCGAGCATGTGGGAAATATTGCGTCTCTTTGAACTAATTGGCGCAGAAGAATAAAGGGAGGTAAGAAGCTATAGCCCAATCTGAAGCGGCGCGCCCAATGCCAATTAAAAGTTAAAATATTTGCTTTGTAAAGCGAAGTGGTGTGCAACGTTTGCACAATCCAAACTAGTCTTTATATTCGTTACTATGAACGCAAATATTAAATATACCACTTGGTGCTGTTGCATTGAAATTATGCGAGGGATTGCGTTTGTCTGATAATTAGGTTTTATAATTGATACAGCTTAAGCCCTTCGCAATATGTTGCCGAAGGGCTTTTGTTTTAGGGCTATACAGGAATTTTTTTTACAGAAGAGAAAAAAGGAAAAGAAGATGAGTACTACAGAAATAAACAGCAGGTTCAGGATACAGCAGTTGCCGTCGCGCGTGAAGGCGCACCAGTTCATAGATGCGCTGCATGAGTTCCTGTTCCCGATAGAGTATAGCCGCATGGAGGCGGAGTCGTTTGCCGATGAGCGCGAGCACCGTCTGCGTCGCAAGCTGGTGGAGTTGCTGGCCCCGCTGGACGAGGTGATGGAGGTATCATCTATAGAGGTTACGGAGCAGTTTTTTGAAGGGTTGGACGAGATATACCAGCAGCTGCTGGCAGATGCAGATTTCTTTTTGCAGAGCGACCCTGCGGCGCAGTCGCTGGAAGAGATAATACTGACCTACCCGGGTTTTAGCGCCATAACGAGCTACCGCATAGCGCATGTGCTGTACCGCCTGAATGTGCCGATACTGCCGCGCGTGATAACGGAGCATGCGCACAGCAAAACTGGCATAGACATACATCCGGGGGCGCAGATAGATTTCCCGTTCTTTATAGACCACGGTACCGGCATAGTAATAGGGCAGACGACCATAGTGGGAAAAAATGTGAAAATTTACCAGGGGGTAACGCTGGGCGCGCTGGCTGTGCTGAAGCAGGAGTCGGGCATAAAGAGGCACCCGACCATAGAGGAGAACGTGATAATATATGCGGGTAGCTGCATACTAGGTGGCGCAACGGTTGTAGGCAATGATTCGATAATAGGGGGTAACGTATTTTTGACAGAAAGCGTGCCTGCATTTTCGTTTGTGTACCACAAGAGCGAGGTAAAGATCCGAGACAAAAGTGAGATGAAAAGCATCATAGATTTTGTGATTTAGAAATTGGGCCCCAAGTTCTTATAAAAGTGTCGCGGCTTTATTGTAGGATTGTATTATAATTGCAAAGTCTATAAAAGTAATAGACTTTTGAATTGTGTTTTATCAATCAAAATTTATACAAAAAACAACAGATGAAAAAGTTATTTACACTGGTTTTCGGAGGATTAATGGTGGCGTCTCAGGCACTTAATGCACAATTGAGCAGCCTGCCAAGCCCGGGATTTGAAACATGGACAACCGGAAGCGCATCGCGCCCTGTGGGTTGGAGCACGGTAGAAAGTGCTGCGGGAACATTTGCTTTCCTATTGGGTGGTAAAACATTTACCAGCAAAGAGACAACCCCTGCAAACGTAGTGGAGGGTCTTGCTTCTGCCAAACTGGTTAGCGACTCGGTGACTGTAACAGGCCAGGGTACATTCCTGATACCGGGTACACTGATACTGGGCGACGCAGCGGTAAACGTTGGCGGCGGCGGCGGTGGTGGCGGCTTGCCAATAGCGGTTAAAGGTTATGCTTATGCATTCCGTCCGGACTCTTTGAAATTCAGCTACAAATATGCTCCGGTAGGAGGCGATACAGGTAGCGTAATAGTTTACGCAACTGCATACAGCGGTGGCAGCACTAAGCGTGTGGCAGATGCAAGCTTGCGTTTCACTACTACAAGCGGTAGCTTTGTTACTACTACTATACCTTTCGAATACGACTCTACCAATGGTAGCCTTACACCGGATACCTTGAACTCGTTCATACTATCAAGTGGTGCGGCAGGCCGCGTTAACTCTACCCTATGGATAGATGATGTGAAGCTGGTGTACATAAATGCACCGGTTGGCATTAAAGAAGTATCTATAGCAGCGTATGCAGTTAAAGTATTCCCTAACCCGGCAAATGCGGTAGTGAACTTTGAATCTGCAACAGACCTGAACAATGGAATAGCTACAGTATATGCACTGGATGGCAAGCAAGTGTTGGCACAAACAGTGGTTAATAGCCAGATAGCTGTAGATGGTTTGTCGAGCGGCAAATACCTGTTCAACATTATCCGCGATGGTAAGGTAGTAGGAGCAGGCAATTTCAATATCTCTAAGTAATTAATCTCATTTATGATAGCAAATAACATTCTTGAAACAATAGGCAACACGCCTCACTTACGCATCAACAAACTATTCGGTGCAGACCATAACGTATTTGTAAAGCTGGAGCGCAGCAATCCGGGCGGCAGTATCAAAGACCGTATAGCGCTGAGCATGATAGAAGACGCTGAGAAAAGCGGCCTGTTGAAACCGGGAAGTGTTATCATAGAACCTACATCGGGCAACACCGGTATAGGCCTTGCATTGGTGGCGGCAGTAAAGGGTTACAAAATAATACTTGTAATGCCGGAGAGCATGAGCATAGAGCGCAGAAGGCTGATGAAAGCTTATGGTGCTACGTTTGAGCTTACCCCACGCGAGAAAGGGATGAAAGGTGCTATAGAGAAGGCAAAAGAACTGGTGGCAGAAACACCGAACTCGTGGATGCCACAGCAGTTCGAAAATCCGAGCAATATAGATGTGCACGTGAAAACTACGGCAGAGGAAATATTGAAAGATTTCCCTAACGGAGTGGACTACCTGATAACAGGTGTTGGTACGGGTGGACACATAACAGGTGTGGCACGCGTGCTGAAGGCTAAGTTCCCCAACACGAAAGTGTTTGCGGTAGAGCCAGNNTCCGGTTATCAGTGGTGGAGCACCGGGCCCGCACCCTATACAGGGTATAGGCGCTGGCTTTATACCGGGCAACCTGGACACAAGCATACTGGATGGTGTGATACAGATAACCAAAGATGAAGCTTTCGACTTTGCTATCCGTGCCGCTAAAACAGAAGGTTTGTTTGGTGGTGTTTCCAGCGGCGCTACCCTGGCAGCTATCAGCAAAAAGCTGGGCGAAGTGCCAAAAGGCTCTACAGTGCTTGGTTTCAACTACGACACAGGCGAGAGGTACCTGAGCGTGGAAGGCTTGTACGAAGTATAAGCAATCCCGATTTGCATAAAATGAAAAGGCCGTTCGATGATAGTTGAACGGCCTTTTTTTATGGATTAATCGGAGTCGGTTTTCTTATCTTCTTTAGTTTGGTCTTTCCTTATTTTATAGCGCAATGCACCTTCAAATATCTTCCTCAAGTTACTCTTCTTTTTATCTGAAGCATCCTGCCAGGCATCCTCATCAATATCCATCAATTCTTCTTTTTTCATTTGTTTTTTAAGGCGCTGCTTATTGAACAAACGGTAGAAGAAATATTGGATTCTAATGCCGGGCCTCTTTTTGACTTTTGCCGTTGTAAAAACCATACCTGTACCTTGTACGGTAGTAATGGTGTTGCTTGATATAGTAATTTCTTCAAGATCTATTTCGTGCTTGATATACATTTGAGATAAGGTAAGCACTACCGGTGGTATAGTATCCTGCTGAAGCGATACTTCGATGGAACTATCCCTGTAACTGGAAGTATATGCTTTTATACAGGCATATTGCATATCGCTTGTACTGTCCAATACAAACTTGAAGTTTCCCTTCCAATCGGCAGTGGTAGTTTGCCTTATAACATTGTTAGAGTCTATCAACTCCACTGTTGCATCGCCCAGTTTATTTCCTCTATTGCTCACCACTTTTCCCGAAAGTGTTTTGGGTTTGGCAATTGGCCTGATAACTCCGGGAATACTATCTTTTGTAACATGTGTTGTATCGCGCTTAGCCGTGGCTATATCCGCTATGTCTGCCCTGGCTCCGGGGTTGGCCATGCCCTCCTTATATCCTACAAACGACAACACCGAAGCTGCAATTGCCTTCCAATGCCACCAGCTCCTGATATAAGTAGTTTGATGTATGGGCCGCTCCAATTGGTCTGTACGGAAACGCCCGCAGGTAGCGCCGCCTGCACTCAATATTCGGTGGGTTTCGTCCTCTGTCTTTTTAGTAAAGTCAATCACCTCCTTTTGACAGCTTTTGCAGAATGCGCCGCGCTCTGTAGCTGTCATGTCCTGCCAGTTTTCGTGGCAGGGCTTAGGGATAGAAATGGTGATGGGGCGGCTCATGTGTCTAAGGTAAGGATTTTATTTAGTTGGTTTATTGCGCTTAGGAAAGATGCGCCGGCCGGAAATTGAGCGCGGTTTAATTTCTGGTTTAATATAGCCTAAAGTATATTCCATTTCACCCTGTAAAATCGGATTCTCCAGACTTTCATTTATCTGAATTACAACTAGATTCTTTGGCGGGGATGGAATTGTTATGGTTTTAATTTCATATCCTGGATATTGTATCCTAACTATCAAAGGGAAATTATAGCTATTCAATTTATAGCTGAATTGGCCATCAAGATCGCATTGTACCGCACCCTTGAAATTAAGAAGGCTATTTTCCATAATTACAACTGCTCCTATCATCCCCTCCTTATTTTCATCAGTCACAATTCCTTTTATCTCTATTTCTCTAGTAGTATCAGTAGTTGTAATTTCTAAGGTGTCGTAATAAGGTCTTGCAGTATCTAATTCTACCAAGATATAAGTGTTGGTGTTGGCTTTACTTTGATGATAGCCTAAAAGGCCTAAAATCGAAGCCGCAATCGCCTTCCAATGCCACCAACTTCGGATATAGGTGGTTTGATGGATGGGCCGCTCCAATTGATCTGTACGGAAACGCCCGCAGGTAGCACCACCAGCACTCAATATTCGGTGGGTTTCATCCTCGGTCTTTTTGGTAAAGTCAATCACCTCTTTTTGGCAGCTTTTACAGAAAGCGCCGCGTTCTGTAGCTGTCATCTCCTGCCAGTTTTCGTGGCAAGGCTTAGGGATAGATATGGTGATGGGGCGGCTCATGTGTCTAAGGTAAGGATTTTAATCTGTTAGTTATTAAGCTTATGAAAGATGCGGCGGAAGAAATTGCGGATTTTATGACGGGGTTTTAATATAGTAATGCCACCCATTATTCCACGGGAAAATTCTTCCTGATATAAAGCCTGATGTGTCGGATTTGGCAGGTTTAGAACTACATCCGCTATTTCAATCTTTTGTAATTGAATCTGCAGATTGTTGTCGTCATTTGGGTTTATTGTTATTAGTTGGGTGGTATATCTACTAAGACCTGTTCTTATAAATGTGGGACAATTGGTTGTGATAGTTTGGTATTCGAAATGACCATTTGTATCTGTTGTTAGAATTGCCACATTATTGCTAAGAGAATCCTCAAGAATTAAAGGCGCATTTATAATCGCCGTAAAATCCTCGTCAACAACCTTGCCGGATATTGTGATCATTTTATCCTGAATCTCTGTTCTGCGTTGAAATGTATCAATTTTAGTCTCGCCAGGAAAAAACTTACTGTTGGCAACACCTTCTTTATATCCAACCAACGACAACACCGAAGCAGCAATCGCTTTCCAATGCCACCAGCTTCTGATATAGGTAGTTTGATGTATGGGCCGCTCCAATTGATCCGTACGGAAACGCCCGCAGGTAGCACCACCTGCACTTAATATGCGGTGGGTTTCATCCTCGGTCTTTTTAGTAAAATCAATCACCTCTTTCTGACAGCTTTTGCAGAATCCGCCGCGCTCTGTAGCCGTCATCTCCTGCCAGTTTTCGTGGCAGGGCTTTGGGATAGATATGGTGATGGGGCGGCTCATGTGTCTAAGGTAAGGATTTTAATCGTATAGTTAATTATACTTATGAAAGATGCGGCGGAAAAAATGGTGCTTTTTTTTAATGGTGATAGGGTTCATTTTTTCAAGATCTTTAGTACTTACTTTGGGCTTACTATTAGAATTAAATCTATTAATGTTGACTACCTCCAGTGCACCTATTGATATGGATACGGTGTCTCGGATATGTTCCTCAACCTTTGAAATCTCTTCCAATTCTATTTCTTTCGAAATAACCATTTGATTTAACGTAATGACAATATCATTTATGGTTTCTTGAAATGAGATTTTTATAGTGCTGTACTTATACGTGGTGGAGTATGCTTTTATATACCCCGAATGCATGTTTTCATTTTCTTCCAATGCAAAACTAAAAGTACCATCCCAATTGGTACTGGTAGTCTGAATGATAACATTGTTGGAGTCTATCAACTCTACCGTTGCATCACCCAGTTTATTTCCGGTATTGCTAACCACTTTTCCCGAAAGGTTTTTTGGGTTGGCAATAGGCTTTATGTTAGGAAGATAAATCGTATCGCCTAAAATGTGTGTAGTATCGCGCTTAGCCGTGGCTATATCGGCTATGTCTGCCTTAGCTCCGGGGTTGGCCATGATTTCTTTATACCCTAAAAAGGACAGCACCGAAGCTGCAATCGCCTTCCAATGCCAACTCTTGATGTATGTAGTTTGATGGATGGGTCGCTCCAACTGATCTGTTCGGAAGCGGCCGCAGGTAGCACCGCCTGCACTCAATATACTGTGGGTTTCGTCCTCTGTCTTTTTAGTAAAGTCAATCACCTCCTTTTGGCAGATTTTGCAGAATGCGCCGCGCTGTGTAGCCGTCATCTC
>DLGO01000162.1 GCA_002482725.1 Bacteroidetes bacterium UBA7692 | reverse complement strand
GAAATGGTTAACCTGCATAAAGGAGATAAGGTATTGATACAATCGGGTGCAGGTGGAGTTGGGACAGCATTAATACAATATGCACGGCATAAGGGGTGTGAAATATTCTCTACTGCAGGTAGCGAAAGCAAACTGAAATACCTAAAGGAACAAGGCGTACAGCATGCCATAAACTATACAACACAGGATTTCGAGGCCGTAGTAAAAGGCACAACAGGAGGTAAAGGAGTTGACGTGATATTTGATGCTGTAGGGGGTAAATACGTAAAGAAAGGATTTCGCTCCCTGGCATCAGGTGGCAGGCTGGTTTGCTACGGTGCAGCAGATATGAGCGACAAAAATATTTTCGGAAAAATAAAAGCAGGACTGGATTTTGGCATTTACCATCCGGCCATGTTTATGATGAATTCCAAATCTATGCTGGGAGTAAATATGCTGCGCATAGCAGACAACAAACCTGAGGTGCTGCAACGCTGCCTGAATGAAGTAGTAAAACTTACTACAGAGGGCATATTTAAACCAACACTTGGCAAGGTGTTTCCTGTAACAGAAATAGATACTGCACATACTTATCTGGAAACAAGGCAGAGTATGGGCAAAGTGGCTGTGCAATGGTAAACTAAAAATTCAGTACAATAAAAAAGCCTGATTCGCTATCGAATCAGGCTTTTTTATTGTGACGGATAGTATCCTATTTACCCGTAAGAATTACTTTTTGGGTTGTAATGCCATCCATTGTTTTAACCACTACTATAAGACATGTAGTTTCAACATTATTAAATGTCCTTGAGTACATATTAGCAGTTGCTGTTTCATTGCTAAGTACTTCACCCAATAAGTTATAGATGGTCACTTTAGCACCGGCAGTATTTGCTTTCGACAAGTCCACAAATACTTTATCACCATTTCCAAAAATACTTACTGATTTTTGATTGATGTTACCTATCCCGTTTGGAGTTTCTGTCTTGGCAAAGTGCAGAACAAACCTGTTTATATTGTCTGCTTTTGCTGATGCAAAAGTATATACAGGAGAAGTATTCAACTGCTGGAAAGCTCCGGTCAACTTATCTTCCAATATCACTTCTGTTCCTGTAGGCAGATTTTCAATACCTTCTGCTGTAAGCGAGTAAGTTGTGTCCTTTCCTGCCATAAAGCCCATAGGGATAGTTGGTGTGGAAGCCACATCAGGATTTGTATTTACACTAGCAATGTTATCATCGATATTAGTATAGATTGTTGGAGCACCGCCACCACTTGTAAACTTAAGACCATCAAACATAGGATCATAGTCGGTTGTAGCATCTGTATTGAAACTTACATAAGTAATATCATTTCTGTCTCCGGCAGTAGCAGTAATGCTCATCTGGCGCTCCTCATTTTTATAAAATACTGTTTGGCCAACCCTTCTTTCAGAAGCACTAATAGTAAATGTAGCAGAACCAATTGTAGAAGATTTGCGTACAAAGAATGCCTGGAAAGGAGCTACCGTAGCCGTGCTGCTCAGACTTAGTGGCTGATATGTACCGGCGAAACTGCCGAAAGTATGCAACACTAATGCTGTATTATCGAAAGCGCTATTAGCTATTGAACTTGGATCAAGCAAGGCGCTATAAGGATTACCAACCAGATGCCAGCCGCCTTGGTAATTAGGCAAGCTACCGGCCGTTGTTTGCTTAGAAGGCAAGCTCCATCCCGTGTTTTCCAAACCTGTGCGAGTATAAGAAGTTGAGAGGTTAGGAGTACCGGTTAAAGTCAAAGTGCCATTACCTGACTTAACGACTGAGTAGCCTCTTGCATTTGTTGCAGAGCCTGCGCTCCTCACTTTCCAGGCTTGAAGATGGCAAGTAGTAACATCATTTTCATTATACTCAAATACATTACCATAGTTGCTACCCGCAGGAAGCTGTGTTTCGTCACAATCAGCTGTTGGAGTAATACTTACACCATTCGTTCCGCTTGCAGGTGCAAATTGTGTTATTGCCACACTACTGATAGGTGAACTGAAATAATGCTGGGTATATGTATTTAACGCATTTGCGTACCCCCTTTGAGCAGTGATGTTACCACTTACAGTTCCAGAGAATCCACTCGTAAAATTATCCAATATTGCACATTGAGTTTCATCTGCTGATGCAAGAATTAAGGTGCCCGCTGTTGTATTAAATTGGCCTTGCCTCAATTCTAAAGATTGATTTACTGATACATCAGATGAAGATGCTAATAAAGCACCTGTTGAATTATCTACTCTCAAAGTATTGACTGTTAAGTTTCCGCTTATCGTCTGCTGAGAACTTCCATTCAGCACCAAACGGCCATTACCGGAAACTACAGCACCGCTACCACCGCCACTGCTTATATTTCCACAAACATTAAGAACCGCAGATGAATTGATGGTGATAGAAGCACCATTAGCGATGGTTACATCACCCACTCCAAAAGTAGCGGAAGATGCAATGTCAGGATATCGCGCAAGGCTTGCAGGTATTGTAATATCAGTAGCACAGTTATTGGGAACAGAATTAGAGCTCCAGTTACCTGCAGCATTCCAGTTAGTTGACAATGCGCCTGTCCAGGTAACACCTGTACAGATCAGATCAGAACCGTTGCAGTCTTCATCTATACCATTGCCACATATTTCAGTTGCGCCAGAATTAATACCAGCGTTGCTATCATCGCAATCGCCACTTGTTGCGGTTAGCGCGGAAGCCAATTTATAATTAGCAGGCGCTCCTGTACAGGTAATTTGAGTAGTACCATCGCTATAGCCATCATTATCGGCATCTTTGTAATAAGTAACCAAAGGAGAAACAACCACCAACTGAGAAGCATTTGCAGAACAGCCGAAAGTATCTGTAACCGTAAGGTTATAAGTATTGCTTAAAGAAGCGGAAATGCTTGAACTGGTGCTACCGCCTGTCCATGCATAGCTGAATGAAGCATTAACAGGATTAGCTGTAAGGGTAACGCTTCCGCCTGTGCAAAAAGAAGTAGCACTGCTTGCATTGATGCCTATTGCTGTAGTGTCATATTTGAAAAGGCGAATGTTGTCGATGCGGGGTGAAGTACCTCCTGAAACATCGCATGAAAATCTTAATGATAAACTATTTGAGCGTGGAAGGCCATTGTAAAAAACTATAGAATCCCACCTACCTGCAAAATTACCAAAAGCAGAGAAAGGCATTGGATAAAAATCAGTGCCATTCGGACTAACCTCCACTAAGAAATTAGAACTATCTATAACTATTGAACCAGTTTTATAAAATTCAAACGTCAATTTATTTGGATAGAAATTTTGAGTGTTAACTCCAGATATAGTTACAGTTCTACTTGAAGCACTTGCATTAAAAAACATATTTGCTCCTCCGCTAGGTGATGCAGTACTAGTTCTAACATCAACAGAACTTGCGGGAGTTATAGTAAACTGACTCTTATTAAGAAAGCTGTAATCATTATATGCAGTAACATTTGTACTTCCACCAGTTGTCCCAAATGTCTCAGCCCAAGCCAAGGTAGGATTGTAGGACAATTTCCTCGCAAACAATAGATTTGAATTGGCGCTGGCAGACCCACAATCAGTATTCGTAATGGTACAGCTGATATAATCGCCGCTATTTAGAGAGCCTGTATAGGTAGAACTTGTTGAAGCTACATTGGAGCCATTTACTTTCCATTGGTAGGTAGGATTATTGCCACCATCTGTAGGAGTCGCAGTAAAGGTGTATGTAGCGCCTGCACAAATATATTCAGCCGGTGCAGATATCCTAACCTGAGGTGAAGGGGTAGATACTACAGTAATACCACTCTTAACGCTAGAAGATGCTGAACAACCATTTTGCGATGGAACGACAGTTACAGAGCCATTAGCAGATGGTCCCGCTGTAACCGTTACACTATTTGTGGTAGATGCTACAGGAATAGACCAACCTGTGCCGCTAACGCTCCATGCATAAGTAACTCCCGAAGTACTGACAACACTGAAGACGTTTCCTGTGCTGCTCGAGCAAACAGAGTTCGGTCCACCAACTGTTCCGGCATTTGATGGTGCCTGATTAACTGTAACGGCAAAGTTAGTAACACTACTAGTGCAGCCACCTACTGTAGCTGTAACTGAAACATTACCAGAAACACCGATAGCTGTAATCGTAATTGTATTGGTAGATTGAGTATATGTCCAACCGCTTGGTAAAGTCCAGGCCCAAGTGGTAGAAGCTACCGAAGTAACCTGATATGTTAAACTTGACGCATTGCTACAAGTAGTGGCAACGTTTCTTGTAGTAGTAGACGATGTGAACGTAGGGGCAGGAGGAGGACTGGCAACAGTTACCACAAGGTCTGCTGTACAGGTATTGCTTGCGGTATAGGTATACGTGCGTGTCCCAGTAGTAGCACCCGGAGCTACCGTATAGTTAGGGTCTGAGCCAGTAACTGAGACCCCTGTTGCTGCACCTGTAGGGGAGCCAAAAGTACCGCCTGTAGCATCAGAAACCGTAACGGATGTACTGGTAGCATTTGGGCAAAATGAGGGTGCTGCGGGGCTAAACACAGGAATTGCCCTGATTGTAACACTTCCTGTATCACTGGTTGCACCAGGACCAGATGATATAACCCGAACTTTATATCCCGAACCTGCTGCTAGACCCGTTGGCACTGTACCACTTATTGTACCACTATTTGCATTGGATCCCAAGGTGCCAAGTGTTGCCGGACTCGCAAAAGAACCTGACCCATTTGAAATTTGAGCAGTATAGGTATTGCCAGTAAATGTACCAGTAGAAGTAAAAGGAATAGAAATTGAAACTCCCGGGCAATATGTTGATGGTGAAATAGATCCTAAAGCTATGGTATTAGTAGTAGCTGACTTGGGAGTAAATGAAAAATTATCTACTCCTATAGCATCATCAGAACTCGTTGCATCATAATCCAGAAACCTGATAGCAAAAGTAGTACCTGAAGAGATATTCAGTCCGGTAATAGTAAATGAAACATTTGATGAATCAGAAACTAAACCTCCACTGTTTGCAGTTCTTCCCGGATTTGCATAGCCCAATCCACTAACTGTCACCCAAGTTCCGGTAGTTATGTCAGTACCTGTAAGATTATACTGAAAAGTAATACTATCTTTTCTATTATTAGTACCGACACGCCATGTTTCTGCCTTATAAGCAACATCTATAGATGTAATATTGGAACCCGTGCTATTCCTGAAAATTGCTCCCCATGATGGATTTACACTACCACTCTGTAATCCCCCCAATGCCCTATCGGAGTTATTCAATAATCCTAAGCTGTAAGTATTTCCTCCGTTAGCACTACCAGTGCCAGGTGAATAGGTTGTATTAGCTGAAGAACCAGTTTCATTAAACTTCCAACCATAAGGCATAAAAGAAGAAGTACCCGCGGAACGTTCCAATGAGTCGAAATTCTGGGTATAAGCACTGTTAATAGTACCTAATGTGACTACCTGCCCCCAACTATGGTTAGCACCAATAAATAAAACACACAATACGAGTAAACGTAAAATTTTCATAAGCACAAGTCTAAACTTTGGTTGATATAAGTTTACAAAGTAAAGGATTTGTCCTTAAAAAAACACAGTTGGGCGGATTGTTGTGGGTAGTGCGGTATTATTTAACTAATTAATAAATGTCCCATTAGCTACAATAATGTGAAAATCAATATCTTATAAAGAAATTCATCTCATTATTTGATTCAATAAAATTGTGTGATGGCTTTAGCACCAGAATAAGATAGCCATTAAAACAAGAATGAAAGGTCCAGATAGACCTAACTACCTTAGAATCTAGGGCAGTATTTGTGGTATTGGATAGGGCCTAGCTTTTCTTTTCCGAAAATATATACTACTCCGATTTCAGCAGCACCTTGTGCACGTGATGCAGTGCGCAAACCAGAAAGGTTAACATCATAGCTAAGCCCTATACGTACATCATAAACTTCAATACCTGCACCAATGATCGCAGCATCAGTACCTGTTGTATTAATCCTACCGGAAACGGAGGCAAACCAACCTAATGTTTCGCTGTAGTCATTGTTAATAGCCAAACCTACCTGATACTGCTGTGCATTATTTTGCAGCATCATCAGGAATGTAGGCGCAAAGCTAAATTCCAGCTTGCGGTTTGTAAAAATTTCCATACCACCATGCACCACGTATCTGTGTTGCAGTCGGTTTCGCTTATCATTTAAAAATGATTCACGTGGCCTAGCAACGTGATTCAATGCAAAACCCATATAGTACCTGAATCTTGGCTTTGGCATAGAAGTCCACATAGCACCAATATTCATATCAGGGTACAAAATTGCCTTTGCGCTATAATCTGCTTCCTGATTGGAAATATTTTCATCCCAAAATGTACCACTCGGATCCAACTGGCTCTCGAATATCAAATTATTAAGGTTTACCTGTTTTTGTACAATACCCGCTTGAAAGCCCACAGAGAAACGACTTCTACCATATCTATCGATAGCCTTATGATAGGCTATTGATGCCATAGCGGAGTTAGTAACCAAAGAACCATTTCCCGCCCTGTCGTGGTAAACATTTACGCCGAAGCCGAAGCCATCATTCCGCAATTTATTACGCAAAACGGCCATATCAAAAGAACCCTGAACGGTTTGATAAGGAGCAATTTCATTTGAAACAGGTATCAGAAACCATTGATTTCTATAGTTTGCCGCTACCCTGAAAGTACCATTTATATTGGCTGTATGAGCCGGATTCAGATTAACAGGAGCTGCGTAATACTGGGAAAAATGAATATCCTGTGCATTTGCAAAAGCAACTGAAATCAATAAAACAAAAGCGTAAAAATACTTCATCCTTTAAAAAATATTCTTTGACCCTAAATCCGAAAAAACATTACAATAATAACGATTGAATATACAAACTACTAATTAATGATACTAAGTTAATCTTAAAAGTTGCGTTACAGGCTGAAATACATGGCTTTTGTATGTACAAAAATACTCCTGTGCTGCGCCGAAACGTTCATAAAACTTAGCCACAGAGGGTAAAGAAGACCCTTCAAAATCCAATACTTTATCAGTTCCTGCATATCTTTTAATATAAGAGTCCAACAAATAATGCATTGCGCCACAGTTTCTTCCCGCCTCGGTAGTAACCGGAGCCAGATTAATTATGCGTTTACCTGCAAAGACAATCAGATTCATGGCCGCTATCTCTCCTGATGGGTGCCTTACAACACATAATTCTCCTGCGCCCTTTTCTACCAACGTTTTTGCCAGCTTTTCCAGCATTTTGGTATTTTCAGTTTTATATGTTTCCATTGTTTTAGTGGAATTTTTCTCGAATAGTTGAGCAAACTCCCTAAAATCAGACGTGGAATAATCTATAGTCAAACCAGACTGCCTTGCTTTTCCAATATTGCGGGTTTGGCTTTGGGAAAATCGCTTACTTATTTCTTCGTAGGAAGCTTCCAATACAAGAATGTAATTTTTCCTGACAGTGAATTTCCTATTAATTTCCAAAGCAGACAAGTAATTCAGGTTAAGGTTACAGTACAAGAATTTCTTAGAAATCATCCGAAGAGCGATATCTTCTAGCCCGAGATGTGCTTTAGAACTGTACAAACCCAGTTGCTGGCAAAAAAATGGCTGATATACAAAGTCAATCCCTAACTTTTTTCCGACAGGAACAGGAAACACCGCTTCATAATCCTTCAATACTATTCCCTTCCATTCACCTGCAACTATATCCAGGAACCAGGTATATGCATATGGTAGACCCACTAAGGAAGTTTCTACACACGAATTCCATTTGCCTTCATTGATATCCTCCCGGGCTATTAATTTCATTCCCATTAAAAGTCAAATTCGTCTTTGGAAGGAGCTACTGTTTGTTTCTTCCTGTAAAAAGTTTCATTTCTAAGGTACTTGCTTTTTAGCAATGGACATACCTTATAGCGCTCATCTTTAGTATCCTCATATATGGCCGTTAAAGTTTCAAAGACATGAGTTATACCTATCTTATCGCACCATTCGAAGGGCCCAAAAGGGTAGTTGGTGCCGAGCTTCATAGATGTGTCAATATCCTCTATACTTGCAGTACCCTCCTGTAGTGTGTAACAAGCCTCGTTTATAATCATGAATATAACCCGTGGCTTTACCATACCTACACGGTCTTCTACAGGTAGCCATTGGATATTGAGCAATTTCATCACCTTATCCAGGTCAGCAGTTTCGAACTTACGGAAAAGGCTTACCTCCCACACATCGTTGCCAATGAAGGTTGGCAAGGTATTGATACCAAACAACCTGCAGCGGATCTTTGCGTCCAGCACATATACAGCTTCTGTAAGCTGCAATTTAGCAGCACTAACAAAAACCGGCACTTCCTTTAGCTGAGCATAAGCAGCAAAGTTTGTATTGTCGTCATCAAAGTTTAAATCGAAAATGGCATCATACTCTTCAAAATCCTCTTCCTCATCACCATCAGAATAGTCCAGTTCTATTGCACTGTTTTCCCCAATGCGCGCCTTTAACTCTTCAAACTTTTCTTCCTCGCCTATTGCTATTATTCGCATCTCTTTTTTATTTACGTTTGCAGCATTGCAAATGAACACAATTCAATGGAAAAGAAAATAATATTTACAGACAATGCCCCTGCACCTATAGGCCCCTACAGCCAGGCTGTTCAGGCAGGAAATATGCTATTCGTTTCAGGACAGATTCCATTGGATGCATCAACGGGTCAATTAGTGACAACCAACATAGAAGATGAGACACGTAAGGTGATGGAAAACATCATTGCAATACTAAACAGTGCAGGATTCAAATTGAGCGATGTGGTAAAGTCAAGCATATTCATTAAAAATATGAATGATTTTGCGCGCATCAATGCTATGTATGGAACCTATTTTACCCAAAACCCGCCTGCGCGTGAAACGGTAGAAGTAGCAAGGCTGCCCAAAGATGTAAATGTGGAGATATCGGTAATTGCTGTAAAAGCTTAATT
>DLGO01000041.1:13587-14097 GCA_002482725.1 Bacteroidetes bacterium UBA7692 | reverse complement strand
ATAGACACTACATACGCAAACAACGACACTACGATATATGTTGTAACAAAAGATGGATCGGATACCGCACGGATACTGATCAATACAGATACATTTGAGCTATATGGAGGGGATGAAAAATTTTCCACTGTTAATGTTGAAGGAGGATGGCCTAAATTTGCACATTTTGAAAATAATGCTATGTACCGGCAGGACAACCTGCCCACGACACCCCATACCAATAAATACAAAAACATCTACGGACTGAAACAGTAACCCAGCGAGTTCCGCTCAATTTCCTGTTCCTTATTTGTCCGTCTATCCAATGAATGCCCTCCGGTTAACTGCGATGTTATGCAGGCTATTGGCGTAATTGCCGATTAATTTTTCAACGGATACCTGCAACAGGGGCCGCCTTTTAATTTTGGTGGCTACTGCATGAACTATATGCCGCAAAAAACGTTATACCGAAGCAGATGGAAGAAAATAAAGACGTTTTTGTAAATCCCATAGACCCTAAAAAAGTAGCGG
>DLGO01000041.1:0-13571 GCA_002482725.1 Bacteroidetes bacterium UBA7692 | reverse complement strand
CGGTAGGCAGCGCCATAATAAAGCCGATAGATAAAGGCAAAACCAAGGGATTGGCGCTGGCAGCCATGTACGAGCAGAGCGATGTACAACTACAGCGCATTAAAAGGCAGGTAGAGGCATTGCTGCAGGAGGCCCAGGAAGTACACGACAGAATTAATTTTTCGGAGGAAATATACAAGGCCGACCTGAACTTTAAACCAGTGATAGGGCATACCTACCACCTGTACAGGAACAAAAGCGACAAGCCGGTGCTATCGCTGATAGCACCCGAAGAATGGGGCGGCCGCTGCCCGTACACCTTCAGCGCCAGTATAAAATTACTGAGCGACCATACATGGCATGTAGTAGATAAGCCCGCTTAGATTACTATGCACCCGGGGCAATAATATTACCGTCCTTCATCGATATTTTGCGGTCGGCCATATCAGCCAACTCTTCATTGTGGGTTACTATGATGAATGTCTGGTTTAGCTGGTCGCGCAGCTCAAAAAACAGCTTGTGCAGGTCTTTGGCATTGTTGGTATCCAGGTTGCCGGATGGCTCATCGGCCAGGATAATAGCAGGCTTGTTCATCAAGGCACGGGCAACTGCCACTCGCTGCTGCTCACCTCCGGATAGCTGGTTGGGCTTATGGTGTATACGGTGCTCCAGCTTCAATAGCTGCAGCAGTTCCTTTGCCCTTTGCTCTGCTTCCTTTTTATTGCCATTGGCTATATAAGAAGGTATGCACACGTTTTCAAGCGCCGTAAACTCAGGCAGTAGATGGTGGAACTGGAATATGAAGCCAATATTTTTGTTCCTGAAAGCAGCCAGTGCAGCCTCCTTTAGCAAAAGTGGGTTCTTACCATTGATAAGCACCTCGCCCGAATCCGGTTTGTCCAGTGTGCCGACAATGTGCAACAACGTGCTTTTGCCCGCACCCGAAGCCCCCACCAGGGAAATTATCTCACCACGATTTACGGTAAGGGAAACGCCTTTCAGCACTTCCAGCGAACCGTATTTTTTACGGATATTCTTAGCTTCTAGTATTATGCTCATTGGTGGCAAAACAATGAATTGCAAGACACATTCACAAATAGTTAGCGATTAATGTATTTTGCAGTGCTTAAACAGAACAGAACAGTTGCCCCGTATTATATCAAATACCATACTGGCAAGATTGCTATCCACCATCCTCAATTTTTTTATTGTGCTGATGGTGAGCAGGTCGTTGGGCCCTGCGGCAAAGGGTGAGATTACATTGGCCATTACCATTATATCCTTTATTGTATTTATTACAGCTTTTGTGGGCGGGCAGGGCCTGGCGCAGCAGGTAGACAAAGCAGAGCCAAGGAGGATACTCTTTCTGAGCTATGGCTGGTGCCTGATAGTGGGCATAGGCTCGTGGGTTGTACTGGAATTCCTGATACCTTCTACAGGCTTTATAGCAGGGCACTGTGCGCTGATAGCCTGCCTGAACGGCATGTTGTTTGCCAACCAGAACTTTTACCTGGGCAAGCAGGATTTTGGACCATACAATTTTCTGGGAGCACTGCCCATAGTGCTGCAAACAGCCATTATAAGCACCTGCTTCTATGCGCTGAACATGAAGCATATAGACATAGTGCTGAAGGCATTGATCGTTTCGAATGCGCTTAGCCTTGTATTCAGCTTCTGGATGCTGCAAAAGGAACTGACGCAGGAGAGCGATGATGATGAACCGGAAGTAAAATCGCTATTGAAGCAAAGCTTCAATTTTCAGGTAACGGAGCTGCTGCAGTTGCTAAACCTCCGCTTTTACTTTTTCCTTTTCGGCACCATCAAAGACCAGGCATACCTGAGGCTGGGTATCTATTCAGTAGGTATCTCTATACTGGAGACAGTATGGATACTGAGCCGCAGCATGGCGTCCATCAACTACACCCAGACTATACGAAACCCCTCCCCTGCCCGCACGCTCAAATACCTGCGTTTCAGCATATATGGCAGTGCGCTGGCGCTGCTGCTACTGTTTATGGTGCCGGTGCGGGTATATGCCGAGATATTCGGCGATGGGTTCATGTACATCAAGTATGCGGTCAAGTACCTGTTCCCGGGTATATGGGCTTATACTTTCGTTATCATCTTCAGCAGCTACTTTACGGCTATGCGCAGGTACAAGCTGGTAAATGCTATCTATTCCTTTGCTTTTATCGTAAGCTTAACACTGTGTCTGCTGTGGATACCAAAATACGAAATGAGCGGAGCGGCCCTTGCTGCCACATGCTCCTTTGTAGCAAGCGGGTTCCTGTTCAAGTTCTTCTTTTTTGCAGAGAACAAAATGAGCATAAAGCTGCTGCTACCGCAGAAGAGCGATATACAATACCTACAGCAGGTGTGGGCAGATGTGAAGGAATATGTGAGGTAGGGTGTTTTGAAATTTCAATTCAACAACCCAGAAAAGAAGTAGTCAGGCAAAAAGAAATCCATATGTTTTTTCTTGCCTTACTTTTTGCCTCGACACAAAAAGTTAGAGTATTCTTCAATTACCCTACAGTAACCTTATACATTTTGTCGTAGTCGTAGTATTTCAGCGCAAGCTCATTTAGCTCCTCTGCGGTAACGGCGTGAATGTCGCGCAATAGCCTGTGTATGTAGTCGGCGTCCTGGTTGTAGAGCAAAAGGCCTTTTACAGTATCTGCGTAGCGCATAGGGCCATCGACACTGCGCAGCACCTTGCCGCTCATGTAGTTTTTTACTGTTTGCAGTTCCTCTTCGTCTATTAACTCGGTGCGGAGAAGGTCTACCTCATTCTTTATTTCCTGAAGGGTAGCTTCGCGCACTTCTTTGCCTACTTCGCTGCCGATATCGATAAATGTACCGTGCGGATATGTAGCCAGGGAAGAATAGATGCCGTAGGTATAGCCTTTCTCCTCGCGGATATTGCTCATAAGGCGGGAACCGAAGTAGCCGCCAAAAATGGTGTTCAATACTGTAAGCTTAGGGAACAGCAAATCTGTTTTGTCCATGGTATGCGTACCTACCTGCAATGCGCTCTGCACAGAGTTTTCGCGCTCGAAGTGCTGTATAAGCGATGGAGATTGAATCACTGCATGCTTTATATCTGTAGAAGATTTATTGCCTGCAAATTCCTTAACGCCGAATATATTGTTCAGCGCAATCAGCAAGCCCTCGGAAAATTTGCCCGAAAGCAATACGAAGCAGTTGGAAGCATTATAGTACTCTTTGTAGAAACCAAGCAGGTACGATACATTTACTGCATCCAAGTCTGCGGCCTCCGTAACACGGCCATAAGGATGCTGTGGCCCCCAAAGTGCCTGTACAAAATAGCGGTTGCACAAAAAGTCATTTTTCTGCAGGTTAACAGACAGCTTCTGCTTGCGGTTTGTGATCACTGTTTTCAGTTCGCTCTCGGGCATTACTGCATCGGTGAAAATTTCGAACAGCAAAGGCAGCTGCACCTCCAGGTATTTGGTAAGACAGGTAAGGCTAACAGAGGCTACTTCATTGCCCGAAGAGGTACCGAAGTTGGACCCGTAGAAATCGAAGAAGTCAGCTACCTCTTTTGCGGTTTTGGTGCGGGTGCCCTCGCGGAGCATGCGGCCTGCCAGATCTGCTACCAGGTTCTTGTTCTCGTACCATTTACCGGCCTTAAATACAAATTCAATCTTTACCACATCCTGTTCACCGGCATTGATGGCGTGTACATTCAATCCATTATCGAGGGTAAACTTCAACACTTGGGGAAGTGTAACCGATTCTATCTTATCTATTGCGGGTGCTATTGTCCTATCCATTTTTTCTTCTCTCTTTTTAATTTTTGGTTACTTGGTTGCAGGTTTTGCATAGTAGTGCAGGGTGCTGCATTTGTTTTCATCAAATATGCCCGCTGCTGTTTCCTGCAATTTCTCAGTAGTTACTGCGCGGTATTTTTCAAGTTCCTGGTTTACACCATTCACATCGCCCAGCATATCGTAGAAAGCTATGTTCATGGCGCGGTTCAGCACATTTATTTCGCTGAATACGAGGTAAGACTCCATCTTATTCTTCACCTTGATGAACTCCTGTTCGTTGATTTTTGTATTTACTACTTCTTTCAGCACATCCTGAATGGCTTTGTCGGCTGCCTGCATGGCTATGCCTTCATTCAGCTTACCTTCTACAAAGAACAAGCCTTCATCTATCGTTTCGGTAGTGTAGGCTGTAATGCTGCTGAATATCTTTTTCTCTTTTACCAGTTCCTGATACAAGCGCGAAGAGTCGCCGGTGCTCAGCAAATCGCGCAGCAGGTCAGATGCCTGGTACTCGGGGCTTGCCTTTTCGCACATCTTATATGCTTTGTATATAGCATTAACCGGTACATCGGCATGCGTCTCTTGCACGCGAGCCGCTGTCTGGGTTGGCTCCTTTGGCAGGTTACGTACTACTTCGCTCTTGCCGCGCTCTATGCCACCGTACCATTTCTCTGCCAGCTTGAATACCTTATCGGGGTCTACATTGCCGCCTACCACCATCACCGCATTGTTTGGGCGGTAGTAGTGAAAAAAGAAATCCTTGAATTCCTGCATGGTAACATTCTCCACGTGGCTCAATTCCTTGCCTATGGTAGGCCATTGGTAGGGGTGCGTTTTGTAAGCCAGTGCGCTCATTTTGTGCCATACATCGCCATAAGGCTGGTTGATGTAGTGCTCTTTGAACTCTTCCATCACCACTTTCTTTTGTGTATTCAGGCTCTCCTCATCAAAATTGAGGCTGAGCATGCGATCGCTTTCCAACCAGAAAGCCGTTTCCAGATTATTAGCCGGGATGATGTCGTAATAGTTGGTGATATCGTTGCTGGTAAAGGCATTGTTCTCGCCGCCTGCTGTTTGCAGCGGTGTATCGAACTCGGGTATATTAACCGACCCCTCGAACATGAAATGCTCGAAAAGGTGGGCGAAGCCGGTGCGGTTTGGGTTTTCGTCGCGCGCGCCTACTTTATATAAGGTATTAACTACGGCAATAGGCGTGGAAACGTCGCGGTGGACATATATTTTTAACCCGTTTGCAAGGGTGTGTTGCTCAAAATGTATCATTATGCAAATATCAATTTAGTTGCGAGTGTACATAACACGAATTATACACGGGTAATATTGTCACAGTTTGGTCATTTATTAACAATAATAATTTTAGGATTAGTGCTTTACAGTACTTTTTATAGGTTATCTTCACACATCTTCCAACAAAAAAACAATTCGTTAACGCAAATGAAAAAAGTCTACTCGCTTGCTTTTGGTGTTTTATGTGCTTACGGAGCTTCGGCCCAGAATACTTTTACCCAGGTCCACTCACTACTACAAACTAAATGCTCCAACTCTACGTGCCACAGCGCTTCGTCTGCTGATGCACTGAAGTTTGACGGAACAGAAAATGATGTTTATGCAGCATTGGTAAACGTTGCTCCGGGTAACGCAGCGGCAAAAACAAAAGGAGACAAACTGGTAAAAGTAAACCAGCCATACCAGAGCTACCTTTTGCGCAAAGCGAACTTTGATTTTGATACAGACCTGGCTCTGGAAGCAAACGAAGGCGACTCTATGGCTTCGGTAACGCCTAATACACCGCTGGAAAAACAAGAACTGGAACTGATACGCCAGTGGATAATGAATGGCGCTACAAAAACAGGCAAAACAGTAGACACAGCATTGGTAAACGGATACTACAGGAACCCTGCCAATCCATTCCTTGCAAAGCCTAAAAAACCTACTTCAGGTACAGGCAAGCAGGTACGTTTCGGGCCTTTGTTTGTAGGTACATCCAACAGCGCACAGGAAACAGAAGTGCTTTTGAAAAATGAGATCGACTTTGGACAAGATGTAGAAATAGACAAAATAGATGGTTTTATGAACCTGGAGTCTCACCACTTCCTGTTGTTTAAATTTACAGATTCGGCAAAAGCAGCAGTTCAACCAAATGGATTGAGGATAGTGAGCCTTACAGGCGGTACCAGTTCATTTGATGGAGACAAGCAGCTAACCGCATCATGGCAGGATGATCTGGAAATAGACCTGCCGGAAGGAACAGCTCTTTTCTGGGATAAAAAAACCTACCTGGATTTTAACTACCATGTAAAGAATTACGGTGCTACTGCAATACTACCGGTTGATTTTTATTTTAATATCAACTACCAACCACGCGGTACAGGTGCCATAGAAATGAAATCAAAATTGGTAAATAACGCAGCACTTGTATTGCCACAAGGCAACAGGACTGCTTACATGAATGATGATGACAATGGCGCAAACGAAACGCGCTATATATGGAGCATGACATCGCACACCCATAAATATGGTACTGACTTCGATATATTTGAATACGATGGAACACAGCCAAACAAGCTGGGCAACCAGATTTATGAAGGACTGTACAACTACGAGCAAGGATACCCTTTGGCTAAATACGACTGGGAACACCCGTCTACCATCTACTTTACGCCTCAGCACCCCATCGACTACAAAACAAGCGGCATGCGTGTAAGGACTACATGGAATGTAACAGAGCCTATTGTAACTTTTGGTTTCACGACCAAAGACGAAATGCAGCTATACTATTACATGTATACTGTAGAAATGCCAATAGCAGCAGGATTAAGGAATGTAGACAGCAAGGTATCTTCTGTAAACATTTACCCTAACCCTATAACAGGTGCCAGCAAGCTGGCATTTGACCTGAAAGAAAATGCGGAAGTACGCATTTATGTACAGGATATAGCCGGTCGCATAGTATCTACCCTACAGGATGGCAGCATGGCGCAAGGCAACCACAGCCTGGCACTGCAAGCAGGTGGCAAACTAAGCAAAGGTGTTTACCTGGCTACTATAAATGTAAACGGTATCACTTCTACCAAAAAATTCACGATAGTTGAGTAATCAGCATCTGACTTTATAACGAAACGGCTTTAGGAGAAATCTTAAAGCCGTTTTTAGTTTATAAGGGATTTACTTGTTAAAATACTGATAAAAATCATCATAGCTTAATACATAAGCTGAACAACTATAATTGTAATTAGCTGCTATTTTGCCTAACTTTACGGGAGATAAAGGGTAGGATGCGCAGGCGTTTCTGCTCTGATTTAAAATGAGCTCAGGAACTTATGAAGACAATATTCCAGAATAAAGAACTACAAAAGCAATTTGATAGCGATGGATATGTGCTGGCCCCATGGCTGAGCGCAGAGGAAGTAGCGAAATTGCGCAATACATACGCAGGGCTGGACCTTTCGGCTATTTCTCATTTCCACTCCACCTCTTTTTTGCCGGATACAGAAGTAAAGAAGAAGATAAATGCAGATGTGGAAGCGGTATTTGGCAACAAGGTAGATAGCACCTTTGCGCATATAAAAAAGCTGGGTAGCAGCTTTCTTACCAAGCCCTCCGGGCAAAACGGCATAATGCCTGTGCACCAGGACTGGACCATAGTAGATGAAGCAAAATATTGCTCGGTAACGATATGGGTAGCCCTGGAAGATATAAACGAGCAGAATGGCGCCATGCAGGTACTGCCGGGCAGCCATAAATTCTCCCCTACGCTGCGCGCTCCTACACTGGATACAGAATACAGCCAGCTGCAGGACTACCTGCGCTCCAAGCTGACAACGATAAATATGAAAGCCGGTGAGGCAATTATATTCAACCATGCGCTGTTCCATGCATCGCTGATGAACAGCACGGGGCAGCCAAGGCTGGCAGTAACCTACGGCCTGATACCGGAAGAGGCGCAGCTAAGCCTGTGCCTGAGGAATGCGGAAGGCACTCTTGAGCAATTTGAAATGCCGGATGATATGTTCCTGCACTACGATACCATAGGCTCCAAGCCACTCTTCGGCGAAAAGATACGCGATGTGGAGTTTACCCTGGCGCCTAAGAGCCAACTATTTTTTGAAACAAAGATAAACCAGTATATGGCCTCTGTAAAAGGAGAGCGCATATTCAAGAACCCTGACCATCAGCAAAGCTTTGACAGGGATGGGTATGTGGTGCTGCCTGCACTCGGGCAAGGTGAGGTAAGCGAACTGCTTGCCTTCTACCAATCGCTGCAGCTGACCGACAAAGCAGGATTCGGCTTCCACATCAGCATGGACCAGGAGGACAAATCCCTGGTAGGTAAAATACTGGATAAGCTTATGGAAGTTGCCTTTCCTAAGATGTCGGTGCACTTCGACAATTCAAAGGCCTTTGTGGGCAGCTTTGTGATAAAGGAGCCCAACCCTACAGGGGTTGTACCTGTGCATCAGGACTGGACATTTGTAGATGACGAGGAGCGGCACTCTTCCCTTACCTGCTGGGTACCACTGGTAGATGTAGGGTTGGACAACGGTGCCATGGCCGTAATAAAAGGTAGCCACCGCTTCTTCAAGAACTTCAGGCCATCACCTTCGCCGCAGGTGCCATCGCCGCTATCGGAACACATGTTTACCATATTCCCTTACCTGCAGCTGATAGAAATGAAAGCGGGTGAAATGCTGGTATTTGACAACAGGACATTCCACGGTTCACCACCCAACACTACCGATACTACAAGGGTAGCATTCGGCATAGGCATGACACAGAAAGATGCCAAGCTGGTACACTGCTACCTGAATCCGGGTGAGCCTGCCAAAAACGAGGTATTCAAATACAATATCACCGAAAATTTCTTCCGCAAGTACGAGAACTCTACATTGGCTAAAATGTATGACAAGGGAGAAACCATTGAAGGGTTTGAGTTGAATGCGACACTGCCCTATACATTGCCCCAATTCACCTCCGAGGAGTTGATAGACCTGATACAGCAGCATGGCAATACATTCAATGAGCCGATGTGCGAGCGGCTGGCGGAGCTATTCAACAAATACAATGCGCCACAGCCGGAGCCGGAAGTACATATCCCCGAGCCGGAGCCTATACAGGTTATAGAAGAAAAGCCTTGGGTTTGGGTAGATAACAGGAGCTTTACCGAAAAGTACTCCCCGAAAAACATTATTACTGAAATTAAAAAAATGCTGACTGCCTGATAAACCGGCACCCTACTCCACCACCATTGGTATGCGCATCATGTGGCTTACCTCTATGCTGGGCACATCAAACTCTTCTATCACCTTGCCTTTCATCAGGTAGCAGCCTTTACCCGTAAAGGGGTATTTGCTGATAGATGGCGGAAAGTGCACAGTGTCGAACAGGTGGCCCTCCCTATCGGTAAAGGAACCGAAAAACATCTTTTCCCCATGTATGGTGTACACCTGTTTTATGTTTACGTAATAGCCCGTTATATATACCACCTCGCCCAGGCGCGTTAGTATATCCTTTGCCGCTACGGTGTCGGGGTAGTACGTCTTCAATACCGAAAACGGGGAGGCATGGGGAAACGACAATATCTTTATCTCATCCAGGGCATCCTCATATTTGCCGTATTCCAGCGGTGGCAGCTTGGTGTTTACGGGTTGCGCCTCAAACAGCTCTTTGCGCGGGCGCGTCTTTTTGGTCTTGCTCATCAGCATGTGCGCATCCCACAGCAGCTCCTTGCTGCTTTTGCCTGTAAAGCGGAACGCCTTGATGCGGATAAGGATGCGGACCTGCTCCAGCGATATGGGCACTCGCTTCACAAAATCGTGCAGCCCGGCAAACGGCCCGTCCTCTTCTTTTACGCGCAGCAGGTTGCGCACGGTATTGGCTTCCAGGTCCTTTATCAGGCACAGGCCCATGTATATGGTTTGCCCCTGCAGCACGGCCAGCTCTCCGCTGTTGTTTACACATGGCAGCTCTACTATGGCGCCCAGCATGCGGGCCTGGTGCAGATAAAACTCGGTAGTATAAAAGCCGCCAAAATTATTGAGCACCCCAGTAATAAACTCTATGGGGTAGTACACCCGCAGGAAAAGGCTCTGGTAGCTTTCTACCGCATACGAGGCCGAGTGCCCCTTGGCAAATGAATAGCCCGCAAAGCTTTCTATCTGCCGCCACACCTCGGTAGAGTCGTCGCGCGGTATTTGTTTAGCATCGCAGTTGCTGAAAAACTTTTCGCGCACCTGCTGGAACTCTATGCGCGAGCGGAATTTGCCCGACATGCCACGCCGCATTACATCGGCTTCGTCCAGCGTAAGGCCTGCGTAGAAGTGCGCCACCTTTATCACATCTTCCTGGTACACCATTACACCATAAGTTTCGGGCATCAGCTCCAGTAGCCGCGGGTGGGCTTCTTTCCTCATTTCGGGATAGCGGTAGCGCAGTATATATTGCCGCATCATGCCCGAGCTGGCCACGCCGGGGCGTATAACCGAACTGGCCGCCACCAGGCCCAGATAGTCGTCTACCTGCAGCTTGCGCATCAACTGCCGCATGGCCGGCGACTCTATGTAAAAGCAGCCTATGCTGTCGCCCTCCTTCAGGTGCTTGTTCAGCAGCGGGTCCTGTTTAAAATCCTGTATGCGGTGTATATCTATGTCTATGCCCTTGTTTTGCTTTATCAGTGCCACCGCATCCTTTATGTGGCCAAGGCCGCGCTGGCTCAGTATATCAAACTTGTACAGGCCCACATCCTCGGCCTCCAGCATAGAGAACTGCACCGAAGGGAATCCAACGGGCATCATTTCCAGCGCAGAGTAGTAAGTGAGCGGCTTTTCGGATATCAATATGCCACAGGCATGTACGCTGAGTATATTGGGCATGCCGTATATGCGCTCCGCGTAGTACTTTACCAGTTGGCCATACTCCGTGTCTATGCGCCTGTTGTTGGCAATGCAAAACTGCAGTGTGTCTATTTCATCGTCGGGCAGGCCAAACACCTTGCCTATTTCGCGTATGCACGACTTCCGCTCAAATGTATTGTAGCTGCCCACAAGCGCCGCGTGCCCGCGGTATTTATCTACAATATACTGCCGTACTATATCCCTGTCGGTGTGCGAAAAATCTATATCAAAGTCGGGCGGGTTCTTGCGCGAGTGGTTTATAAACCGCTCGAAATACAGGTTCAGCTCTATGGGGTCTACATCGGTAATACCCATGCAATAGGCTATAAGGCTATTGGCGCCACTGCCGCGGCCTATATGGAAAAAGCCATTTCTTTTGGCAAACTTTACTATATCCCAGTTAATTAAAAAATAGGCCGTGAAACCCAATTCAAAGATGGTGTTCAGCTCGGTGGTAAAACGCTTGCGTATAAAATCGGTAGGCTGCCCGTAGCGGTCGGCAAGCCCCTTGCGCGCCAGCCTGCGCAATACTGTTTTATCCTTTTCCTCACTTTCAAAAAAGCACTTCTTGTTCTTGGCTACTTTAAACTCGAACACCACATTGCAGGATTGCAACATGGCCCTGGTATTGGCCAGCGCCTGCGGGTAATCTGCAAATTGCGTCTCTATGGTTTCTGCGCTCCACAGCACATCTGTTTCGCGCCCTTGCTCTGCCGCGGGCAGCCTGCTTAGCAGCAGGTTATTTTTAATGGCGCGCAGCAGGCGGTGGGTGTTAAAGTCCTTTTTATCCCTGAAAGTAAAAGTGGCCAGCACCACACATTTATCCGCTGCCATTTTTTGCCCATATATCCTGAAAACGGGAATATCAGCGGGATGTATCCCGATATACTCATGCGCCGCCAGCATTCGCTTAAAGCCCTTATACCAGGGGTATATCACATAGCAATGCTGAAATGGTGGCGCCTCTGCAGGGATTTCACCTTTGCTGATACGGAACTGCGTCAGGTAGTCGTTCATTTCCTTTACGCCCTCGTTGTCCCTGGCCAGGCATACGTAGTGCTGTGCAGCGCCGCTACGGAAATCGATACCCACCACAGGCTTTATGTTGTAGCTGGCTGCCAGCCGCATAAAGTCGAGCATACCCGATGTATTATTGATGTCGGTAACAGCCATAGCCTGCACACCATGCTGCTGCGCATAGCGCAACACATCTTCCACTTTCAGTATACCATACTGAAAGCTATACCAGCTATGACAATTGAGGTACAGCATATAATTACCTGTGGCGGTGGGCAGGCGGCACCACAGGGTCGCCGTTAAAGGGATTGCCCTGCGTATCCAGGTTATCCAGCTGGTCCATAATGGCAGCGCGGGTTATCAGCCGGCTATCCTTGTACTTTTTGCGCAGATAGTCCATTTTCTGGTATAGCTGTATTATCTCTACCGAGTCATCAAGCAGGTTTATCTGGTGACCGCCCTCTACCAGATGGCTACAGCGCACACCCACCAGGCGCACCAGCTGCCGCCGCTCAAACAGCTTATCGAAAATATGCAGTGCCCGTTCTATTAGCGTATGGTCGCAGCTGGTGTAGGGTATCTGCTGTTGCTTGCTATAGGTCTGCATATCCGAGTAGCGCAGCTTTACAGTAATGCAGGCGGTAAGCTTATTGCCCATGCGCAGCTGGTAGGCCAGCTGCTCGGCCATAGCCATTACTATATTTTTGAGCGCCGCCACATCTATGGTATCCTTGTCGAAGGTGCGCTCCAGCGATATAGACTCGCGCTCGTGGTATTGCTTCAGCGGCGTATAGTCTATGCCCTGCGCGCGCAGCCACAGCGTAGTGCCGTTTTTGCCCAGCACTTTTTCTACTGCCTCCTGCGGCATTTGCTGCATGGTAGCAATGGTTTTTATACCCAGCTCGGTAAGCACCTGAAAAGTTTCATTGCCCACCATGGGCAGCTTGCGTATGGACAGGGGCGCCAGATACCCCTTTTCATCGCCCTGCGGCACCCTATACTGCCCGTTTGGCTTAGACTGGCCGGTAGCTATTTTAGAAACAGTTTTGTTGATGGATAAGCCCATTGATATGGGCAAGCCTGTATTTTTTATAATCGTTTCCCGCAGCTCTCTCGAATATTTGTCTATGCCGAAATTCTTGTCCATGCCGGTCATATCCAGGTAAAACTCATCTATAGATGCTTTTTCAACTATGGGCATTTTTTCACGAATAATCTCGGTTACTATTTTGGAGTGCTTACTGTACTGGCCCGAGTCGCCGCGCACCAGCATGGCCTCCGGGCACAGCCTGCGCGCTATTTTCATAGACATGCCCGAGTGCACACCAAAGCTGCGCGCCTCGTAGCTGCACGACGCCACCACTCCCCTGTCGCTGAGGCCGCCAACCAATACAGGCTTACCGCACAGCTTGCTGTTTTGCAGCCGCTCTACCGATACAAAAAAGGTATCTAGATCCAGATGTACTATCGAGCGTTCCATGCAATAAATTGGTAATTAAATTATCAAATAATAAATAACTAAATTATCAATTAAGTATTAAAAAGCAAAAAACGATGTGCAGAAGATGTGCAAATATAGCCCTTGCAGAACAGGTGGATTTTGCCTATATGGAAGATAACCTGCCAAAATGAGAGCGAAGAAACAGAGCGGTGAGTGAAGCCATAACGTTGGGTTATATGCAAAAAAAAAGAGGTTGCTATTGAGCAACCTCCCTCTGACTATGGACACTTTGTTGGTGACAATTTTTTGATAACAGTTGGCTTGTCTACCTCTTAGTTCCCTGCAAGCTCTACGCTTGGGTATACTGTGGTAGCGCCATCTTTAGCTACTGTTTTTATGCGGTAGAATGCATCTGTTGTAGCTGACAATGGG
>DLGO01000095.1:28842-40131 GCA_002482725.1 Bacteroidetes bacterium UBA7692 | reverse complement strand
TGGCAACAATATTTACCACAGTGGTGACTCTGCCGCTATAGATCCCTTGGGTGAATACCTGTATCACAAAGCACATGATGTGGACACAACCACAGTTTCCCTTCAGCGCGATAAGCTGCTGCAAATAAGACAGCAATTGCCTTTCCTGAATGATGCTGATGCTTTTTCATTGTTATAATTTTAGGTAATTTTCTTAGTATTGGGTTATCTATTTATTGTTTAATTTAAAATATATAAACTATGGGTTTCGTAAAAGAATTTAAAGACTTTGCCATGAAAGGCAATGTAGTAGACCTGGCGATAGGTGTTATCATTGGCGGTGCCTTTGGCAAAATCGTTAGCTCATTGATAGATGATGTTATAACCCCATTGCTGTTAAAACCAGCCTTAGAAGCAGCACACCTTACCAAGCTGGAAGAGCTTACAATCTTCGGTACGGTTAAGTATGGCAACTTCCTTTCCGCAACCATCAATTTCATCATAGTTGCATTTGTATTGTTCCTTATCATCAAAGGACTTAATGCCGCTAAACGCAAAGAAGAACCGGCTCCGGCACCAGCCCCTGCAGGTCCTACCCAGGAAGAATTGCTTATCCAGATCCGTGACTTGTTAAAGAACAAAGCATAATCCACCTCATATATCCTACGAAAAGGGATTTTACCGGCAACGGTAAGGTCCCTTTTTCATTTTTAGTTAATTAACGCCCCGCTTTCCACAAATTGTAAATTAAAACTCTGCTTGGCAGGCGCCATATACTTATTTTCGCCGGATGAATTATTTAGAAGAGTTGAACGCTCCGCAAAGGGCCGCAGTTGAAAATACCGATGGCCCTACCCTTATCATCGCTGGCCCAGGTTCAGGCAAAACCCGTGTGCTTACATACCGCATAGCCCACCTGCTGCGCAATGGCGTTAATCCCTTCGAAGTGCTTTCGCTCACCTTTACCAACAAGGCAGCAGAGGAAATGCGCCAAAGGATAGAAAAGGTAGCCGGCAACAATGCGCGTAGTCTTTTCATGGGTACCTTCCACTCCGTATTTGCACGCATACTGCGCGTAGAAGCACAAAAAATAGGATTCCCGAGCAACTTTACCATCTACGATACCGAAGACTCACGTTCGCTTATCAAGACCATTATCCGCGAGCAGAACCTGGACGAGAAAATATACAAGCCAAACCAGATCCAGTACCGTATCTCTTCTGCCAAAAATGCCCTGATACTACCCGATGATTACATGCGCGACCCTGACCTGATGTCCGAAGACCGCGACATGCGCCGTCCCGAAACAGGCAAGCTATATAAGATATATACCGAGCGTTGCTTCAAGAGTGGTGCCATGGATTTCGATGACTTGCTGTTAAAGACCCACGAAATATTCGTGCGCTTTCCCGATGTATTGTACAAGTACCAGCACAAGTTCCGCTATGTGCTTATCGATGAGTTTCAGGATACCAACCCGCTGCAATACTCTATCGTAAAGCGCATTGCCGATGTGTACCAAAACATTACCGTAGTTGGCGATGATGCACAAAGCATTTATGGCTTCCGCGGTGCCACTATCGACAACATCCTCAACTTCGAAAAGGACTTCCCCGACCTCCAGGTATTCAAGCTGGAGCAGAACTACCGCTCTACGCAAAACATCGTTATAGCTGCCAACGAGCTCATTCACAAAAACAAGAACCAGCTCAAAAAAGAGATCTGGACCAGCAACGTAAAGGGCGAAGCCATAAAGGTAGTACGCACACCCAGCGACAACGAAGAGGGCCGATACGTTGGCGATACCATCATGGAGCTGAAGCTGCGCGAGCAGCTGCACAACCACGAGTTCGCTATCCTGTACCGCACCAATGCCCAGTCACGTGCTTTCGAGGAATCGCTCCGCAGGTCAAACATACCTTATAAAATATACGGCGGTACCAGCTTCTATCAGCGCAAAGAGATCAAGGATCTTTTAGGCTACCTGAAGCTCGCCATAAACCCTTATGACGAAGAGGCGCTTAAGCGCGTCATCAACTACCCTGCGCGTGGCATTGGCCAAACTACCATAGACAAAGTGCTGATGGTAGCCGCCAACGATGGCAAGCGCCCCTGGGACATCTTAGAAACCATTGCCTTTCACGAAGAATTCGCTTCCCGCACCAAAAATGCAGTAGAGGATTTCGTGATGATGATCAAGAGCTTCGGCGCTTTGGCAAAGGATAAAAACGCGTTCGAGCTTTCTACCCACGTAGCCAAAGTAACCAACCTGCTTAGCGAGCTGTACAACGACAAAACTGTTGAGGGTGTTAGCCGCTACGAAAACATGCAGGAGCTTTTGAATGGTATCAAAGAATTCGTAGAAGACGACACCATACAGAATGATGAAGAGATCATGATGGACAAATCTCTTGGTACCTACATGCAAAACATCACTTTGCTTACCGGCGATGAAAAGGCCCCTGAGAACCTGGATACCGTTAAGCTAATGACCGTGCACAGTGCCAAAGGTCTTGAGTTCAAGGTGGTATTCGTAGTAGGTATGGAGGAGGCTCTTTTCCCCAATGCTCAGTCGCTGTACAGCATGGATGAGCTGGAAGAAGAGCGCCGTCTGTTCTACGTAGCTATCACCCGTGCCGAAGAGAAGCTATACCTTACCTATGCCAACACCCGCTACAAATTCGGCAACCTCAACTACTGCGAGGCAAGCCGTTTCCTGAACGAGATACCTGAAGACATCCTTACATTCCACGGCGACCTGAAGCGCGAACGCGCTGCACAGATTACCCGTGGCGGGCTAACAGTAAAGCCGCTGCCGACAACTACGTCTGCGCCTAAGCCTGCTTCTGCCAATGTGCCTGCCGGTCCATTTACGCCCGATGATGCCAACAATCTTCAAACCGGAATGGACGTATTGCACGAAAAGTTCGGCGAAGGCAAGGTTATTGCCATGGAAGGAACAGGAATTAACAAAATAGCGACCATTTTCTTCGAAGGGTTTGGACAAAAGAAAATCATGCTTAAATTCGCAAGGCTACAAATATTAAAAACCAGCTAAGCTGCGGGCGTTGGTATATCCTACCTTACTTTAACGCCCCGGTTGTCAAAGCAAATCTTTTTAAGTCCGTAGCTTTTTTTAAACTTTACTAAGCCGGTTTCGCTTCTGTTGGTTAATCGCCCTCATTCGCCCCGCTTTATCACAACTTATACATCATTCAATGGAATATAATACCTCGAGAGAGAAAATGTTCATACGCGAGTATGGCAGGCATGTACAGCGCATTGTGGCGCATGCACTTACTATCAAAGACAGGGAGTACAGAAACAAATTTGCCCTGGAAATAATAGAGCTGATGGGCCAGCTGAATCCCCAGCTGCGCAATGTGGAGGACTTCCGCCACAAACTTTGGGACCACCTCTTTATCCTTAGCGATTTTCAGTTGGATGTGGACTCTCCATATCCTATCAAATCCCGCGAAGAGCTACAGAAAAAGCCCGTTCCGCTTCCTTATCCGCATGGTAAGATCAGGTACAAGCACTATGGCAAAAACGTAGAGTCTCTGGTAAAAAAAGCAATAGAAACTGAAGACCCGGAAAAGCGCGATGGCTTTGCGCAGTGTATTGGTAACTACATGAAGCTGGTTTACCAAAACTCCAGCCGCGAGTTTGCCAATGACCACCTTATCATGGACGACCTGCGCATCCTTAGCGATGGTCAGCTGAGCCTGGACCGCGACACCAACCTGAACATGCTTACACGTGGCAGCACCAGCTTCAGGCAAATTCCGAGCCTGGGCAGCAGCAGCAACCGTGGCAAGCAAAACAAGTTCAAGCACAAGCCGCAGCAAGGCAACGGTGGCGGCAAACCCTTCTACAAAAAGAAGAACAACAATAAATAAAGAACTATTCAGGGCGGGTTTAAAACCCGCCTTTTTTATGCCTTTTATCCGTTTGCAGATAGTTACAGAAACCTTACATTCGCAACCTAAAACAAATCAATATGAACAAAACGCTATCAATCATCAGCAGCGCAGCCCTATTATTTTCTGTCACCTTCATCAGCTCTTGCAAAAAAGATGATGACACCCAAACGTTTTCCTACACCGCACCTGACTCTGAAGAAAACTGTCTTTATGACTACAATCTTCAGTTTGGCTCAGGAAGCGAAACCTTCGAATATGAAATTTCAAGTGCTGATATCCAACAAGCTTTTGCTCAAAATGGCGTTAGCTACGACCCTTCAAAACTGAATACCGCAAAGCTTAAATCAATCAAAGCTTCTATAGGCAATGCAGCTGACTTTGAGTTTGTCGAAAGCATAGAAGTTTTCGTTAAGCTTGATGGCGCCGGTGGTAATGGTTCACTTATCGCTCATGGAGAGAATTTTTCTACATCGGCTAAAACTGTAACCTTAACTACAGAGTCTGTTGAATTGAAACCTTATGTTATAGGCGATGGCGTTCTTACAGCTAAAATCACCACCACAAAAGCACTGACATCTTCAACTCCATGCATCACCATTAAACAAGGTGTTATAGAAGCAGAGGTTCAAAAATAAGGTCATACCAATCCTATTTAAAGGGCGGGCCGGGGATCATTCCTGGCCCGCTTTTTTATTTTATGGGTATCTCAATTTTATAACCGCACTGGCTGTTAAACGAACCATAACCATTGGTGATATTGTTATACACTTTCACTGGCTCTATAAAGTCTTTTGTGCCCCTGTATTGTTCCAGTGTGCGATAATACTCATAGTGTGCTTTGGACACTGCATACAGCGAAATGCAAAGGGTTTCTGTCTTTGTGCTCAGCAGTTCAGGTGCCTCAAATTCCAGGTTTAGCTCAGTCGAGGACCCGTTTATTCCGTCATCCCCAAAAAGGAAGAATGAATAATCCCTCACAGTATCTTTTAGCGCAGTAGTAACAAATGTGCCGCAGCTCGCATCGTAGTTAGAAAATACTGTATCTTTTATGCTGGTCAAGTTGTATTTAACTCCCTTTCTGAAAACGTTTACCCTATAATAGTTTGCCCTGCCACCATCTTCATCCAGCCTTATCTTATACTTATTCCGGAACCTGTTTCCCTTATCTCCTTTTTGTACCCATTCGTGCATAGTAACCACAGGCACAACAGGCAACAGGTCCGTGGCACTCACTGTATCATACTGTGCGTGTATCACCTTTACCCCATATTTCCTGTCCTGTATCGGGTGGTAGTTTATGGTGTAATACCCAAAGCCTATTCCTGTATCAGCAATTACAAAAGGCATCACCTGCAGCAGTGTCCCATCTTCATACAATTCCACCCTCGCATCAGGTATGCAGTTCAATGATGAGCTTTCACCCAGCGCCATATTTTTGGTCAGGTACACCTTCACATCCCTGTCATTATCCAGCAGGCAGGTAACTACCAGTTTATCCTGTACATCCTGATCCTTTAGTATTAGTTCCTTTTCGCACGACATCAGCAGCACCGCGCAGCTTATCACCATAAATAGACCCAAACTGCTGCGCATTACATGAAATTTATGGTGTAGGAAACGGAAGGCAAAACCGGGAACAGGCTTATCTTTTTCAACGACAAGGTTACGCTGCCGTCAGCATGTCCCTTTGTATCAGAATATACCATGAACACATTGAAGTTGTTGTAAACATTATAGATACTCAGGTTAAACTGGTGCATCAGGTTCTTTACCTGTTTTCTATAAGTAAAAGAAACATCCAGGTGATGGTATGCAGGCAAGCGTGCCTCGTTTCTTTTCGAAAAAAGTATAATCAGGTCATTTGGTATACTCACAGGCCTGCCATTCAGCAAATCATCATCTATGTCATTCAATGTGCCAAATGAATGATACGATTGTACCGGCAGGGTAAACCGCGTACCACTGCCATATACCCATGTAGCACCAAGCTCAAAATGCTTATTAATTATGTAGTTCAGCTGGGTGGCGATATTATGCCTCCTGTCATATTTATAGGGATATACAGCCCCTGAGTTAAGTCCCGGGAACTGCCTGTTGCTCCATGCCAGTGTATATGCCGCAGAGCCTGTCAGCTTGCCTGTGGTACGCCCCATATAAAATTCTGCGCCATAGCTTCTTCCTTTCCCTCCTGTTTCTATCTGGCTCTCCCATGGTTTAAATACTGCAACACCCGCAGTGCCTTCCTTATACTCTATTACGTTGCTCATTATGCGGTAAAATCCATCCATGCTCCATTCAAAACCCAGCGGTAGCTTTTGCATTATCCCTCCGTTCATATTCCATCCTGTTTCAGGTTTTGCCTTGGCTGTTGCCGGCACCCAATAGTCGTTGATAATTGTTGTGGAATTAACTGCCAGCATATGCAGGTTTTGCGAAAGACCCGCAGCGCCTGCCCTCAGGTACAGGCCTCCTATAGGATTAAATTGCACATGCGCCCTGGGCAACAGGCTCAGGAATGTTTTGCCCTGCACAGTGTAGGTCCTGCCGTGTAGCCCTGCTGTCAGCACCCACGGCCTTGATGGCCTGTACTCTTCCTCTGCATATACAAATGCCGCAATGGAATTTACCTTGTCTCCCGTCAGCCTGTAGTTCAGTTCACCACTGCTGTTGTTATCCAGTTTAAATGTGCCCCTGCCCGCTTCGAAAAGTATGCCGGTTACACCACCACCAACTGATATTTTTTGCTTTCTGATATTGCAGGTAAAATCTGCAGTGTAAGAAATATCATTGATGTAAGAGCTCCTTTTCGATTCATTATCCGAGTAGTACTGGGGTTCTGCACTTTGGTTATAATATTGCTGTATTTCCTGCCAATCCATATTATTGATGTGGTAGTTGCTATACGACACATGATGCTTCATACCCCACCTGCCGTTTATAGTGTGCATCAGCGCTATGCTGCCGGTATAGTTGGCCCAGTATATATTCTGTGCCGAAAATGTTTTTTGCCTGAATCCCGTTTCCTCCTGCCGCGCCTCCCGGTTAAAGCTGTAATAATCATTGCTCGTAAAAAAAGTAGCTTCTATTGTTGTGATGGCGGAAATCCTGTGCGCTACCTTTGCATTTACATCTCCGAAATAATACTTCAGCGCACCGTCATACCCTGATTTCCGGAACTGCATTTTGGTTATTGAGGCAGAAAATAAGCCTGCAAAACATACCCTTGCAGACAGGTCAAAGGTCGTGAGCTTGCCTCCGCCTATTGGCCCGTTTACATTAAACCTGGCAGTAGCTAATCCTATCGACACTGACCCTTTTATTTTTTCCTTGTTACCGCTATTGGTTGCTATATCCAGTACAGAGCATAGCCGTCCCCCAAACCTTGATGGGTATTTGTCTTTGTATATCGTCAGTTTGTTTATGGCATCGCCGTTAAACACGGATATGAAACCATAAATGTGAGCCGCATTATATACCGGCGCCCCATCCAGCAATACCAGGTTCTGGTCCGGGCTTCCTCCTCGTATAAATATGCCCCTGCTGCCCTCGCCCCCGCTCTGAACACCGCCTTGCATCTGCACCGCGCGCATAGGGTCGTTTTCACCAAAGAACTGCGGTAGCTTTTTTATCGAAGCGCTGCTCAGTTGAATATTCCCATCCTCCCTATGCTCGGATGGTGGCTTCAGGTAGAAGATTTCAACGGTGTGAATCGCTATGCTTCCATCACTCAGCTGTATATCAATCATGGTATCCTTTGTCAATACCAATTGTATGGCCTGGCTATTATATCCTTTCAGGGCAAAGCGTACATCATGTTTCCCTCCGGGCAATTGCAACCGGAAATTACCGGCACTATCGGTATAAACATCCGCAGCCTCATCCACAGTTATACCTGCACCCCTTGCCACTATTGAATCTCCTGTATACACCTTTCCCGAAAGGGTAAAGCTTTGCTGTGCATACAGCATTGCAGGGTTTACCAAAGCAAGCAAAAATAGAATCCGCAACAAGCGCATATTGGAGTTAAGTAGTTTTTGTGGTTGTTCTCTATTTCACCCTGTGCGAGTTATTCTTCAAAAAGTCGCCCCAGCCCGAATACGAGCCACCGGTTACTGTTTGCGCACCGCTCGTCTGGAAGTAGTGGCACACAGCCGCAGCCAGCCCATCTGTAGCATCCATAAATTTAGGCTGAAGATCAAACTTTACCAGCTGCTGCAGCATGGCAGCCACCTGTTCTTTCGATGCATTTCCATTGCCGGTTATACTTTGCTTTATCTTCTTTGGCGCGTACTCGCATACCGTCAGGTTATGGTTCAGTGCGGCGGCTATGGCCACCCCCTGCGCCCGGCCCAGCTTTAGCATGCTCTGTACGTTTTTGCCAAAAAACGGCGCCTCTATTGCACAGGCATCCGGCGTATACTGTGCCGCCAGCCCGCTTACCTTTTCGTATATTATCTTCAGCTTATTCAGCGGGTCTTCGTACTTCGACAGCTGCACCACGCCCATGCTTATCAGGCTCATCTTGCTGCCCGACACCTTCAGCACCCCATACCCCAACACTATCGTGCCCGGGTCTATCCCCAAAATTATCCTATCCGGTTTTGTATCCATTATCAGGCAAGCCCTCGTTTTTGTAACTGTAAAATAGCTATATTTAATTGATATCAATTTGACTCCTATTCTTAGCGTTCACTTAAATTTCATTTCTTTGTAGGATGCAACGGCAGATGCCCACTTTTTTTAACACCCGCTGGGATGTGGCTTTTCGTGGCCTCATCATTGCTGCCTGCATTGGTGTAGTCTGCCATCAGCTGTTTGCTGCCAACAAGCTCGCCCAAACCCTGCACTCTGTGCAGTCCAACTGGCCTGCCATGTTGCTTATCCTGCTCCTGATGCCGCTCAACTGGCTGGCCGAAGCCATCAAGTGGCAGCAGTTCTTTGCCAAGGGCGAAACATCTACCCTCCAATTGCTCAGGAGCGTGCTTGTCGGCCTCTGTGTTGGCACCATCACCCCATGGCGCACGGGCGAGTTTCCCGGCCGCGTGCTGTACCTGCCGTCGCACCTCCGCATCCGCGCATTGCACTCAGCCCTTTTAGGCGGTTTGGCACAGGCCATTATCACCTTGTGCGCAGGCATCTCATTTGTGTTCCTTTTCAACCTGCCTGCCTCCGTAGCCATCTGCGCAGTTGCTTGCGTGGTGTTTGCACTGCTTATCTACTTCAGCTTCGAGCGCATCGGTGCAGCCGTTGGCACCCGCCACACCTTCCGCTTCCTGCACAGGCTTTTCCCTGCAGGCGATTCGGTTTCCCTGAGCATCAAGCTACGCGTGTTGCTTATTGCCCTTATGCGCTACACCATCTACTGCGCGCAGTGGATGTTTGCCCTGCATGTTTGCGGTATCGACAAAGACCCCGCTACCCTTTTCTCTGCCGCAGCTACCATTTTGCTCATACACTCCATAGCGCCGGCCTTTCCGCTGTTCGACTTCGCCATCCGCACCGGCATTGCCGTATTTGTGTGCGGCTTTATCTGCGATGAGCCCGTACTGGCCTCTGTAGCTGCTACACTCATCTGGTGCACCAACATTGCCCTTCCTACTTTGGCAGGAGCCGCATTGCTTGCACAGCCCGGCACCGCGCCACAACTAATAGCAGACCAATCATGATCATCCGTTCGCACGAACACTATATGCAGCAGGCCCTCAAAGAGGCCTCCTATGCCTACGAAGAAGACGAAGTGCCCATCGGCGCTGTTATCGTCTGCAACAATCAGATCATTGCCAAAGGCTACAACCAGGTAGAGCGGCTCAAAGATGTTACCGCCCATGCCGAAATGATAGCCATCACCTCTGCCGCCAATTTCCTTGGCAGCAAGTTTCTGGAGCAGTGTACCATGTACATCACCATAGAGCCTTGCCTTATGTGCGCCACCGCCCTGTACTGGTCGCGTATGGGTACGCTGGTATATGGCAGCAGCGAGCCCAAGTTTGGCTACAGCCGCCACTCCGGTGTGCTGCATCCTTCTACACAGGTGGTTTCCGGCATACTCGAAAATGAATGCGGCAACCTCATGCGCTCCTTTTTCCAAGCCAAACGCAAGTAGCACCGCCCTATGCCCGACAAGCAGCACCACGACAGGGTCTTCCGTTTGCTCGAAAACAAGTACCGGGAGCACAACCACCACTCCTTTATAGCAGCCGATCCTATCTCTATCCCCCACCGCTTCAGCAAGCTGCAGGATATTGAGATTATCGCCTTCTGGACAGCCATGCTGGCCTGGGGCAACCGCACCTCCATCATCAGNNGCAACCGCCTCGTGCAGCTCATGGATGGCGCACCATACCAGTTCATCACCCAGCATCAGGAGAGCGACCTCAAGCCCTTTCTCAACTTCAAGCACCGCACCTTCAATGCTACCGACACCCTCTACTTCATAGAGTTCTTCCGTCAGTTCTATGCCACGCACCACAGTTTGGAGCAGGCTTTCGTTGCCGGCAAAACCTTCAAAAAGCACATCCATACCGAAGCCCACCTCATGGCCTTTCACGATAGCTTCTTCTCCCTCGAAGATGCCCCGCAGCGCACCCGCAAGCATGTAGCCACACCCGTGCGCAAGTCCACCTGCAAGCGGCTGAACATGTTCCTGCGCTGGATGGTGCGCAAGGACAAAAGCGGTGTCGACTTCGGCCTCTGGAAAGACATAAAACCCTCACAGCTCCTCTGCCCGCTCGATGTACACGTAGAGCGCGTGGCACGCAAGCTCGGTCTTATTCAGCGGCCCCAGACCGACTGGCAAACCGTACTCGAGCTTACCGAAAGCCTCCGCGCCTTCGACGAAAAGGACCCCGTGAAGTACGACTATGCCCTCTTCAGCCTCGGCGTGCTCGACAAAGACGACTTCACCCTCCAAACCCTCAAATAGAGGGTAAAATCCAACCCTCATTTTGAGGGTAAATCCGGCACCCCACATCTTCCCTTCGCCTTATTTATCAACTACTTAGGCAATTGATGCTGAGGGTAAAAAAATGACCCATTCTGAGGGTAAATCTTAGCGTCCGACTGAGGGTATTTTCACCCTCGCCCTGACCGCTCCTCCTCTCGTGACACCAAAATTTTTTTTTCACCGTTTAGTGTCATTTTAATCCCCATTTAAAGCCTAACTCACTCATTTCCAAAGCCCTCTAAAATGACATCAAAAATAATTTTGATGTCATTTAGTGTCACATCCTGCCAACTACTGCTGTCGGTAAAACCTGCGGTAGTTTTCTGGCTGTTTGACACACCGCTGGTTAAAACCGGTGGTACTTTTTTCTGCCTCGCTGGCTGTAGAACAAAGGCATTGCGCAACCATTCCTTCACTATGTCGACCCCTGCGCCTTATTTTCTT
>DLGO01000095.1:28593-28801 GCA_002482725.1 Bacteroidetes bacterium UBA7692 | reverse complement strand
TCAGAAACCGGATCAATTCTGCACGGAGCCAAGGCACATTTCTGAATTACCTAAGCCGTGGTTGGTGTCTCCACCAACCAACTCGCGAAAGCAATGTAAACCAACGTTTACACGCTTCTATGCACTACCCTTATATGGTCGGCTCCTTTCACCTCCCGCCTGTCGGTAAAACCTGCACCTATCAAACCCAACAAGCAGAGCGCAGCGG
>DLGO01000095.1:28356-28505 GCA_002482725.1 Bacteroidetes bacterium UBA7692 | reverse complement strand
GTTGGCGGTGGCTGGCGGAATTCGTGCTTTTTGAGGTGGTATAACCATTTATTACGGTCTTTTCAATTCCTGTATCTATCTGCCACCAACACTTCCAGCCAAAATCCTGTCGGTAAAATCACCATCAAAATTGTCGGCTTTTTCACCGG
>DLGO01000095.1:23570-28301 GCA_002482725.1 Bacteroidetes bacterium UBA7692 | reverse complement strand
GGCGGAATTCGCGTTTTTTCAGCCCTTTTGAAACTGTTAAAATCTGCGGTACTCACTTGCGGTATTTATAACGGTATTTCCATTCACTATTTGGGATGTTCCGCCCGCCGAACATGCTCCCTCTCCCCCGGTTTGTGTCCCCACAAAACGGAAATAAACCAAAATTCCCGCTTGTATAATGGCTGTTCCTATCCGTGGAATCTCATAATCCGTTAATCTGTGATTCAGACAAAGAATCCGTGATCCCAAAGAACGCCCTGCCATTTTCAGCCAAATCACATCCATCACCTTCAATCAACAGCCCTAATATAAATCCAACCACTATCCCACTCTAGCAAAAAAAGCGGCAAAATTTTTTCCCGCACCTAACTCCATGATTATCACCTTCATGCCGCCCAATTAAAAAATGCTAATGGCCATTTAAAAACACGCTTAAGGTGGTAAATCTTTTTACCACTTGCCAAAATCCTCCATCTTTATCCCCTATGGTATCTATGGAAAAATTCAAAGCGCTCGCCCTCTCCCTGCCCGGAGCAGAAGAGCTGCCCCATTTCGAAAAGCTATCCTACCGCATCGGCAAAAAGATCTTCGCCACCCTCAACGAAAAAGATAAAATCGCCTGCCTGAAGCTCACCGTAGCCGAACAAGACCTATACTGCCTCGCCGACAAAACCGCCATCTACCCCGTACCCAACAAATGGGGCAAGCAAGGCTGGACTTTCTTTAATCTTTCGGTGGTAAAAACTGAGGTGCTGAAAGATGCGTTGGAGGCGGCGCATGGAAAATTATTCTAAACTAATAGACTTTATTCTTACCAGCGCATCGAACTGGAAGTTTCAATTGTATATTTTGAGATTGTTTAATAAATATTGAATTATATAGTATGATATTTTATATTGCAAATTATTAACATGCAAACATGACCCATTCTAAAGCCGACATTGACCGATTAGGAAATTTAATAAGAAATGAAAGTGACCATTTAAGTGATGAAACCTTAAATATGCTTCAAGGTTATAGAACCTCCTATAGAGAGGTGCTATCGCAAACATTTACAATGTTATGCTCTAAATCAAGACAAGTACATCCGGCAGTGATTGTTACTTATAGAATCAAAAGGTTTGAATCTATTATTAGCAAATTGAATAGATACCCTGAAATGAGATTTAGCCGAATGTGGGACATAGGGGGTTGCAGGTGTATTTTAAAATCAAATGAAGAGGTGTATGAACTGAGAAATATAATTGAGCAAGATGTAGATTTCGAAATAATAAAAACTTATGATTATATTGTTAAACCTCAGGATGATGGATACAAATCACTTCATCTTTTCCTAAGGCATAGGACACATGAAAATATTGTCGAAGTACAATTACGAAATCAGGTTGACCACAACTGGGCCACTTTAGTTGAAATAACAGATGTGTTATTTGAATGTAAATTGAAAGAGCTCGGAGACAATAAGGAGCTACTTAAATTTCATTTTTTATTATCAAAAATTTCAGAATTAACCATTTCAGATAAAAGAGAAATTTCCAAAATCCTATCAAAGTATAATTATTTTGAACGATTGAGTGAAGTATTCTCACGCAATTATGTCAAGGTAAGAAGGCAATGGTTTGAAATAGAAAATAAGAACAACCATAAATTTTTTCTAATTGAGTCTAACAAAGATGATATACCCAAAATCGAATCTTTTAAGAGCTCAGTCGAAGCAGAGAATTATTATTTCAATGTTTATAAAGCAAGGCAAAATGCTAATATCGTTTTAACCCACTTACACAAGCCAAGTTACAGTCAAATTAGTATTGCCTATTCCAATTACGTACTAACCTTTCACAGTTTTCTGAATGAATGTTACATAATATTAGAAAGCCTCATTATTGAGTCTCTGCAACAAAAAAAGTATTATCAATATTTCAAGCTTTATAGCCTCTATAATGAATTAATTTTTAATCACATTAAAAATTTAGTGGCTGAAATAACTGAAATACAGCAATATGCTCAACAGCGAAAAGATGGGAAAAGAATTGACAAAAAGAAGGAGAAAGAATGGGCTGCTGACATCATAAATCAAGTAAACAAAAGTAAAGAGAGAAATAGGAATCTAGCTATAAAGTTCAGAAAGAACATGCCCGATAGCTGGTTTGGAGAGCTTGTTGTAAAAAATATTACACTGCATATTTTCACCAAGTACAAAACGAAAATTGAAAAAAGTACAGCAAATGCATAGTCTTAAATTACACTCATAACATTATAATTAACTAGCCAAATGACCATAGAAGAATTCTTTAACTCTCCCCAATTAATTGCAGCAATAGTTGCAGCATTAACTACATTGATTACTTTTTTTCTAACCCTTTTTACAAAGAATTATATCGAAAAAGGATTATTAAAATTTAGATTAGATACTGAACACCATTTTGAACAAAGAAAAAAAATTAAAAATGTTCTAGCTGCTAATAAATCTCATTTGCTTAAAGCATGTGAGAATCTGAATCATCGGTTATGGAATTTTTCTACACCCGATCATTTTAGATGGTTAAAGGTTGATGGTGATTTTAATACACCGCATTATTACTTTCATTCATTTATTTATAGAATATTAGCTGTTAACGCATGGATGCATAAAATAGAATCTGAGTTAATTCACTTAGATACTACAATAGCAACAAAAGAAGATTTAGAGTTTATTAAGTTTATAAGATTCCATGGAAGAATATTTTCTGACACGGCTTTCTTCAAAGGCTATGACTATGATTATAACTATCAAACAGACCATATTTTTAAAAATAATTTAGATGAACTTTTCCAATGTGTGATGAAAAACAATCAAGTTATTTCTTTCAATGAGTATTTAAGCGCAATACCTATAGGCAATCAACTTGATTGTTTATATAGACTACTTGATGGCGTTAACTTGGAAGAAGATCGTTTAAGATGGCAATGGTTCCAAATTCTGAAAATGTTAAACCTCACTTTTCTTAACTCCTATGGCTATGATTATCAGAAAACATCTGAGGATAAAATGATTACAGCTATTAACAATCCCCTAAAATCAAAACTTTGTGAAAATTTTATTTTTCTTCTTCGAGAGCATAAACTTGAATCTCAAACTGAAATAAAGAGTTTAATTAAACTCCTTAAAAGAAATAGGCACTAAAATAAACAGTCCTTATTTTTTAAAAATTATCGAATTGAAATGACTTATGGCATACCATCAGCAATTCTCACATATCATCCGTTACCACAATATTAATTATTCAACCTTACCTACCCCCTCAACACCTCCACCATCCTTTCAGCTTTCAGCATCACCTCCTGCCACTCCTGCTCAGGTGTGCTGTCGTAGGTTATGGCACTGCCTACCCGTATCGATAAATATCTGGTAGCGGCATTGTAGAAGATGCTGCGGATAACCACATTCAGATCGAAGTCGCTTCCATGTGTTGTAGGCAATGCCTTACAACAGATATCTCCAACCACAATCAACTCTCTGCCCCGGTTGGTGTGCTCAACACCATTCGGTATCAGCAAGGCAATCCATGTATACCATTAAAATAATCCCAACCCACATTCCGTTACCATAACATCACTTACATTGCCTATCCAAAACACCGCGCTCATGAAAACCAGAACGCTCTTTCATAAATTAATGCTCTGCATTTTGGTCGCCATCATCAGCATGTATGCCCTTTTGGAGGTGTCGCGTTTGTTCATTGGCATTTGGATAGACCGCATGGCTTTTTTGCCCTTTGCTGCATTTGCATTGGCTGTTATTTATGCTATTAGCTGGCACCGCAGGGAGAAGCAACAACAGATTGACACCACTAATATATTTTCCTTTCTGCACAACATGATGTGCTATTTTATATGCCTCGACCTCTCCATGTTTGCATGGCGCAAGGTATTCCTGCTGCAGCTGCATGCGCCACTAGCCCTGCTCGATAAGCAGTTGGGTGAATTGTCGGGCGAGCAGCTGATCATGGGCTTTTTCTCCCATTCCTATCCCCTTACTTTATGTGTTGCATTGTTGCAACTGGCGGGTTCCTTTTTCCTGCTCTTCCGCAAAACAAGGCTATTGGGCATCTTTACCCTGCTGCCTGTCACCGTCAACATCCTATTGCTAGATATATTTTATGATGTAGAGGCAGGTGCATTGATACAGATACTCTTCATTACCCTTGGCCTGTTTTACCTGCTGCTGTTCGACTACGAAAAAGTTATGCGCTTTTTCTTTTCCGAAGGCCCTGATGGCTCATTCGTTTTCCGCAACGCCATACTCAAAAATGCCTTGCGCATCTCTGCCGTACTTATACCGCTTGCACTATGCATATCGCTATACGACTACCCAAACAGGCACCCTGATATTACTGGCAAATTTCGTGTAGTAAAGCAAACTATAAATGGTAAAACATACGATACAGTCAACTGCTCCGACAGTTTGTTTACCCTCGCGTATTTCGACGATAAGAACACCATCGTGTTCGAGCGCAATAGTCCACAGAAATGGCTCGTAGGTGATTTCCAATACAACAAAACCACAAGGGATATGAAAGTTATATGGCGTTACCCCAAGGGTTTTCTTGATACGCTAACTGCCACGCTTTCTCCCCTGGATAAAAACAGGATGACACTTTCGGGTATTATGAAGCAGGATACTTTGCGGGTAGAGTTGGAGAAATTGAAATAGAGAATCTATCAAACCCTACCCCCTCAACACCTCCACCA
>DLGO01000095.1:0-23533 GCA_002482725.1 Bacteroidetes bacterium UBA7692 | reverse complement strand
GCTGTCGTAGGTTATGGCACTACCCACCCGTATCGATAAATACTTGGTAGCCGCATTGTAGAAGATACTGCGGATAACCACATTCAGGTCGAAGTCGCTTTCGGGTGTTATGTAGCCCACCGCACCGGAGAACAACCCGCGTTGAAAAGCCTCCAGCTCATCTATCTGCTTCATCACTTCTATCTTTGGTGCACCCGTCATGCTTCCCATAGGGAAAGCATTTTTTATGGCTTCGGCAAAGTGCACTTCCGGCCTCAGCGTCGCGCTTACGGTAGATATCATGTGGTGCACGGTATTAAACTCATACAGGCCAAACAGCTCATCCACTTTCACGCTGCCCGTTACCGCGCTGCGCGCCAGGTCGTTGCGTACCAGGTCCACTATCATCACATTCTCTGCCCGCTCTTTTATGCTGCCCAGCAGCTCCTGTTTCAGCAGCGCATCCTCTTCGGGTGTTTGCCCCTTGCGTATCGTCCCTTTTATCGGCTGGCTCATAATGGTATCGCCCTTCTTGCGCAGGAACCTTTCGGGGCTGGCGCATATCAGGTAGCTGTCGTGGTATTTAAAGAAGGTGCTGAAAGGCGCCTGCGCGCTGCTGTTCAGCTTATCGAATATGGCCACCGGGTCTATCTCCACATCTTCTGCATACGCCTCTATGCAGTAGTTCATCTCATAGAAGTCGCCCTCGCTTATCCGCGTTTTTATATGGTCTACATTACTGCAGTACTCAGCATACCCCGTGCGGAATTTTAGCTCAATTCCTTTGGTAGCTGATTTTGCTGTTGGCGCAAAAGCCAATATCCTGTCGTGCAGTTCTGCCGCTTCGGGAAAGTTCCTGTTGAACTGAATCTTGCCGCCCAACTCTTTGAAAATATATCTTGGTTCAAAAAAGAAAAGGTCGGGAAAGCCCAGCATATCCGCATGTCGGGATTGCAATTGCTCCAGTTCATTCTTCAGCTCATAGCTCAGGAAGCCGAATATATCCTGCTGCTTACCTTCATGGAAATGCTTCAGCTCCTCAAAGGAATCTTTTACGCCTGTGCGGGTGCTATCTACCGCATCTATCGCCAGCACCCAGTTTTGCCCGTCCCGTGTTTTGTGGGTATAGTCGTTGCTATCCAGCAGGCAGCAAACAGGGAACTGTGCCGCCCAGCGCAATGCCTGCCGCTTGAATGTTTTTTTATCTGCTATAGGTAAGCCCGTTTCCTGCATCTGCCACAAATCTACAATAGGGTCACAAAAAACAGCAGCAGCGTTATCAGCGGAATGCACATCCATATCAGTGCACCTTTCAGCCTGTCGGTATTGTAGCTGCCCCAGCCAGAGTATACGGACACCAGCACCACTGCCGGAAACGAAATGATACATAAAAAGTTCACCCACTCTATTGGCTTTATATCATCAAAGGAAGCGCGCATCACTATTGGGCTGGAGAGTGTAAAGTACGAACCCGGCAGCAGCGACAGCAAATAGACCACCGTACCTACCACCAATATCAGGCGCGTATTTTCCTTCGTTATATTCATCATTTATTATTGGCACCGAATGTACTAAATACCCGTAAAGCGTGACCAATTTTTGACGTGCAGAAAGAAATATTGGATTAATTTCGGGTTATGAAAACTACAGACCTTTGCGACAAATACAGCGATACATTGCAGATAGCAGCTCCTCTTTTCCGCGACTACGGTGCGGTAAAGGAATTTAATGGCGTTATACATACGCTTAAGGTGTTCGAAGACAACTCCCTGGTGCGCAAGGCATTGGAGAAAGACGGAAAAGGCAAGGTGCTGGTGGTAGATGGTGGTGGCTCGCTCCGCTGTGCGCTCCTGGGCGATATGCTGGGTGTGCTTGCAGTAAACAACAACTGGAACGGCATCATTATTTTCGGCTGCATACGCGACTCACAGGAAATGGCCAAGCTGAACCTGGGCGTAAAGGCGCTCAACACCAATCCCCTGAAAAGCGTAAAGCGCGACCAGGGCGATGAAAACGTAGTGGTTACTTTTGCAGATGTTACTTTCACCCCGGGCGAGTTCGTATATGCCGATGAAGACGGCATTATCATCAGTGCTACAGAATTGGCATAAAAAATAGCGGTTACACAATATTTTTCCGGCGCATCGTTTTTATGCAAACAAAAATCATTCGCATGAAAATTATAATGCCCGTTTGCGCTGCATTGCTCCTTATTGCCGGCTGCAAAAAAGATACTGCTCAGCTACCTGAAGCAGATAAGACCACAGACTATTTCCCTACTACTGCGGGTAGTTATTGGGTCTACGACAATTATTATCAACTCAGCCCTACAGCCACACCGCTATACGAAGGTATTGATAGTACATGGATAGTTAAGGACTCCACTATCAATGGGCAATCTTATACAGTATTTGCCACCTCCATCAAAAACAGCACCTCATACACTATTAAGTGCTATAGGGATTCATCAGATTATATTGTAGATGCAGAGGGTACAATAGTATTCGCCCTGGATAAAGACCACGTGTTATCAGAGGGTACCTATTCCGATCCTTATAGATACAAAGATTATCTCCGGCAGAATGACACCTCTGTCACAGTTCCTGCGGGTACTTTTACAAGCAAGTGTTTAATCAGGGAAATATATGCGACCGACAGCACATGGACCGATAAGGATTATGTATCCCATTTCTATTCAAAGGATATCGGGCTCATTCAATACAATTATTTCTTCCTCAGCTCGCCAAAGGAAAAATATACCCGCAAGCTGGCTCGTTACCACATTGCTCAGTAGATCTTAATCACTGTTCTGACTTATTGAAAAAGCGGTTTGCCTTGGGCAAACCGCTTTTTTTATGTCCACAATTCATATTTAAAAGATTCACCTATGTGTACGTAATGTGCTGATAATCAATTTTAAAGAATTTTAACGTCTTATTTTAACTTTTCACCCAACAAAATAATTTGCACAAAACGGCCTGTTGCATACAACACTTTATTGCTTCTCACTATCTTTAAAGCACTCCATCAAATTCAGTTACGCATGAAAAAAATCTACGCTCTCCTTTTCTTAACCCTCGCTTTTTGTTGTCTTAACAAAATAAACGCGCAAATCAATATTACCGGCGACACCTCTGTGTGCGCAGGCGAACTGGTAAACTACAGTGTGCCGGCAGGTAGCGGAGTAGCTTTCAACTGGGTAGCCACAGGTGGCAATGTACTCGGCCCATCCGGCAACAACAGTGCCAATATATTGTGGGGTATACCGGGTTCCGGCACCCTGGTAGTAACTATTACCAATGCACTGGGCGGCACTTCATTTGCCTTCCTTAATATCAATATTCACCCAAAGCCCAAGCCGGTTATTACCTATGCGCCATACCCTACCTGTAGCAATCCGGTGGACACGGGCAAGAACCCTTCCGGCCAAAACCCGGACAGGAACCCTTGCATCAAAGTATGCGAAAACGCCACCATATTATATACTACCCCTCTCCATGCGGGCAGCACCTATAACTGGATAGTAAATGGCGCTTCAGGTTTCACCGGCCAGGGAACCAACTCCGTGAATGTTACATGGGATACTTCACCGCTTGGCACACTTACCGTAGTAGAAACAACCGTATTCGGCTGCGTGGATTCCAGCACTATTTGTTTGGAAAAAATCAAGCTTCCCGTGGCCCTTGCCTTGTGCAATAGCAATGTATGCCGCAACACGGCCACCTACTTCGTAAACCAGTCAACAGGTGCTACAGATTTCTACTGGACATTCGGCGATGGCGGTAGCTCTACCCTTGCCAATCCAAGCCACACCTATACATCAGCAGGCGTTTACAATGTAGTGCTGATAGCAGAAAACAGTTGCCACTGCCGCGATACATTCTACTGCACCGTTACCGTAGATGCGCTACCCGGCCCCGATATCGAATGCCCTGCAACAGTGTGCGCAGGCGACACACAAACCTACTCTACCAACGCAGCATGCCCCAACTTCCAATGGGGCGTTGTTGGCGGCACTATCATTGGCTCTTCTACCACACCTACCATTACCGTAGCATGGGGTCCCGGTGCCGTTGGCACTATATGGCTGTTGACACCGGGCTGTTCAGGCCTGTGCAGCGATACCACTTTTGCTTACATCACCATCATTCCCACCACAGCTACCATCACCGGCCCACAAAAAGTATGTGATGGCGATTGCGCCAAATACAGCCTGCCTGCTTTTGGTGGCGTTACTTATATATGGAAGCATACAGGCCCGGGAACCATCACCTGCGGCCAGGGCTGCAACGAGATAGAGATATGCCGCCCTATGACCTATAACAACTACCGCGACACCATCAATGTAAGTTACTTCGATTCATTCCTGAATTGCGGTGGTCAAGCCACATTTATCGTATTTGTGCGCGGCAAGCTAAAGGTGTTTGGCAATACCCCTGTTTGCACCAAAGACATTGCATTCTTCAGCACCAGCGTCAATTGCAACTGGACCATAACCCCCGCAGGCCCTACCTTTACGGGCAACGGCACACCAAGCATATCCGTTAGCTGGAATGGTTTTGTAGGCAATGCAGTAGTGACGGCTATCCCTGTTACACCAAACCAGGTATGCAACGATTCTGCCTCCACAGGTGTTCAGGTACTGGCATCGCCTCCCGCTCCTATTATAGCTGGCGATACCATCGTTTGCCCGGGCAATACCTACAGCTATTGCACACCAGCTTCGCAAAACGTACAGTGGACCATAGTAGGCGGTACGCCTGCCAGCGGTACAGGTAGCTGCATATCCGTAACATGGAATATGACAGGCCCTTATGCAGTATATGCTGCTCAGTCATCACAGTCGCAGCCTTCGTGCATGTCAGATACTACCTTGCAAAACGTATTCTCTGCATTGCCTTTAGCGCCTCCTGTAGTAAATGGCTTGCCAACAGCATGTGCCAACAATACAGTGCCCTACAACTGCCCTACACTATACCCCGCAGGCACATCCTATTCATGGAGCCTTTCGCCTGCCAACTCAGGCGCTATCATCACCGGTCAGGGTACAAATAGCATACAAGTAGAGTGGGGCAACAATGCTCCGTCTACCGTTTTGGTTAACCTTACCGTTACCGTTTGCAACCAGCAAATCACAGGCAGCACATCCGTTACACTAAATCCGCAACCACCATTTACCATCACGCAAACAGGCAACCTTTGCCCGGGTGGCACAGCAGGCTTGCTTGTTGCGCCAACATTCCCTTCTTATGCATGGAGCGGACCGGGTGGCTATACTTCGATAATCAACCCAGCACCTATCACACAGGCAGGCTTATATCAGGTTACCATTAGCAATGGACCGGGCTGCACAGCGCGCAAAGTATTCAATGCACTGGCTTCGCCACTGCCTACTGCCAATATATCTACTGCCGACCCGCTTGGCTACTGCGTAGGCTCTCCTTTCGCAGTTACCCTGCACGCACTAGGCAATCCCAACTATAGCTTTGTATGGAGCAATGGCCCTACTACACAAAATAACACAGTAACTACTACAGGTAGCTTCAATGTTACGGTTACAGACAACTCAACAGGCTGCATAGCTACCTCCAATACCATCACGGTATTCACTACACCTTGTGTGCCTGCACCATGTACACCGGCTTATGTTTCTACTGTCAGCTTCAACCATCCTATCATTCCTGCATGCAATCCGGTGAGCTTCACCAATACTTCCGTAGGTCCTACATCTTATCTGTGGAGCTTTGGCGACGGGCAATATTCTACAGCATTCAGCCCTTCACATACCTACCTGCAGGCTGGTTTCTATCTGGTGATATTAACGGGCTACACACCAAACCTGGCTGGTACAGATTCTTGTTTCCAGACCGACACAGCGCATATAGAAGTACCGTTGGCACCAAGATTCACATCCTATGGCACCTGCGACTCTGTTTGCTTCACCGATCTTTCGACCACTACCTTCGGCAACAACATCACTTCATGGTCATGGAATTTCGGTGATTTCTCACCGACCTCCCCTGCCCAAAACCCTTGCCATGTATATGCCACAGGCGGTGTGTACAATGTATCGCTTACAATCAGCAACGGCACCTGCACCAGCACTATTACAAATGCGGTTACAGTAGCAGGTAACCCGGTAGCAGCCTTTACTTTTAATGATACAACCTGCATAGGCACACCGGTATTATTTACCGATGCCTCTACACCAGCAGCCAACATATTTGTATGGAATTGGAACTTCGGCGATGGCGGCACATCACTCAACCAAAGTCCGCAGCATTCTTATGTACCAAACGGTACTTACCCTATCACCTTCTGGGTAGAAGATATCTACGGCTGCCGTGATAGCTTGCTCGATACTATTTTTGTAGCAGCACCTGCACTATCCGGCAATATCACCGCATTCCCGGACACTATCGTGTGTGCAGGAGAAACTGTTTTACTGGTGGCGCCAAGCTGTGCCAACTGCACTTATAGCTGGAGCAACGGCTCTACAAATGACTCCGTAAGCGTTACCACCACAGGCATATATGCAGTTACCATTACCGACATCAATGGCTGTCAGTACTCTACCTATATCCGCATCACGGTATTGCCTCCGCCATCTGTAGCTATATGGAATACCCGCCCCGACCAGTTCTGCGAAGGCAATAATTTTGCCTACCTGCAAGTGGTGTACAATGTAAATTACAATTACCTGTGGACTACCAGCGACCTGCCAAACAACGGCAGCACCAACTACGCAGTATCTACAAACTTTGCCACCCCGGCAGGCACTTATACCTACTCGGTTATTGTGGTAGATACATCTACAGGTTGCAGCGACACTTCCACTCCTTATACCATTATCATCAACCCTACGCCTGTTGCACCTACCATCACTATCGTGGGTAGCCCGGCTGTTTGCGCAGGCGATACCATTACAATGAATGCCACGCACCCGCAAGACCCTAACGTAACCTACCAATGGAGCACAGGTGAAATAAGCAGTTCTATAGGCGCTACGCAAAACGGTTGCTATGCTGTTACCGTAACCAACAGTTTTGGTTGCAAAAACGACACCATCGCCTGCGTTACCATCTACGAAGCGCCTTGTGTAGAGCAGTTCTGGACAGGATGCCTGGACACCTGCTCTCCATTCCTGATGAATGCCCCGGCAGGCTACTCGGCTTACCAATGGTTGCTGAATGACACCATCATTTCCGGTGCTACTGCACAAACCTACACCGCTACGGTGAATGGTAGCTATTCTGTTATCCTTACCACCATCAATGGCTGTATCGATACTACAGGCTATGTAGACCTTACACTCCACCCTTGCGACACAGCATGCGCGGTGTTTATTCCGGATAGCATTTATTGCGATAAGAATGGCAACTATGTATTCCAGTACTACATCATGAACAATACTTCGTACACCATAGATGAAACAACCTTACAGATACTGCCTCCACATGTTTCCCTATTGTACGCTCCGGTTACGCAGTATCCTACCATAGCTCCGAACTCTATGTCGGGCCTGTTGACTACTACTATCTACAATGGTAATCCGGGCGATACGCTTTGCTTCCTGTCGCACATACATACGCACAACTCACTGGGCCAGGAAATTTTCTGTTGCCCTTCAGACACAGTGTGCATCACACTTCCCGAGTGCGAAAAAATCCATTGCGATGTAAACTACCAGGATACTATATGCCGCGGAATGGTGGCTACTTACAGCTACCCAAGTGCCAATCCGGGCCATACCTACAACTGGTACTTCCCGGGTGCTACACCGGCTACTGCCACAGGCCCCGGCCCGCACAATGTCAACCTTGTGGGTGGTGGTTGCAAACCGTTCACTTTGGTGATTACGCACAATAACCAGAAAGATACATGCCGTGGCCAGACATGCATTATACCTAACATTACCGTTACTATAGTGCAAGTAGGTAACTCGCTACAGGCATCAGGCCCTGCGGGCGTTACCTACCAGTGGTACAGCAAAAACCCAACGCTTGCAATACTACCGGGCCAGACCAATCAGTTCCTGAACCCAACAGGTGATGGCGTGTATTGCGTGGTAATTACCAATCAGCATGGTTGCAAAGACACTACCTGCATCGACTACATCAAAACAGCAATAGGCGATGTGGTTAAAGGCAGCGATTGGAAACTGTACCCTAACCCGACCGAGAGCTTCTTCAAACTAGAATTCAGCGAATTCAGCAACGACATGATGACCATAGAAGTGTTCGACGTAATGGGCAAAAAGATTGCACAAAAACAATTGATGAACGACCAGCAAAACAAGTTTGTCATCTTTGACCAGGACCTTGCAAAAGGTGTGTACACAGTAAATGTAAAAACCGAAAATGCACTCTCTGTGAAACGGTTGATTGTTGAATAACACCAACTCATCCAAAACAAAAAAGCACGGCATAAGCCGTGCTTTTTTTATGTCTCAAAATGAACTATTGCTATGCCGCCATCTCTACAGCAAGGCCATTCCTGTACCTCAATAACCACAAAGCCGAAATGAAAAAATAAACGGCGGCTATACCTATTACTACAGGATGTGCAGCGGTAGCAAATAAGGCAAGCACCACAAGACATACGACCCGCAGCAGCTCTGCAATGATTACGCCCTGCTTACGCTCAAACAATGCGCTCAGGCTGATGAGCGTATAGAATATAATGCCTACCGTTGCAATCTTCAATCCAATATTGGCACTGAATATTTCCTTCGATTCATACATCAGGAAGAATGTAGTACCTCCCAGCAAAAACAGGTATTGGAAAAATATATAGTAATTCAGCTCCACGGGTATCTCTGCATTATACTTCCTGAAGGTTGTGGTGCTTACTTCCTTAAACTCCGGCATGCCACCCATTTCCGCAGGCCGCCAGCCAGGCTTATGGAAGAGCATGATAACCTTCGTCTTCAATCCCTTTGCAGCCTTCAGGTCTTTGCCCAGGTCTATCCAGTACGTAAAGTTCAGCCACAGCGGATTCCAGCTTCTTGGTTGTGAGGTAATGCCATACACCACCTCTTCTTCCTCTTCCTGAAAAGTGCCAAACATCCTGTCCCATATTATCAGCGAGCCTGCATGGTTCCTGTCTATGTATTTCGGGTTCACGCCATGGTGCACCCGGTGGTGCGATGGTGTATTCAGCACAAACTCTATTATAGGATGCATCTTGCCTATCAGCTTGGTATGTATCCAAAACTGGTACAGCGTATTCAGCGATGCCAGCAGCAGAAACATTTTCGGGTCAAATCCCAATGCTGCCAGCGGCAAATAAAATACCCACGAAAAAGCTCCCTGGAACCATGCCTGCCGCAATGCTACCGTCAGGTTATACTCCTCGCTCTGGTGGTGCACCACATGGCTGCCCCATAGTACACTTACCTCATGCGCCAGCCTGTGAAACCAGTAGTAGCAAAAGTCCACACCCAAAAACAGCAATACCCACACCCACCAAACGTTAGGAATCTTGTCCTTCAGCGGACTGTGCCCATACAGGTACAGGTACCCCGCAAAAGTTACTCCCTTCAGGAATATACCCGTAACCTGCGACCCTATGCCGCAGCTCAGGTTCGTAATGGCATCATTAAAGCGGTAGTAGGTTAAGCCACGCATTCGGGCAACCAGCAACTCTATACCTATCAGCAGGAAAAATACAGGGATAGACAGCACTATTAGTCCCATAGCTCATCATTTTATATGCAAGGTAAAACTAATGAGAAGCTATCTAAACAAAGTCTAAAATCTTTTCTAAGGAATTTACTCCTGGAAATAAATCCTTTTCACCCTGCCGGACACTCCCGTCAGCAGCTCATAAGGTATTGTCCCGGCCTGCTTTGCCACGGCCTCTATAGCAGGCGCAGCGCCAAAAATCACTACTTCATCACCTTCCCGCACCTCCGGCATATCAGTTATATCCAGCATAGTCATGTCCATGCACACATTGCCTATTATCGGAGCAGCTTTTCCTTTTATCATCATGCTACCTGCACCATTGCTCAGTCGCCTGTCCAGCCCATCGGCATATCCTATTCCCACAGTGGCAATAGTGGTTGGACGCATTGCCTTGCCTACCCTGCCATAGCCTATGGTATCGCCCTCCACCAGATGCTTTATTTGCGATACCGATGTCTTCAATGTGCTTACCACCTCCAGCTTGTCTTTTAGTCCGCTACTATCTATGCCATACAGTCCTATCCCCAGCCGAACCATATCAAACTGCGACTCAGTATGGCGCGATATGCCTCCCGAGTTCAACACATGCCTCAGTATCTTGTAATCAAATGCCTTTACAATCTTACTGCTCTGCTCGTCAAATATCCTTATCTGCTGATGGGTATACTCATCGTGCTCCGCAGCCTCGCTTGCCGCCAGGTGCGAGAATATAGATGCCACCCTTATATTCTTCAGCTTCTTCAGTTCTGTTATCAGTTCTTCCACTTGCCCCGGCTCAAACCCAAGGCGGTGCATGCCCGTTTCTATTTCTATGTGTATCGGGTATGGCTCTGTTTCGCGGTACACGATATTCAGCATATCAGCAAACTTTTTCAGCTGTGCCAGCGAATAGATATCCGGCTCCAGCCTGTTTGCTATCATGGTTTCAAATGAGTTGGCCTCAGGATTCATCACCATTACCGGCAATCGTATTCCGTGCTTGCGCAAATCTACACCCTCATCCGTATACGCCACCGCCAGGTAGTCGGCACGGTTAAACTGCAATATGCTCGCCACCTCATAGCTACCACTGCCATAAGCAAAAGCCTTTACCATCGCCATTATTTTTGTGCTTGGCTTCAATAGCGATTGGTATGCCTTCAGGTTATGCGCTATGGCATTCAGGTTTATTTCCAGCACCGTTTCATGTGCTTTCTTTTCCAGCAACCTGCCTATAATCTCGAACTTGAATTTCCGTGCCCCTTTCAGCAATATGGTTTCGTTGCCAAACACCGATACATCCAGGTGTTGTATAAAATCCTCTGTGGAGTTATACAGGCTCAATTCCAGCGCGGCATTTTTTTCAAACGTTTTGCGCTGGCGCACCAGTGCAGGGCCAATGCCTATCAGCCGGCTTATGTTATTATCTGCCAGCAGCTTGGCCACCTCTTCATACAGTTCTATTTCGCCCTTGCCGCTTTGCAGTATCTCCGATAGTATTACTATCTTTTTGCTGTGCTGTTGCTGCTGATTCAGGAACTCTATAGCTATCCTAAGCGCATTTATATCGGCATTATAGCTGTCATTTATCAGAAGGCAGTTATTTATAGCTTTCTTCAGCTCCAGGCGCATGGCTACTCCGGTCAGGTGCAGCATCCTTTCTTTTATTACCTCCACATCCTTTTGCAGGTATAGCATTACCACTGCACAGTGTATGGCATTCTCTATAGATGCTTTATCCATAAAGGGTATCTCAAAATCTATATCGCGCATGTTATAGTGCAGCGTTATATAGCTCCGGCCGCCCTTGCTCATTACACTCGTTACCCGAACATCGGCATCGGCGTGCTGGCTCCAGCTTAGTGTTTTTATCCTGTCTGTAGTATCGGATGCTCCTTTGGATAGTGTATTTATCTCTGCTATGCTGTTGCTTATGTCTGCATAGTCCCTGCAGTATATCAGCACCTCAGCATTTACAAAAAGCTTCAGCTTTTCCTTCGTCTTATGCTTTATATTCAGGAAGCCTCCGCTATGCGCGTCTCCTATATTCGTAAATATGCCTATCGTTGGCTTTATCAGTTTTTCCAGCCGCTCCATTTCACCCGGCTCCGATATTCCGGCTTCAAATATTCCCAGGTCATTTTCCTCATCTATCTCCCACAGCGACAGGGCCACGCCTATCTGAGAGTTATACGATTTCGGGCTGCGCACTATCCTGTAATCTTCGAACAGCAATTGGTTCAGCCACTCCTTTACCATGGTTTTGCCATTGCTGCCCGTAATGCCGATTATGGGTATGCTGAATTTTTGCCTGTGGTGCAGCGCCAGTTTTTGCAATGCATCCACGGCATTCTTTACCAGTATTATATCCGCGCCTTTCAGCGACATATAATCCACATCCTCCTTAGACACTACAAAGCTGCGCACTCCTTTGGCATACAGCTCGTGCAGGTAGTTGTGCCCGTCCAGGCGTGCGCCCTCTATGGCAAAAAACAAAGTAGAAACGGGATGCTGCAGTTTCCTGCTGTCTATCAACAGGTCCTTCACTTCGCGGCTATCCGCACTCTTCTGCAACAGGGTTCCCCCCATTGCCGATACTACCTCTTCTATTCTGTACGTCTGTTGCATATTAGTTTACTAACACCGAAATTAGCAGATACATGATTGAAACGATACATTCGTTTTGAACAAAAAACATTTATTAGCAGTACCTCTAATGGTATTTTATTCAAATTTAATAGACAGAACAACACGTTTACCATGTCGCTTTTAAGAAACACCATAGACAAGTTAAGCCAGCCGGGCGAGGACATAGGGTTGGACCGCAGCGGGCAACAGGGCAGGCAGCGCACGGTTAATCTGGACGGCACGTACAACATGGACCGCATCACAGGCAAGTTCCTGGGCAACTTCCATTTGTACAACTGGCTGATCACCACTTCCTGGAAAAACTACTGGTTCACCATCTTTTGCACCTACTTTTTTGCCAACGTAATTTTTGCCTGCATCTATTACATCATAGGCCCCGAAAAACTACACGGCATAGAAGCCGGCACCGAAATAGATAAATTCCTGCACTGCTTTTTCTTTAGCTCGCAGTCTTTTACCACCGTTGGCTACGGGGGTATCTATCCTACCGGATATATTGCCAGTTCCATCGCTGCCTTCGAGGCATTTGCGGGCATCACCACCTTTGCTATTGTTACAGGTGCCCTCTACGGCCGCTTTTCGCGCCCCAGGGCTTCACTCACTTTTAGTCAGAATGCACTGATAGCGCCCTATAAAGAAGGGCATGCGCTTATGATGATATGTGCCAACGAAAGCTACAACAGCCTGGTGGAAGTAGAGGCAACTGTAAACTTTAGCTGGAACGAAGAAATAAACGGAATACATAGTCGGCAGTTCAAGAGGCTGGCGCTGGAAATAGACAAGATAGCGATGTTCCCTACCAGTTGGACATTGGTTCACGCAGTGGGAGCAGATAGCCCGCTTCAGGGGTGGACAAATGAGGACGTGGTGAAAAAAGAGGTGGAAATCTTCATCCTGTTAAAGGCTTTTGACGAAGTTTTTTCGCAAACTGTGTATTATAAGCACTCATTTGTAGGCAAGCAGTTTGTTTGGGGAGGCAAATTCAAAAAGCCGTTTTACGTGAATGCAGAAGGCAGAACGGTGCTGGACCTGCGCGTGCTGGGCGAGTATGAAAATATAAATGTAAAAGCTGTACTTTAAATTACAAGGTAATTTACAAGCAACTATACATTAAAAATATTTTACCCCTTCTTGAAAATAGAAGATGTAACGAGAGTAGATTTTTTTGCCATAATCAGATTTTGTCAGAAAATAACTATTGCAATATACTTTTTTGCCTGTTCCAATACAACAATCAGTACATCCCAATAGAGATAAATTCAAATACGATTGTTAGTATAGGTTTGGTTTTTAGCCGAAAGAAATTATCTTTGCCGTCCTTTTGTAAAAAAGAGGTACAAATTACTTTTAGTTATGAAGCAGACATTTCAACCAAGCCGCAGAAAACGCGTAAACAAACACGGATACCGCGAGCGCATGAGCACAGCCAATGGCAGAAAAATCGTTGCCCGCAGAAGAGCAAGGGGCAGAAAAAAACTTACAGTATCAGACGAGAAGAGACTTAAGTAGTCTTAACTCTGCTTTTGATGTAGAAAAGCTCAGCGGTTTTACGCTGGGTAAGTTCGAGCGTTTAAAAAGCAGCGTCTTAATAGATAAACTTTTCAAGGAGGGTAAAGCTGTGAAATTACATGGCTTTACCCTTCTGTATTTGTACCATCCGCTATCCTCGTTTTACCCGGCGCAGGCAACCTTTACCGCAAGCAAGCGCAACTTTCGCCATGCACACGACCGCAACAGCGTGAAACGCCTGCTGCGCGAGGCATACAGGCACTTGAAACCCGAATTCTACAAGTTCCTGGCGGCGCAAAACCAGCAGATAGCCGTGTGCATTATATACAATGGCCGCGAAGTACCTACCCTGGCCGAAGTGCAGCGCACACTGGAAAAAGCCATAAAGAAAATTCCTGTAGCACAGGCAGCAGCCTAGTAACGCTCTGCCCTGGCAATAAACATATCAATAGCTGCGGGATAAGGCAGCGATGTCCTTTCGGTATAAATTACCGGCCTGTTACCTTCCATTACCCCAAGCCATATTGCATCCAGCGAATCGCTGGCCACGAATACCGCTTTGTTGTACCACAGCGAATCGCAATCGCGCACATGGGCAACCAGGTATGCCTGCGCATCTACCTGTATGCTATCCGTACATTTTGCCCCATCCATAAAGGGCAGCAGCTTATCCTTTAGCAAATTGGCCAGGCGGCGGTTAACAATATGGTTGGTAAACATGCCCACATCTGCAGACCTGCGGCCAGCGTATTGGTACAGGAAAGAAAACTCTGAGCTGTGGTGCTGCGGCGCAACCTGCCCGGCAGTGGACTGTTTGCAGCCATACAAAGCCATACCACACAACCATAAAATAAAGTACCCGGCTATACGCATATAGTGCGAATATACAACCATAAAAAAGTAAGGCAGGGGAACCACCCCGGCCTGTACTTTACCAACTACCCAAAACCAATTCAATTATCAGATTTCGTCGAACAACGGACGCACCTGTGTTATCTCGTGCCTGTAAAACGCCCTGAATATGATAGGGAATATCAACAATGTAAGTACGGTAGCGCTCACCAGTCCGCCTATAACCACTATAGCCAGCGGCTTTTGCGTTTCGGAGCCTATGCCTGTAGAAACCGCAGCCGGCAACAATCCTATGGCAGCCATCATGGCTGTCATTACCACAGGGCGCACGCGTTCGATCACACCTTCCCTTATGGCCTTGTCCAGCGGAATTTTTGCCTGCAGGTTTTTCTTGAATACGGTTACCAGCACTATACCATTCTGTATGCAAATACCGAACAGCGCTATGAAACCAATACCTGCCGATATGCTGAACGGCGTACCGGTAATATGCAGCGCCAATATGCCACCCATAAGTGCAAAGGGCACATTCAGCAATACCAGGCCTGCATCTTTTGCATTGTTGAATGTAATGAACAGCAATATGAAGATGATAAGCAGGCTGATAGGCACCACCTGCCCCAGGCGCTTGGTAGCACGCACTTTGTTCTCGAACTCACCCGCCCAGCTGATAGCGTAGCCTTTGGGCAAATGGATGGCCTTGTTTACTTTGGCCTGTGCCTCTTCTATAGTGCTGCCCAGGTCGCGCTCGCGTATGGTAAACTTAATGGCAATAAAGCGCGTGTTGTTGTCGCGGTATATAAACGCAGGGCCCGTTACCGTGTATATTTCAGATATTTCTTTCAGCGGAATCCTGTTGCCTTTTATGGTAGGTATTTTCAGGTTGCCGATCTGCTCTTCGTTGCTGCGGCTATCTTTAGGGTAGCGTATGCGCACATCAAATTTTCGCTCGTTCTGGTATAGCGTAGTAGCGCTTTTGCCACCTATGGCCATTTCTATTACTGCCTGTGCATCGGCTGTTGCCACGCCATACAATGCCATTTTTTGCTCATCCAGCAACACGCTCATTTCGGGCTGGCCTATATTGCGCAATATGCCCAGGTCCTTTACCCCTCGAACCGTTTCCAGTATCGCCATTACCGAATCGGCCTTGGTATCCAGCTCTTCCAGGCTGCTGCCCGAAATTTTAACCGCAAGCGATGCATTGATACCTGCTACAGCTTCGGCCACGTTGTCTATTATGGGCTGCGAGTAGTTGTACACCACGCCAGGGTATTGCTTTAGCTTGGTGTCCATTTCCTCTACCAGCTGGTCGTAGGTAATTTTCCTTTTCCATTCTTCTTTAGGCTTCAGGTTTACCTGGCACTGCACATAGTAGAAACCCGAAGGGTCGGTACCATCGTTGCTGCGGCCTGTTTGCGACAACACACCATTTACCTCGTCGAACGAGTTGAGTATATTCCTGAAATTATGCACCTGCTTGGTGGTTTCGGTAAGGGAGGTGCTCATAGGCAATTTTGCCTCTACCCAAAGCGCACCTTCGTTCAGCGTTGGCAAAAACTCTGAGCCCAGGTAGTTGAACGAAAAGAAGGTAAGCACCATTAAACCTACCGCTACAGACAGGCTCAGCGCCCTGTGCTTAAACGTTACATCAAAGCCTGCACTCACAATTCGGTTAAAGAAATTAACCACGGGATTGTTCTTTTCACGCACATTCTTGTTCAGCAGAAAGCTGGCCAGAACCGGCACCAGCGTAAGCGTAAATATCAATGCACCCAGCAAGGCAAAGCCCAATGTGTAGGCCAGTGGCGAAAACATTTTTCCCTCCACCTTTTCGAATGCAAATATTGGCAGCAGGCAGGTCATGATAATCAGCTTGCTGAAGAAAATAGCCTTTGCCATTTCGCTACCTGTTTTGCGCACCATGCTCAGCTTGGCGCGAGCGTTGTACTTCTCCATGCCCATGTGCTCGGCCTTATGCGCCAGCACCACAAACAGGCCTTCTACCATTACCACCGCGCCATCTATTATAATACCAAAGTCTACTGCACCCATCGATAGCAGGTTGGCGCTCATACCCTTTATACGCATGCACACAAAGGCAAACAAGAGCGACAGCGGAATAATTAAACCAACGATTAACGTAGTGCGCCAGTCGGCCATAAACAGGAATACAATAAGCGTTACCAGCACTATACCTTCTATCAGGTTGTGTATTACTGTTTTGGTACAGAAACCCATCAGGTTATCCCTGTCGTAAAAGGTCACCATTTTTACATCTGCGGGCAATATCTTCTCGTTCAGCTCCTCTATTTTTTCTTTCACCCTGGCCAGCACTGCCGCAGGGTTTTCGCCCTTGCGCATTACTGCCACACCTTCTACCACATCGTCACTATCGTCCAGCCCGGCCTGGCCCACCCGCGGCATATTGCTTTCTACCACATCGGCTACGTTCTTTACCAGCAGCGGGGTTCCGTCCATATTGTCGATAATGATGTTCTCTATATCGCTTATGTTGTTCAGCAAGCCGATACCGCGCACTACATATGCCTGCCCGTTCTTCTCTATTACATCGCCGCCCACGTTTATGTTGCTTTTGCTTACCGCATTGTACACGTCCAAAGGCGTAATATCATACTTGCGCAGCAGCGATGGGTTCACTACTATTTCATAGGTTTTTGCTGCACCGCCAAACACTACAAGGTCTGCCACGCCCGGCACGCTGCGCAGCTGCCTGTCTACCACCCACTGCTGTATGGTAAGCAGGTCGGTACTGGTTTTGTCTTTGCCCTGCAGCGTGTACCGGAATATTTCGCCAGTAGGGCCATAAGGCGGCTGCACATCGGGTTCTACACCCTCGGGCAGCTCTACGTTCTTCAACAGGTTGTTTACCTGCTGCCTGGCAAAAAAGTCCTCTACTTCATCCTCGAAAATGATCTTGATAACACTAAGCCCGAACATGGAAATGGAGCGCACACTTGTTTTGCGTTGTACCGAGTTCATGGCCACCTCTACCGGTGCTGTTACAAAACGCTCTATCTCCTCGGCGCTGCGCCCGTTCCATTGGGTTACTATTATTATCTGCGTATTGGTTACATCGGGAAAAGCCTCTATAGGCGTATTTTTATAGGCAATGGCACCTGCCACTACCAGTATCGCGGTAAAGAACAACACCAGGTACCTGTTCTTCAGCGAAAAAGACAATATATTTTTCATGATCACATGATTTATTCTTTAGAAAAAACTAACCGCACTATGCCCCTGCCCATGGGCAGGCAAGGCCACGCCTAATCGTTCAGCTGGTCGTATACCAGCAATTGATTTTTGCTCATAATGCGCTCCCTGGGCTGCAAGCCTTTGCTCAGGTAGCTGGTATTGCCTGTTGTCCTGAATACCTTTACCTCGCGGGTTTCTATGTTGCAATCATCCTTGTACACCATAGCAAAGTACTTGTTCTTATCAAAAATGATGGCCTTGGCATCTATTGCCAACATGCTGTTGGCGTCTTCGTAATTAATTACCAGCCTGGCAAACATTTCGGGCTTCAGCAGGTTCTTCTGGTTGTTCATTTTCACGCGTATTTTCATGGTGCGCGACACAGGGTCCAGCACGCTGAATACCTTGTCTACCTTACCCACAAACACACTGTCGGGATATGCCAGCAGGGTTATAGAAACAGGCAGTCCTTCCTTTACTTTTTCTATGTCGGTTTCGTACACGCTACCTTCTATTATCACCTCGCGCAAATCGGCTATAGAGAAAAATGCGCCCACTTCATTTTCATTGAACTGCATTTTTTCGCTTATGTCCGGGTTGCGGTATATCACATATCCGCTTATCGGTGCCTTGATGGTGTAGCGGGAGTTCTTTACCCCGTACATGTTGTTCAGGTCTTTCACTTTTGCCAGCTCGCTTTCTGCCCTTTTCAGGTCGGTGTTGGCGCTCACTACATCGCGTTCGTTGTTCAGGCCTGCTTTAAACAGGTCGTCTGCCACGGCCTTAGACTTTTGCGCATTTATCAATTGGCTCTGCGCATTTATCAATTGCGTTTCTATATCTGCCGCTTCGCCGCTCCGTATTATTGCCAGGGGCTGACCGGCAGTTACGTAGTCGCCCAATTCTATTTTCAGGTCTTCTATTACACCGCTTACCACAGGGTACACCTTCACCATTCTGTCTTCGTAGGCAGACACCTTACCACTTAGCAAAAGCTCGTTGCGCACACGCTGCATAGTAGCCGTGCTCAGCTCCAGGTTAGCCTTCAGCGAATCGGTGAGGCAAAATTTTGTATTGGTGGTTTCTGTAGTTGCTTCTTTGTGATGGTTGCAAGCAGCAAGCATCAGGATGGCGCCTGTTAGCAAGGCCCCGGATATTATTTTTGATTTCATTATATGCTGTATTAGTAGGTAAATAAATTTTTGCCTGTCACGTAGCTCAGGTTCTCCAGGGCAGTAAGCCTGTCGCTGGCCAGCAGGTTCATCTGCGTCACGGTGTTCTTATAGCTTTCGTAAAAGTCCAGGAACTCCAGCAGGCTGATATTTCGCTTGCGGTAGTTGTCCGTTACGCCATCTATCAGCTTCTGAAAATCGGGAACAATTTTCCTGTTGAACTTGCGGAAGAGCGAGTCTGATTGCAGCGCATTGCCATAGGCTTCTATCACCTCGGCCTGCAGCTGGTTTGCCTCGTTGTCGTACACCGCCTGCGATGCCGCAATCCTGTTGCGGGCAGTTACAATATTGCCCCTGTTCTGGTTCCACAGCGGAATAGGTATAGACAATTGCATAGCATGGTAGTTGTTGATGTAGCTACCGGCTTTATCGTACACATAGCCCACGGTCAGGTCGGGCACGGCCATCGATTTCTGCAATTTCAGGTTTTGCGATTCCAGCCTTATGGATGCCTGTGCGCTTTTCAGGTCATACCTGTTGGCTGCGGCGGTGTCCAATAGCTGCCCTATCACAAAAGGGCGCAGGTCAGGCTTCTCCAGCTCATCGGGTGTAATGTCGGGCACAATGTAACTGGTGCCGCGGTTGCCTATCAGCACCTTTAGCATGCTTACATCGGAGCGTATGCTTTCCAGCAATTCTTTCTGCTCCGTTTCCAGTTGAAACTGGAACGAAGTAAGGCGCAGTACATCTTTAAAAGGCACATTGCCTTTGGTGTACTGCTCCTGGTACAGCGCTACCAGGTTTTCCAGCGAGCCTATCTCTGTGTTGTACACTTTCAGCGATTGCTGTTTGTAGTACAGCGACACGTAGGTCCTGCGCAATTGGTAGCGCAATGTGCGCAACAGGTCATAGAACTGATAGCCCGCTATTTCGGCATTTATCTTTTCTATTTTTATGTTGTTGTTGCGCTGCCCTGCTATATGCAGCAGCTGCTCTGCCTGAAATATGTACTGCCCCGTTTTACCAACAGGCAGTATCTCTTTGGTGTTCTGGTTTACGAGCATCTGCTCGTAGGTAAAGGTGGGATTGTCCCAGGCCTTTGCCCTTATTATCTGTGCCTTGGCGGCATTTATATTGTATTGCTGGGCCAGCAGCAATAGATTACTGTCTGCAAATAACCTTTCGGCATCAGACAGTTTCAAAGTCAGTGTATCCTGCGCTGTTGCACGTGTGTAGCTACAAACCATGCATACCAGCACAAAGAACCACCATTGTGTGTTCCTTATCATTCGTGAAAAATGTTTAATGAATAAAGCAAAGCACGGATACCGCCGTATTGGCATATCCGCAATGGAAATCACTACATATTATATGCAGCTTGCTATATCTTAAACATGATTGGGAGGTGGGATAAATATATCCCCTACAAAAGACGAGGTGTAGCTAAGGTTTTCTACTATATATTCAATCTTAATTTCCACTGGTGGCACAGGCTTTACCACTTCTGCAAACATTATCTTTTGGAAGCTAATGCCTTTCTTCAGCACTGAGTTAGAAGTTGTATCGTCATTCTTTTTCTCCGGAAACTTATTGCCCTGCTGAAAAATATCCTCTACTACAAGCTCTACAAGACTCTCCATCTCGTTTACATAGGTATTAGCATTATTATCAGGATTGCGGTAGAGCTTATAGTCAGCTATATCCACGCTGCTGTTCAGCGTTAGCAACGCCATTGTCCAGCACAAGCAGTAAGTGATTTTACCTGATAGTCTTTTCACCAATACAAAAATATGATGCGCTTTTGGCATCTACTGTTAAAGAAATTAAAGTGCAAGTATTTCCTAAGCTAAAACATATTGAAAATGAGCCAATCAAGCCACAGATTCACCCAATCTTAGATGACCTCATTTTTTTACGCCAAATAGTTCCCGGCTTACTACATTAGCAACGAAATGGCCAAAGCAAGAACAGTATATGTATGTCAGAATTGCGGAGCAAACTCTCCCAAGTGGATCGGCAAATGCCCTGCATGCAATGAGTGGAATACTTATGTAGAAGAAACTACTACTAAAGAAGAAGAAAAGGCAAAGGAAAAAAGCTATGCTTCGCGCACAGGCACCAATGTACCTACGCCTATCAAGGATATCACAGAATCAGAATCCCTACGCGCAGATACGCTGGACAGCGAGCTGAACAGGGTGCTTGGCGGTGGTATAGTGCCGGGCTCATTGATATTATTGGGTGGCGACCCGGGCATAGGTAAGTCTACCCTTATGCTACAAATAGGCCTGCAGATGCGTGGCACAAAATTGCTGTATGTATCCGGCGAGGAAAGTGAGCGCCAGGTAAAGCTGCGCGCTGCGCGCATTGGCATACAAAACGAAGAGTGCTATATACTTACCGAAACCAATACCCAAGCTATTTTTAAGCAGGCAGAGATACTGCAGCCCGAGATACTTATCATAGACTCGATACAAACGCTTCACACGGCATACGTAGAATCGCCTCCGGGCAGTGTAAGCCAGTTGAGGGAATGCACCGCAGAGCTGCAACGTTTTGCCAAAGAGCGCAACATCCCCATTTTCCTTATCGGTCATATTACCAAAGATGGTATGATAGCCGGACCAAAAGTATTAGAGCATATCGTAGATGTGGTCCTGCAATTTGAAGGTGATAGGAATTATACATACCGTATACTGCGCACTATCAAAAACCGATTTGGTGCTACCTCCGAAATAGGCATATACGAAATGCAAGGCAGCGGCTTGCGTCCTGTCCTCAACCCCAGCGAAATACTGCTTACCCAGCGCGAAGAAGAATTGAGCGGTGTAGCAGTAGGCTCCCTGATGGAAGGCATGCGCCCTTTCCTGATAGAAACACAAGCATTGGTAACCCCTGCATTTTACGGCACACCTCAGCGTAGTGCCACAGGCTTCGACAACAGGAGACTGCAAATGCTGCTGGCCGTTTTGGAAAAACGTTCGGGCTTCAAGTTTGGCACCAAAGATGTATTCCTGAATATTGCCGGCGGTATGAAAGTGGAAGACCCGGCCATAGACCTGGCATTGATAGCTGCCATGATATCGTCTTACGAAGACAAGCCCATATCATCTAAAATTACCTTTGCCGGTGAAATAGGGCTGAGCGGTGAAGTGCGCGCAGTAAGCCGTATTGAACAACGCATAGCAGAGGCCGACAAACTGGGCTTTGCCACCATGTTCGTTTCCAAATTCAACCTGAAAGGAATTGACGAATCCAAGTTCCAGCTACAGCTGATAGGTATCAGCAAGGTGCAGCATTTGGTAGAGGCTTTATTCTAAATTTTTTCCTTGCTGCGTGTTTTCAAAGAAGTGTTCGCTCTCCGTACTATCATCTTCCTCTTCATTTACCACAACAGGCAAATCCCTTTTGCGGTAGAGTACTGCTATTATCACACCACTCACCGCACCCCAAAAGTGCGACTGCCAGCTTACTCCCGGTTGCGGTACAAATCCTATGATCATACCACCATACATGAGTGCAACTATAATGGCTATACTGGTTGAAGTCCTATCCCTGCGGAATATCCCCGATGCAATCAGAAATGCAGCAAGGCCATAAATAATACCGCTTATGCCTATATGGTACGCGTAGCTTTCCGTTGTGGACCATACCAGCAGCCCGCTGACCAGATGGATGAAAATCACCACCTGTAGGGCTACCTTGGGATAGCCATTTATCAGCACTATCAGCAAAAGGAAAACAGGTCCCGTATTATTCAGTAGATGCTCCCAGGAGCCATGTATAAACGGAGAGAATAAAATACCCTTCAATCCTTCCACATGTTGCGGCAATATGCCATAACTGCCAAAGTCCGCACCGGACATCCATTCAATTCCCTTCACCACCCACAGCACAAAGACCAATGCAGCTGCATATACAACACTTCTAAAAAACGGGTAACCTGAATCTTTCATCACTTTATGCAAGACGAACGGCAATTGGTTTTATGATAAAACAACAAATGTTAAACCTTAAACGGGCGAATAAAAAACCTACTTTCGCCTCCGAAAATATAGTTTGTGAGCGAAGTTGACACATCAGGCAAGAAACATGACCCCTTTGCGGTTTGGAAAATTAAAGACTTCAGAAACCTGCAGCTTTCCCGATTCACCCTCACTTTTGCCATACAACTGGCAGAAACCATCCTCGGTTGGAAAGTTTACCAGATAACAAAGAATCCTCTTGCACTCGGGCTTATTGGGTTAAGCGAAGCACTTCCGTTTATCTGTGCCACACTTATTGGCGGCTATACAGCAGATACTTTCAATCGTTTCAGCATAGTGCGTTATAGTGTTTTTGCCCTGGCTTGCTGCTTCGGTGCTATCACATATTTAATGGTAGATGATGCGGCTATCATTCGCAACTATGGCGTATGGAGTGTATACATTGTTATTGGCTTGTCGGGTATTGCACGTGGATTTTTAGCACCATCTATTCAGTCTATTT
>DLGO01000087.1:12168-26374 GCA_002482725.1 Bacteroidetes bacterium UBA7692 | reverse complement strand
AGATAGCCGCCATAATACTGGAGCCCGTGGCAGGTAACATGGGCTGTGTGTTGCCGCAAGCCGGATTTCTGGAAGGTCTGCGCAACATTTGCACTGCCGAGGGCATTGTATTTATATTTGATGAAGTAATGACGGGCTTTCGCCTTGCCAAAGGTGGCGCGCAGGAGCTGTATGGCATACAGGCCGACCTGATCACCTTCGGTAAAATAATAGGCGCCGGCTTGCCTGTAGGCTGCGTTGCCGGTAAAAAAGAAATAATGGAGCACCTGGCACCGGTGGGCAAGGTATATCAAGCAGGAACACTAAGCGGCAACCCAATTGCCATGATAGCGGGCTATACCCTGCTGAAACAACTGAACGACCATCCATCCATATACACCGACCTGGAAAACAAAACAGCGGCGCTTGAAAAAGGGCTGGCAGCTATATTTGCGAAGAAAGGCACACCAATACAAATAAACCGTGTAGGCTCTATGATAAGCCTGCACTTCAGCAGCTCTCCCATCAATGATTTTGATGCTGCGGCAAAGGCCGACAATGCCACTTTCAACAGGCTGTTCCACCACCTGCTGAAGCAAGGCATCTACCTTCCGCCATCGGCGTTCGAAACGTGGTTTATCAGCCATTCCATCAGCGAGCAGGACATTGCAGACACCTTAGCGGCGGTAGAAAGTTTTCAGCCTTAAATACTTTTTTGTTTCTATCGAACTCTTTTGCCTTTATTTTGTCTATGAATAATCAAAACGGAAAGCATGTACATTACCAACCAATGGTATTTGGTTTGTTTAATAGATGAATTAAAAGAAAAGAACCCGCTGCCCAAGAAAATACTAGGACAGGAACTGGTGGTATTCCGTGGTAAAAGCGGTAAGATAAATGTGATAGAAAACCGCTGCTGCCACCGCAATGTGCTCTTGAGCCTTGGCAATGTAGAAGGGGAAAACATTAAATGCGCATACCACGGCTGGGAGTATGCCGGCACAGGCAAATGCGTTTCTATACCATCGCTGGAAAGCGATAGCCAGATACCCGCAGTATGCGTAAAGCACTACCCGACACAAGAGGTTGACCACATGGTGTGGGCCTTTATAGGCGATGCAGAACTGGCGGCCAGCGTAGCGCTGCCACCCATACCCGAAATGAAAGACAGGCCCTATGTGTTCAACTACCATGTGCTGGAAGCTGACCTGAAGCTGGTGGCAGAAAGCCTGATAGACCCCTACCATATAGACCATGTGCACGTAAACAGCATATCTACCTTTATGGGCAACCTGAACCGCTCTACCGTAGATTTTAATATAGAAATGGATGGTAAAAGCTTAGTCGGCACCTACTACCGCAAGAATCTCAGCTCGTTTTTCGAGAAGTTCTATTTCGGGTTTGAGCCGGAGATAAAGACCAACTTCGAATTCCATTTTCCGCACACATCCAAGCTGCAGATAAACTTTCCGGGCAAGAAGCGTGTGCTGTATATATACGAACACTTTTACCCGATAGAAGGCAACAAAATAGTGATGCTGCAAATAACCCTTTGGGACAACATATTTGCCGGCTTCGATGCCTTTGCCCGCTACTTTATGCTAAAGAAGTCGAACAAAATAGTGGAGGAAGATGTGGCTTTTCTGGAGTCGAACCTGTATAACCACACTACCCAAAGGCTGAACGACATGCTGATAAAGAGCGATAAGGTATCTATTGAATTTGCCAAACTATGGCGCGCAAACACCCAACAATATTCGCATGCAACAATGGCTGAAGCAGCAGATAGCAAGTAAGCTGCAGTACTACAAAATTGAGCTGAACAAGATAAACACAGCGCTGCCCCTGCAACTAAGCACACCGAAAAAGGTAGCAGTAGTGGGTGGTGGCATAGCCGGCATTGCTGCAGCGGCAAGCCTCGCAGAGCGGGGCTTTCAGGTTACGCTATATGAAAAAGCGGCTTACCTGGGTGGCAAGGTTGGCTCATGGACGTTTGAGAGCAAGGGCGAAACGCTGCGCACCGAGCATGGCTTCCATGCTTTCTTCCGCCAGTATTTTAACCTGCGCAACTACCTGAAGAAAATAGACTGCGACAGGCACCTGATACCCATATCGGACTACCTGATCATGTACAAGGACCATTCGCGCCAAAGCTTCAACAAAATAGACAACACACCACTGCTGAATGTATGGAGCATGCGCAATGCGGGCGTGTTCAGCCTGAAGCAGGTGATATGGAACCCATTCAGCATGCAGCTGATGGCCATGTTTGGCTACAATGCCGCAACTACTTTCGACAGCTGGGATAACAAGCCACTGAGCACCTACATGCGCCAGAGTGGTGTACCGCACAAAATGAAACTGGTATTCGGTGCCTTTGCGCGCGCCTTTTTTTCCAGTGCGGAGCAAATGAGCACTGCCGAGCTTATCAAGAGCTTCCACTTCTACTTCCTGAGCAACGACCTGGGCTTGCTATACGATGTATTGAACGATGATTTCGAAACTACATTTCTGCAACCAAGCCAGCGCTATATAGAGTCGCACGGCGGCAACATACGCCTGAACGAGGGCGTAGATTCCATACAGAAAAACGACCATGGATTTACAATAAATAACAGCGAATACGACTACTGCATACTGGCAGCAGATGTAAAGCATGTACCGCGCATACTGGCCAACTCACCTACCCTGCAGGCATACCCTACATTTGCCCGGCAGGCAGGCCATGTAAAAGCCTCTGCCCGCTATGCGGTGTACCGCGTATGGACAGATAAATTTGAGCAGGAAGACCTGCCCTATTTTGTTTTTACCGAAAGCCTGAAAGTGCTTGACTCCATTACCTTTTACCACAAAATGGAAAAGGAATCGACGGCATGGAGCACGGCAAACAAAGGCGGCATATTCGAGCTGCACAGCTATGCCCTACCCGATGATGTAACCAGCGATGAAGACATCAAAAACAGGTTACTGGAAGAACTGTATTACTACCTGCCCGAATTAAAGGGCATGAAAATCACCCATGAATACCTGCAGCACAAGGACAACTTTTCTGCTTTCCATACAGGCCTGTACAAAGAGCGGCCTACGGTAATCACCGAAGTACCCGGTTTATACCTGGCAGGCGATTGGGTAAAACTGAATAACCCGAGCATGTTGATGGAAGCAGCCTATACCAGCGGTGCGCAGGCAGCAAATTTCATAATGTCAGAGAACGGTTTGCAGGAGCAGCAGTTGTATTCAGTTCCTTTAAAAGGGTTGATGGGGTAAAAAAAGGCCGGCACATTAACCAAATGCCGACCTCCTATGCTTACAAAAGCACAATACTAGAAAGTTAATGCAGCGTTCAGCTGTTTGTATCCCCTTTGGTGCCAGTATGGGTACACAGCTTCTACCGTGCTTACTGCGTCCAGGCGCTTCACCTCTTCGGCGGTAAGGCTCCAGTCGGTTGCTCCCAGATTCTGTATCAGTTGTTCCTCTGTTCGTGCGCCTATTACCAATGTAGAAATAGTAGGGCGTTGCAGCAGCCAGTTAAGCGCTACCTGCGCCACTGTTTTGCCGCGTTCCTGCGCCAATGCTTCCAGCACATCCACTATATCGTACAACATTTCATCCGTAACCTGCGGACCCATGCTGCCACCCTGGCCTATGCGGCTATCGGCAGGTGCGGGCTGCCCTCTTCTTATCTTGCCACCCAGCTTGCCACCTGCCAGCGGGCTCCATACCAATGTGCCTACGCCCTGGTCTATGCCCAGCGGCATCAGCTCCCACTCAAACTCGCGGTTGGCAAGTGAATAGTATGCCTGATGGCCGATATATTTAGCCCAGCCATAGCGCTCCGATACCGATAATGATTTCATTAAATGCCATCCTGAGAAATTGGAACAAGCTATATAACGCACCTTGCCGCTCCTTATAAAATCATCCAGGGTGCGCAGTGTTTCTTCTACCGGTGTATTGCCATCGAAACCGTGCATGTGGTAAATATCCACGTAGTCTGTCTGCAAGCGTTGCAGGCTATCTTCCAATGCGCGCGTAAGGTGAAAGCGGGATGAACCGTAATCGTTTTCTACTTTGCTCATAGGGAAGGTAGCTTTGGTAGACAACAACAAGTTGTTGCGCTTGCCTTTAATAGCCTCGCCTAAAATCTCCTCCGACAATCCCTTTGAGTACACATTGGCCGTATCGAACAGGTTAAGCCCTGCCTCCAGGCATAGGTCTACCATGCGCGTGGCTTCTGCCACCTGTGTGCTGCCCCATACTTTAAAAAACTCTGTGCCGCCGCCAAAGGTGGCTGTGCCGAAACTAAGTACCGGTACTTTCAAGCCCGATGCACCTAAAAATCTGTATTCCATATTGCTATTTTTTTGTTTTAAGAAGCTATTTTGATTTAACTGATAAAATTGTTTATAGGCTATTTTCGAGCGAAACAAAGAAGGTTTTTGCAGCCATAGTGGAGCTCCTCTGGCAATAAAACCTGATGATGTTGCAGCTGAAAAGATCCATAAACAAATTATTGAGATGAATCCAAACAGCTTCTATATCCTACCTGTTTATGACCGTTCCGTCCTTCAGCTCTTCGCTTCCTTTCAACACCAATGCCTCGGCGTTGTTCAGCGCGCCGAATACCTCTACCCTATCGCCCGCTTCGCGGCCTTTTTTTACAGGTACGCGTTCTGTTTTATTTGCCGCATCCACACGTATCACATATATGCCTTCGGCAGAATTTACCACAGCCGTTTTAGGTACAAAGAAGGTGCTGTCGGCCGCAGAAAGATTCAGCGAAATTTCCGCCACCATGCCCGGCAATAGTTTTTTGTTATTGTTCACTACATCCATCTCTACCCGCTCCGAGCGCAGGCGCAGGTCAAGCGCACCGGCTTTCCTTTTTACGTTAGAGGTAAATGTTTCCGATGGCAAAGAGCGCACCCTGAATTTTACTTCATCGCCTGTTTTCAGGTACGAAGTATATGCCTCGGGTATAGCAACCGCAAGGCGTAGCTTTTTCTGCTCCTGAAGGGTAAACAAAGGAAGCTCCGCACCCTTGCCCGCAGAACCCACATAAGCACCGGGGTTTATGTTACGCGATGATATAACGCCTGCAAAAGGCGCACGTATTTCGAGATAACCTATCATGGTGCTTATCTCTTTGTGGAAAGCCTTTGCCGCATCAAACTGCGCTTTGTCGGAATTGCGTTTTGCGAGTGCTATGTCCAGGTCATTTTGCGATACGGTACCCGGTGTTTTGCTTGTTTCCAGCAAGCGGTCGTAGCTGGCTTTGGTAGAAGTATATATTGCCTCCTGCGACATAAGGCGCGACTGTGCAGCCGCCAGTTGCGAAGTAAGCTCGGGCGCTTCGAGCGACACCAATAGCTGCCCCTGTTGCACTTCGGAACCTATGTCCACTTTCAGGTCTTTTACAAAGCTGTTTACCTTGGCATACAGGTCTACCTGTTGAAAAGCTATCAGCTCACCGGGCAGTTGCAAAGAGGTGCCTATCTTTTCTTTAGCCAGTGTTATGGTCTCTATTTTTACCGGAGCGGCCACTTCGGCCTTCTGCTCTTTTTTGCCCGAACAGGCAGACAGCGACAACGCCAGCAGCGCGCCTATTGTATATGCAGCAGTAGTCAGTTTACTCTTAATCATGTTGAATATTTAAAGGGGATGATATGTAATGAATGCTCTCTTTGTCCTCAGGATCCAGTGATACGGATTGGGTAGTGGTTTTGCCCTGCATCCAGGTAAATACCATTGGCAGTATCAATAGCACAGCTATGGTAGAAAATACAAGGCCACCGATTACCGCGCGCCCCAGTGGCGACACCTGGTCGCCGCCTTCGCCATGGCCTATTGCCATTGGCAACATACCGGCTACCATTGCTACGCTGGTCATTATAATAGGGCGCAAACGCACCGAAACCGCTTCCCTGGCTGCTTCCAGCGCATTGCCTGTCTTCAGCCTTATTTCTTCGGCATGTGTTATCAATAGCACCGCATTGGCTATGGACACCCCCACCGACATGATGATACCCATGTACGATTGCAGGTTAAGTGTAGAGCCGGTTATGGTCAATAATATCAGTGAGCCCAGCACCACAGCAGGCACGGTAGACAATACCACCAGCGAAACTTTGAACGACTGGAAGTTAGCCGACAGCATCAGGAATATTACCACAATGGCTACCAGCAAGCCCGACTCCAGGCTGCTTAGGGTTTCTGTCAGCACCTTGCTCAAGCCTATTGGCTCTATAAACAAGCCGCGCGGCAGCTCGCCCAGGTCTTTAATTGCCGCGGCTACATCTGCCGATGCAGAACCAAGGTCTTTATCATTCAGGTTTGCGGTTACCGTAAGGTAAGGCATGGCGCCCAGGTTATCGTTTTCTCCATAGGTAGTATCCATAGTTATTGTAGCCACATCGCTCAATATTGGGCGAGCCGAGTTTTTCAGCAATGGGATTTCGCCGATCTCATTCTCGTTGTGCATCTGGTCCAGCGGCACCTGCACCTGCACATTATATGACAGTCCTGCCTTTTCGTCTATCCAGGTATTCTTTTCGGTATAGCGCGAAGAAGAAGTAGAAGCCACCAGCGAGCGAGATATATCATTCATGTCCACACCCAGTTGCGCGGCCCTTACGCGGTCTATATTGATATTAAGCGAAGGGTACTTAATAGGCTGACCTATCTGCACATCGCGCAGGTACGCTATCTTATTCAGGCTGGCAATTATCTTATTGGCATATTGCTCATTCAGCTTCTTGTTTTTGCCCGCTATACGCACCTCTATTGGTGTCGGGGAACCCTGGCTAAGCACCTTATCTGTAAGCTCTATTGGCTCGAAGGATAGCTTAACATCGGGCACAGCAGCTTTCACCTTTTCGCGGAACCGGTCTTTAAACTCGTCCATGTCGCCATGGTAATCTTTCAGCGTTACCTGAAACACAGCCTCGTGCGGACCCGCTGTAAACAGGTATATCGGGTTAATGGAAAACAGCGAAGGGTGTTGCCCTACATACACCGAAGTAATAGACACATGCTCCTTCCCTACCAGTTTTTCCAGTTCTTTAAGGGTGGTTAAAACCTTTTCTTCGGTACGCTCTATACGCGTGCCATCCGGTGCGCGCAGCCTCAATTGAAACTGCGTGGAGTTTACCTTTGGCAACACATCCCTGCCAATGGTTTCCAACAGCAGAAAAGCAAGCCCCAATGCAGCTACAAGGTAGCCTAATACTATAATGCGTTTGATTGGGAACATGCGGTCGACAAGGCGCATAAAGCCCGCTTTGAAACGGTCGAACTTGCCTGTTTTGGCATCATGCGTTTCGGTTGCAGTGTGCGGCACATGGTCTTTCATAAGCCAGTTGGCCATTACAGGCACAAAGGTCTGTGACAGCAGGAACGAAACAATCATGGAGAACCCAATAGCCAGCGACAATGGCAGGAATAAAGCTCCCGGAATACCCGTCATGGTAAAGGCCGGCGCAAACACTGCCAGTATACAAAACAGTATCAGCAATTTTGGGAAGGCAATCTCCTTACAGGCATCCCATATAGCCAGCGCCTTGGGCTTGCCCATATCCAGGTGCTGGTGTATGTTCTCTATGGTTACGGTACTTTCATCGACCAGAATACCAATTGCCAATGCAAGGCCGCTCAGGGTCATGATATTGATGGTTTGGCCAAACAGTTTCAGGAACAACACCCCTGCTATGATAGAGGTAGGAATGGTAAGGATAACGATAAGCGCAGCGCGCCTGTCGCCCAGGAACAGCAATACCATCAGTCCGGTAAGCACCGCGCCAATAATACCCTCCGTTATCAGGCTCTTCACGGCATTGATAACATATACCGATTGGTCAAACTCGTACGACAAGGTTACATCCTCGGGCAGGGTGCTTTGTATTTTCGGCAGGTTCTTTTTCAGGTTTTTCACCACCTCCCATGTGCTGGCATCGCCACCTTTGGCTATGCTTATGTACACCGAGCGCTTGCCGTTTATAAGCGCATAGCCCGCAGTTACGTCGGCGCCATCTTTAACAGTAGCTACATCGCGCAGGTACAGGTTCTGCACACCACCTTTAAACAGCGGTATGTTTTCAAAGTCTTTAATATCCCTGATAGTGTTATTGGTAGGGGTTATATAGTTCTGGTCGCCTATGCGCACGTTGCCCGAGGGCGCGGTCTGGTTATTCAGCCTGATGGCCTCCACTACCTGGTCGGGTGTCATGTTGTGCGAACGCAGCAACTCGGGGTCCACGTTTACCTCTATGGTACGCGGACTACCGCCAAAAGGCGCAGGCGCCAACAATCCCGGAATGGCCGTAAAGGATGAGCGCACATACACGTTTGCCAAATCCTGCAACTCGTTGTTGGAGCGTATCGGGCTGCTGAGCACCAACTGCCCTACAGGCAATGACGATGCATCGAAACGGATAACAAAGGGTGGTTGCGAACCGGGCGGGAATGCCGCCTGTATCCTGTTGCTCAGCGCGCTTATCTCGGCAGCTGCCTGTGCCATGTTGGTACCTTCGTAGTAGGTAAGCTTCATCAGCATCAGGCCTTGCGTGTTCTTTGTTTCTATGCTCTTTATGCCATTGGCAAAAAGCAATATGTTCACATAGTTCTTACCAAAGTAAGACTCCATCTGGTTGGGCGTGTAGCCGCCAAACGGGTGGGCTATGTATATCACCGGCAGGTTCATCTTCGGCAGAATATCTACCTTAATGTCGCGTATGGCGTTTATCCCGAAAAAGAACAAACCGGCCACCAGCACCAGTACCGATATGGGTTTTCGTAGTGCAAATCGTATTAAGTTCATTTATCGCTTCTTTTAAAATTCATTCATAAAAATTGAAATATCCCCCGTGGCCGCGGCCTTGAACAGCAACGCCTGCCACACATTATTGAAGGCTATGTCGCGGTCTGTTTCGGCGCGGTTAAGCGCATACTGTGCCTGTGTAACATCTACTATATTGACAAGGCCATTTCTGTACAGCGTATTTTTTTGCAGGTAGGCATCCTGTGCCGCTTTTACCTGCTGTGGCGCTTCGCTATAGTTGGAAAGGGCGTTGTTTATCTTTTGCTCGGCAAGGTCTGTCTGGGCTTTCAATTGCTGGTTTGCCAGGTCGTATTCGTCCTGCAATCCCTTGGTCACAAACTTCTGCGACTTCACCTGTGGCGTGGTGCGCAGTATGGTTGTCAGGCTCCAGTTCATGCCCACCCCTACCAGGTAGTTGGCGCGTACCGGCGTCACCCCTTGTCCATAGTTTTGCGAGTACTTCGTCTGGTCCTGGGTGTACCCCGCTTCAAATCCCGATCCCCTGCCCTGCATAATACCGAAAATGGTAAACGTAGGATAGTATAGCTTTTTAAAGTATTTCAACTGAGCTTCGCTCCAGTTAATACGGCTTTGGTAGAACCTAAGCAATGGGTGGTCTTTGTCTTTCGATACCACTACTGCAGATATGGCCGCAGGTATACGGCTGATGAAAGCCGTATCCAAAACAAACTCTGCCGCAGGTATACCCATTAACACTGCCAACCTGTTGGCCTGCTCCTGTTCAAAATCTTTGGCTTTGGTAAGGGCAATTTTTGCTCCCGACACCTCCGCTGCTGCCAGCGATGAGTCCACCCCTGCCAGCAAGCGATTAGCAGCCCTTGTTACCGCTGTATTCTTAAAGGTCTGCGCGCGCTCCAGATTTTTCTGTTGCGATAGCGTCAACCTCTGTGCTGCCAGAAGGTTCAGGTAGGCCGAGGCCACCTTTATCTGATGCTGGAACTGCTCTTGCTGCAAATCTGTGTTATCGCGCTCGGCAGTTGCCTTGGCAATTTTCACCCTGCCTACCACCCTGCCAAAAGTGAAAAAGTCCCAGTTGACATTGGCCAGGTACAGTGCGCCAAAACCAGAGTTCCAGTTTTGTGATGTTAGCGGCAAACCGGAAGAGGCAACACCAAAACCACCGAAACCATACAGCGGACCGTTTTGCCCGTTTACTGTACCAAAGTCCTGTTGGGCCGACAGATTTACATTCGGTATATATTCCCGTTTGCTTTGCTTCACCAGTTCTTGCGAAGAGCTCAGGTAGTTCGACTTAGCCTTTATGGTACCGTAGTTAGCGAGGCCATTGTTGACTGCTTCCTTCAGACTTAGCTGCTGCTGTGCGGCAATGTGCAGTGAAAGTAGGGCCGTAACTGATAGTAGTATTGTTCTTAGCATATAACATGCTGAAAATCCTTTGATGAAGGCTCCCGGCCTTTCTTTCCGATTTTCGCACTGCAAAAGTGTTAAAACCTATCCGCTCTCAATTATTCAAATCAAACCGAAAACTATTCAAATCAAACATTTTGCATTTGTTGTGAAAGGCGCAGATTTTGGGCAGAACGCACCGTAAGTGGTGTAAGCCCTGTTTGTTTTTTGAAGAAGATATTGAAGTTGGATGCATGCTCAAACCCAAGGCTGTAGGCAATTTCGGCCACACTGTTATCGGTATGCTGCAAAAGCGACTTAGCCTCATTTGCCACGCGTGCCGAAATCAATTCGGTGGTACTTTTGCCCGTAATCTCTTTCACCGCCCTGTTCAGGTGGTTTACATGCACCGATAGCCTTTCGGCAAAGTCAACAGGCGATTTAAGCCTCAGCTCATGCTCGGTAGAGTCTACCGGGAACTGCCTTTCCAGCAGTTCTGCAAATAGCGAAGCTATGCGCGACGAGGCATTCAGGTACTTTTGTCCTGTGCTGTTCGCCGGCTGCAGCTTATGGCCTTCGTGTATCAGCAGTTGCAGGTAGTGGCGCATTACCTCGTACTTGGCTTCGTAAGCGCTTTCCAGTTCCTTGTTCATTTTGCGGAAAATGAAAACAATTTCCTGCGCCTGTTCTTCATCTATATTGTAGGCCGGGTTGGATGTTGGGGTAAATAAAGAAGATTTCTTAACTGTAGTATCCTTTAGCAAGGGTGCAATAAAGCTGTTGTTGAACAGGCAGAAATACCCACCTTGCTTTTCGCTCAAAGGCTCCCAGGAGTAAGCCATTGCCGGATTATAGAACACCAGCGCATGACCCGTTACCTCTACCGACTTATCAGTATAGTGCAATATGCCACGGCCTTCTATCAGCGAAATTTTGTAGTAATCATTACGGCTGAAAGGTGCCAACTGCTTACAGATGATACCGCGCTCGAATACATTGATGTGGCCCATTTGCGGCGACACCGAAAACCGGCCAGTATTGCAACTCGGGAAATTGTCTTTGTAAAACTGCTCCAGCGTACTTGGCTTATTCATATATCTAAATTATGGATTTCAAACAATTCTATTGCTCCCTTTATGATTTTTAGGGAAACTAAGCTGCACCTCAATCAAGTTTGAATGCTCAACTTTACCGCATCATTGGGCTAACCCTTAGTTGTATCCGCTATTTTGAGGCTAAATTCCATGGAAACTCCCGCTATTTTCTGAGGGTAAAAAATGCCGGTTCGGCTGAGGGTAAAACCTGTTTCTTTTTGAGGATGTTTTTATTTCTGGTTCTGAGGGTAATCTGGTCCATATTTATGAGGGTATTTTTTCATTTTGTTTTGAGGGTAAATCCCCCCCTTTTAAGTATTGTTTCCGTTAAAAGCTGAGGGTAAAAATTCCAAACTTTTCTGAGGGTAAATTAACCGCTTCGCTGAGGGTACTTTTTTTAAAAATTTCTGAGGGTGTTTTTTCATGATTACTGAGGGTGTTTTTAATAGTGAAACTGAGGGTAAAATCTTCTGCAAAATGAGGGTATAAATCATCTGCAACCTGAGGGTAAAATTTAGTTTTATTCAATGTGGTAAAAAAGCCAATACATATACTATACCTCACTCCTGCCACACTCGTTGCCATTGGGTTCATAGCTTTGCGGTTCAAATCCAAATATCATAAAACACCCCCGGATTTGCAATACCTTAAAGGTATTACGTGGTTATCAAGCCATTAAAACACAAACAATTAATTGAACATCAACAGGATTAATTTTTGCTAAAAAATATTAATGGGAAATTATCCCCCTATTCACCATATTTACCCCTACCAAAAATAAACACTTCATGTTCTCCATCAGCGACATCAAAGCAGCACATAGCAAGGTAAAAAGCGGAGCCGATTTCCCGGCATATATTCAGGAGATAAAGCAACTCGGTGTTACAGGCTACGACAGTTTGGTTACCGATGGCCATGTAGATTACTTTGGCACCAATGGATTTACCACTTCTTCCGACCCGAAATATGCAGCATTGCATATAGCAGCCGAAGCCGACGACCAGCTATTCATACAATACCTGAAAGCCCACCAGCAGGGCGGTTCCGACTATCCCACCTTTTGCAGCCAATCCGCAGAAACAGGTATAGAAAAATGGTACGTGGATGTAAACCAAATGACCTGTACCTACTTCGATGTAAAAGGCAATAGCATACTGGTAGAAAAGATACCAGGATAAAAAAACTCTATTTCACTTCAAACCATGGAATGCCAAGCAATCCATGCCTGTAGTAAATATTAATTTTACTATTTACTGTCGTGCGTGCATATTTTTCATTCGTGACCCGAACTCTGGCGCCCTCTTCTTGTTTTCCCCATCTGGTAAGCCTCAGGTAATATGTTTTAGCAGCATTCCTTTTGCCAGCATTTACATATTTGTCCAAAACTCTTGCTTCAAATACTTCTGGTCTTGACATATCAAAATAGCAATTCATTACAACCAACACTCCATAGCTATAACATAAAAATACAATGAACAGAATGAAAGATAATCCGGCTCGTTTTATCGGCACCATGGCGCGCAATTCTTTGTTACCATATAATACAACTGCAAGCATGGACAGGGCCAGCATAAACACAGGTATCCACACATAGTTATGATTATAGACAGTAAAGTCAAAACATGCCCTTATGGCTATTGCTGCACTACAAATAAGGGCAAAGGTTATACTGGGAAATGATAAAGGCGATTTATAGTCATCCAGTCTTACCATCCCCTTGAAGTATTTTAAAACACCAATAGCCAGAACCGGCAACAGCGTAATGCTTATGATAGCCACGGCATAAGGCACAGGCATAATCAATACCCATAATGCTATGCAAAATCCTGCTATATTGATTGCCTTCGTCACTTTAGCTGCTGCACTTTGCTTCTGAGCATCAGATATAGCTCTAAAATCATATTGTTCCAGTTCAGTTTCCTCCATATAATTTAGGTAATAATACCGCTAAATAAAGGATTGCTATTCTTTCAGAAGCCTAATACCTCAGAAACACAGCCCTCACAACAACTCTATTCCTATGGCAATTAATACTTTATAATCCACGAAGCACTTTTTGCAAGGAATCACTACCAACGAATAAGGTATATTCTTAATTTCACCCTATCCAAATAATTCTTACATGAGAAAAATCTACCTGATAATTTTCACGCTTATAAGCGTTTTGTCCATACAGGCAAACGATGTAAGCCTGCAGTACGCACAACAAGTTGCATCCAATTTTTACCTGCAAAACGTGGGCAGTAGCTCATCCGGCAATAATATAAAGCTGGCATACACTGCCAAAACAAACGACAAGGTAGGCCGCAGCAGCGATGGCAAACCTGTTTACTATGTTTTCAATATCGGCAATGAAAACGGGTTTGTAGTAGTATCCGGCGAAGATATGGTAACGCCTATTTTGGGCTACAGCAACGAAGGGCACTATACCACTGAGGATATGCCGCAGGCACTTACCAAGTGGATGGACAACAACTATGCGCAGATAGTATTTGTAAAGGAAAACAGGCAGGAAACTACGGAAGAGATCAAATCTCTTTGGAAAGGTTATTATACTAATACAACTAACAATGCTTCCCGCGGCAGCAGGGCGGTTAATCCGCTATGCGCCACGCGCTGGAACCAATCACCCAACGAAAACGGCCTGTGCCCTTATGATGCAGGCTATGGTCAAAGAACGGTAACCGGCTGCGTAGCAACCGCTATGGCGCAGGTTATGAAATTCTGGAATTACCCAACACAGGGTACAGGTTTCCATCAGTACAGCGACCAGAAGTATGGTGTTCAATCAGCCAATTTCGGTAGTACCACCTACAACTGGGCAGGCATGCCAAATACACTTGGCAGCGCCAACGCCAGCGTAGCCACGCTGATGTACCACTGCGGTGTATCGGTAGATATGAACTATGGCGTAGGCGCCACAGGAGGCAGCTCTGCCTACGTAGTAGCC
>DLGO01000087.1:0-12159 GCA_002482725.1 Bacteroidetes bacterium UBA7692 | reverse complement strand
CAGCCTTTCGCCTATACAGGCATGTGCAGAATATGCGTATAAAACATACTTTGGCTACGACCCTGCTTCGGTAAGGGGCGTAGTAAGGGCAAACTATAGCCAATCGCAATGGATAAGCCTGATGAAAACCGAGCTGGATGCAGGCAGGCCGATACAATATGCAGGTATAGGCAACGGTGGCGGCCATACCTGGGTTTGCGACGGTTACGACCAAAACAACTTCCTGCACATGAACTGGGGTTGGGGTGGCAGCAGCGATGGTTATTTTTCGGTAGATAACCTGGACCCAACCGCATTGGGCGCTGGTGGCGGCACCGGCGGCTTTAACAGCAACCAGCAAGCTGTTATAGGTATAAAACCACTTACAGGTGGCGGTGGCGGTGGTGGTGGTGGCGGTACAGGTACCATCAATCCCGATGGTATAAAACTGTACTCTGCTATGACAGTGAATGCAAATCCTGTACAAACCGGTAGCCAACTGCAGGTTAATACGCAGATTCTAAACGCCACAGGTGCTGATTTTACCGGTGACTTTGCGGCTGCTTTGTTTGATATCGACGGTGTTTTTGCAGGTTTTATACAGGAGTATACCAACCAAACCATGCAATCCAACTTTTACTACAATGTAAGCTTTACATTGAATCCCCTGACAGTAGTACCAGGCCAATACTATATCGGCATCTATTACAAAACAGGCAACAATAATTACTCGCTCATAGACCAGGCTACTTTCTTTAATCCTGCATCCATTGTAGTTGTTGGCCCATACAACAATATACAGATGAACAGTGCTACTACTCCGGCCAAAGTGGTAAAAGGGCAGGCATTCTCCATTCAAAACCAAATGAAAAACGTAGGAAGCAGCTTCAGCGGCTACCTTTCTGCCGACCTGTACAAGTTGGACGGCACCTATGTAAGCAATGTGACTGAGCTAACGGGTATCAATATGCAGGCAAATACCAATTATAACGTCACCTTCAATTCAACCGGGCTTATAGTCGACCCGGGTACTTACTACCTTGCTTTCTTCAGTTCTACCAATGGCACCAACTGGACCATGGTCTACAACGATAACTTCCCTAATCCGGTTAAAATAACAGTAACAGAAGAAGCCCTGAATCCCGACATCTACGAAAACAATAATGCTCAGGCCAATGCCTATGCACTCAATGCAAATTTCAGCGGCAACAGCGCTGCCGTTAATACCCAAGGCTCCAATATGCACCTTGGCAATGACTATGACTACTACAAAATAAACCTGCCTTCAGGTACCAACTACCTCATTTCAGCGCGTGTACACGATGCGTACAGCAGCGGTAATGGCAACAATTATACAAATGACGTACAGTTCAGCTACAATATAAATGGTGCAAACTGGAGCGATGGTTACGATGATGTGCTATCAGGTGGCATCTTTGTGCAGGGTGGCGGCACTGTCAGCTTTTTTGTAGCAGACTATTTTACAGGCACTACAGGCACATACCTGCTCGACCTGCAGATAGAGCGTGGTGCCAGTGTTGGTATCGACGAAGCAGAAAATGCACTGTTAAGCGTTTTCCCTAATCCGGCAGACGATGTGTTATATGTAAATACCGACAAAAACATTCAGGGAGCATATACATTAAGCGTTATCAACCTGTTAGGCGCTACCGTTAAAGAATTTTCAGGCACTATTGCCAACGGAGCCATTAAAGCCGATATAAGCGACCTTAGCAGCGGAATGTATAGCATACAACTACAAGCAGGCAACATTACTTCCAAGGCCAAAGTAATCGTAAAATAATGCACAAAACACTTATCACCACAGTTGCCGTATCGTGCATCGCTTTTACTGGTTGCAAGGTTAAGTCCGATATGGGCCAAGTAACCTATACCGGCGAGCAGGCCATTATTTATAAAACCAATGGCGATTACAGTAAAAATGTAGCTGTAACGCTGAATGACAGCCACAGCAGCATTATTGCATATCCTGCCCCTGCCGATGTATACCGGAATGGTAAACTTGCCTATCCAGAAGCGCTGGGAAACGGCTTTCTGCTCGATAACCGTGGCATAAATGCCAATACAGCATTCCTTAACCTCACCTACGAGGAATATGCAAAGCTTTCTGCAGCTCCTCCGCTCGCTGATATGATGGCACAGATAAAAGATAAGGAGCCCATAACAGAAATATACAATCTCGGTAGTCGCAGTACCTACAAAAATGAAGTAGCAGACATCAACCGGATCATCAGCAAAGGCGATCTTAGCAGATTTAAGAAGCTTAAATAAATCCCTCTATATCGTTAAAAAAGCATTTCAAGGGCATAAAAAAAGCGGGATTCAAATGAATCCCGCTTTTTTTATGCCCAAGCTATTTCAATTAGCTTTTTATGATTTTGAACTCTGTTCTTCTGTTCACCGCCCTTCCTGCAGGGTCATCTTTACCTTCTTCAGTCTGGTTAGGTACTTTAGGCTTGGTTTCACCATAACCTTTAGGTATCAACCTGTCTTTTACTATGCCTTTGCTTATCAGGTAAGCTACACAAGCCTCAGCACGTGCCTGGCTCAGTTTCAGGTTAGCTGCATCGCTGCCTATTGCATCGGTGTGGGCGCTAAGCTCTATTACAAACGATGGATTTTCTACAAGTATGTTGTACAAAATATCCAATACTGTTTTAGAGTTTTCTGTTAGGGTAGACTTACCAAATTCGTACAATACATTTTGTAAGGTGTACTCTTTGTTAAGCTCCAATTTGTTCAGTTCCACATCTTTCCTTACAGAGTCAATCTGACCAAGCCCTTTACTTGAATACGCAAAGTTATTTGCAAAGTATCCTTCTTTCTTAAAGCTAAGCTTGTAGTTCTTGTCAGCCTCCAGTATTACACTGTACCTGCTAACACCAACACCGGTTTTAGCTGCCATAATTGTCTTCTCCATTGAGCCTGCATCTTCTTGTATCAATACAAACACATCATCCACAGCTACGCCAGGCTTACCTTGCTCGGTTATTACTCCTGAAAGTACATAGATGCCTTTACGCACAGTAATGTTACGTGTAAGGGTATCTTCAAATGGCAAATCCTTTGTAGTAAGGGCTTCAATCTTAGGTGCATAACCCGGACGTACAGCTTCTACCTCAAAATCCTGATCCGGAGCAAGCTTAAAGAAGTATGTTCCATTCTTTGCAGCAGAGTCCACACTTACTAATTCTTTAGTTCCATCAGGTTTTTTAAGGTATAGGTTAAAGGTAGCACCCTCCAGTGAGCCTCCGCCACCTGCATTATCTTCCTGCAATGCAATACCTGTTACAGCATATTTGAAATTCTCCCAGCTAAAAATATCATCGCTGGCAGTAGCTATACCGTTCAATGGTTTGCTGCCTACACGGTTAGAAGTAAAGAATCCTCCTTCCTGTGTAAATGTGCGGGTATAGTACAACTCATCAACACCTGTATTCAAAGGCTGACCAAGGTTCTTAGGCTCAGACCATCCAAGGTCAGGTTGCTCCTGAGAAGAGAATACATCCAATCCACCAAAGCCGGGATGTCCGTCTGAAGAAAAATACAATGTTTTAGTACTGTCGTCAAAGTATGGGGTAATTTCATCACCAGCAGTGTTTACAGGACCACTCAACAACTTAGGAGCAGAGAACTCTCCGCTTTTCTGGCGAGATGAATACCAAATATCCATTCCCCCTTTACCTCCTTCCCTGTCACTCGAAAAATACATAATTTCCCTTCCATCTGCATCTGTATGCACAGTTGGCTGTGTGCTGGTATATTTCTCTTTTATGTTTATCGGCTCAGGCAGGCGGGTAACATTGCTGTATTTGCCTCCTTTGTAGTCTGCCACGAAAATGTTGCACAATGCGCGGTCATCATCCATTTCCACACATTTGTTAAAGTAGAAACGTGTCCTTTCTTTATTGAATGTACCATTGCACACTGTGTATTTAGGATCATTCAGGTCAGCATTGTTAATTTGCTTTGCTTTGGTCCAGTCATTGTTATCCCATTTGCTCTCATACAGTTTATAATAGTTCCTGTTTTTCTCAGTTTTCAGGAATATAAGTGTATCTGATGGTATTGATGAAAATACAAGCGTGTTCTCATCTGCCAATGCAGGGCTAAGCTCAGAGTATGAATGGTTCACATTGCTACCCAATGCCTTTGCTTTGATTTTAGCTCCATTTTTTGGTGCTGCCTTCGCAAATTCACATCCTGCTATTTCCAGTTTCACCAGCTTGCTCAGCACAGCTTTATCTTCCTCTTTATATTCTCCCGAAAACTTGTTTAGTTGTGCTATAGCTTCATCATACTTGCCATTTCTGTGCAATGTTTGTCCATAGTAATACCTGAATTGATTATATATTACCAGGTTTGCTTGCTTCATTTTAGCATCAGATTCTTTTTTACTGCTTTTCAGTGCATTGAATTTTGCAAAAAACACTTCTGCATTTTCGTAATCACGTGCCTGAAAAAGACTCATAGCCAGCCAATAGTTGGCATATCTGTTCTCTGGCTCTACCTTTACTACATCCTTGTAGTACTCAGAAGCCGAATAGAAAAGAGACTCCGCATAAAATTTGTCTCCAATCTTAAGTGTACGCTTGATATTTAGTTTTCTCTGCTCATTAGGAGCCGAAAACAAGGCTAAGCTTATTAAACAAAATGTGAAGAGTATAAATTGTTTACGCATAATTTTGAGGAAGTTTAGCTAGTTCAAAAAAAAACCTGCGAAGGCAGGTTTTTACAGTAGGTAGTTTATTTTTTACTATGAATTGATTTTAGAATCTACGGCTTGGCAACGATTTATTTGCTTTGAAAGATTTGATCGTTTCGCCAACATAGCTCAATGAAATTTCAAATCCACCGCGGTTTTGTGTCGCAAGGCTCAATTTAGAAACGTTTACATCATAAGCCATTCCTAAACGCACATTCCTGAACTCAACTGATGCCAATACAACAACTGCATCACCTGGAGTGCTATTGCTCAGGCGGTAGCGTGCTCCTACGTGTACTGAATTGTTTGTACGGAAACCTGTGTTGAAATAGTATCCAAAGCTAAGGCCCGGCATTATTTCCTGTTGCTTGTCTTTATATTGGAATATCATCTCCGGGCTCAAAGAGATATTTTTTCTTTTGCCAAAGAATGCTTCGATATTCAAATCTGCTGAATACCTGCGTGTCAAAGCTCCTTTCACACGTAGAGAGTCAGTTACATTATCTTCAGATGGCTGTGCTATGTGGTATGCAGCAAAACCTGCGCCTATTTTCACGCGGTCTTTTATATTACCACGGTAGTATAGACCTGCATTGAAATCAAAGTTGTAGAAACCACGTACCAACTGCTCATTACTGAAGTTAGCAACAGATTGGTCATGACCACGGAATTGGTCTGCAAAGATTGGATCCTCAACTCGTTTTTGCATATAAGCACCCTGAGCGCCCAATGACAAACGGTGTTTTCCTAATTTATCCAAACCTTTGTGGTATGCTACAGACAATGAAACGTTGGTAACAGCCAATCCCGCTGCACCGCTTCTGTCCTGGTAGAAACCTACACCTATCGCGAGTTTATCTGTTCGTAGGTAACCTTCCAATAACGATACATCCACATCGGCAGCTATAGTTTGGTAAGCACTTTTGCCCAATGGGTTCATCCACTGGTTGCGATAAAGTGCCGCAAGACGGAAACTTCCATCATAGTTACCTACCAATGCAGGATTCAGAGCTGAAGCAAAAGTATAGTACTGAGAAAAATGTATGTCCTGGGCTTGCGATGCAAGGCCACAAAACACCATAGAAGCCAAAAGTACCCTTTTGGTAATTTTTGTAAAAATTGTCATAGTCAGATCGCTTGTCGTTACGAATATGTGTCAAAAATAGAAACTTTAAAATAGCAAACAATAGTTAAAAAATATAATTCCACTTTTTTTTTCACGATGTCCATTTAAGTGGGTTTTTATAACCTTTAAAGTGGTTTTAAGTATTAAAAACTGTTTTTTTGCCGATTTTAGACACTACAACAAAATGCACGGTTTCCTAATTAACCTACTTTTTTTTTAACAATGCCCCCTAAATTCACCCTTGGGTTGCATGCAAACAAAAGTTTATTTTAAAACCAAAATAAGATGCGATAAAAAAAATAATAAATTAACAATTTCACACGTATGTTTCTTAGTAAAAGATTTAGTACCAAAGCACAATAAATAAAACAAAAGGGGTCGCATCCAATTAAGCATGCGGCCCCTGAACTAACCCCTTATCCAAAAATCTAGATTGCTATCTGGTATTGTATTATAAATCCGCTTTTCCTACCGCTTTGCTTTAGCGTACCATTATCAAACACCGGTCGGTTCTGGTAGTTAAGGCTTATTTTAGCCTTATGCCCTACCAGCAAAAAATTCATCCCTGCATCTACCGTTCCCATCCATGAGTTCAACCTGTCAAATTTAGACATTTGGGTACCTACGTATGGCTGCATAGAAAATCCAGTAGTGCCAAATAAGTGCGATGGTAGCTTATATCCTGTTTGCGCCAATATGGTATGACCTGTTCCTATTATTGGAAAAGCATTACCCGCACCGTTAAAGGATGCTTTGGTTGGGTCAATACCTGTAGCAGGATTCATAACAGCCAGGTTGCGGATATAACCCGGGCCTGCATTGTAGTACGAATATCCTGCGTATGCCGTAAAACAGTCATCCTTCGACTTAGCCAAAGGCATGTCTACAAACACATCGGCACTCGCCTGGTACATAGGGTGGAATACTGTATCCGTTCCTGCCAGATTCCAGGTAGCGCTTGGTTGTGCCAGAAATCCCACTCCAACATTCAATACCTTCTTGGAACCAAGGTAAGTACCTGCAATGTAAGGCAGCAAATTACTTTCCTCATCAAATATCTGGTACATAAAGTAACCGCTGTACTGTAGCGATTTGCCCTTTGGCGTAAACTTTGCAAACTCAGAAATTTTTGGGTCGTATAGCGTTGAGGTAGAAATAGATAAAGGATCTGAAAGAATAACCCTGTAGTCAAACTTGCCGAATTTACCCTTTGCATAAATGCTCAGCTTACGCAGAAACTGGTCGTTGATATCATTTGTACTTTGCTCATACAGTGGAGCATCATACATCAATATAGATGCTATTGCAGGAGAAGAATAGCGCATGCTACCCGTCCACCCACCAAGCCCTGTTCCCAGGGATAAATGGCGTTTCCATGGAGTAAACTCCACTATGGCATCATGAAAGAAATCACCTGCCTTGCGTGGGGAAAGTGAGTTAAAGTTATTGATACCAAACTGGGTATAGATAAGCAACCACTCCAGCGGTTGTGCAGTGATCTGCATACGTACCCTACGAAGGCCTATATCAAAAGTATATGGCTTTGGAACATTCTCCAGCACAGTGCCGGGGTTGCTCTCATTTAGTCTGTTCCAGATTTGCGCTGTCAGGTTAAAGCGGATAAAGCGCGAGCCGCTTTCGTTGAATTTCCATTTTAGCTCAGGTATTTCAAATGGTTTCTTTTTAGCCGGAATAGAATCCGGGGTGGCAGCATGCAGGCATGTAAATCCCAGCAGCGCCAATATGATGAAGCTTATTCTTTTCATTTCGAGATAAAATTAATTTTAGAAAAAAGTGGCACCGGTAAGCCCTATCAAAACCTCCGGTGCCTGAAACACACAATAATCTTATGTAGTTTTTAGTTTTCTTACAGCAAGTGGATGCTCCGAAAGCGATTTGTGGTTATCCAGCCCTATAATATGCAAGCTCCCCCCGGCTGCGCGGTAGTCATTGCCAAACAGGTGCAGGTTATCCATTACCGTATGGTCTACTATTTTGCACTCGCTCAGGTTTATCTCTACATTTTTACCTAAAGGCAATCCGAAAAGGTGCTTCTTAATGCTCAGGTAGTTGCTGAATACCGCTGCGCCGCTTATTGAAAGGGTAATGTGGTTAGCGTCATTTTCACGAACATTGATACCCGCCTTAAATGTATTTTTAAACGGTATACCCAGAATAATCTGAATAATAAATTTGCTGGCAACACCCGCAAAAATACCAACCAGCAAATCTATCCATAATGTAAAAATGATGGTAACAAGGAATATGATCAATTGCTCCTTACCTATCTGGTAAGTATGCGAAAACTCTTTTGGCGAAGCAAGTCTTGTACCTGTATACACCAACATCGCAGCCAATGCAGCCAATGGAATTTCGTGCAATACAAAAGGAAAGAAAGCAACGAACACCAACAGGAAAAAACCGTGGGCTATGTTGCTCCAGCTGGTGCGTGCACCATTGTTCACGTTGGCAGAGCTACGCACTATCTCAGATATCATTGGCAATCCGCCTACAAATCCGGCAAGTGTATTACCTGCACCTACTGCCAGCAAATCCCTGTTGAAGTTTGTTTTGCGCTTCCATGGATCAAGTAAGTCAACAGCTTTGGCACTCAACAGTGTTTCCAGGCTACCTACCAATGCGAACATCACGATGTACTTGATCGACGTACCGGAAAACACCTGCGAAAAATCAGGGAATGTGATAGCAGAAAGCATATTGCTTGGCAGCGTAACCAAAAACTTAGGGCCTACATGGTACACATGATTCTGGAACAGGTACACATGCTCATGCTCCAGGTCAAAATACATACCCAATGGTATGCTTATAAGTATAACCACCATTGGCGCAGGTATCATCTTCACATACTTGTTCTTTATCTGCGGCAGTATAAAGAGCACCGCCAGGCTTATAAATCCTATCAGTGCTATCTCATAATTCATATTCGCAAAGCTGTGCGGTATCTCTTTTATCAGGTCAAATATTTCTTTGCCTTCTGGCTTTACACCTACCAGCGTATGCACCTGCTTGATGATAATTATCAGGCCTATTGCTGCAAGCATACCATGCACCACGCTCAATGGGAAAAAATCGCTCAGGTTGCCGACTTTCAGCAAGCCAAAAGCCATTTGTATAATACCCGTAGCGACTACCACTGCAAGTGCTAGTTTATAACCTACTATTGGGTCGCCATGGCCCAAATCTGTAACACAGGCTATGGCTATGGCTATAAGTCCGGCAGCAGGCCCTTTTATAGTTAGCTGCGCATTTTTACCTGCAATTAAAGGCACCAGTATACCTCCTATTATAGCGGTAAAAATTCCACCTATAGGTGGAAAGCCGCTCGCCATGGATATACCCAGGCACAGTGGCAATGCAATGAGGAATACCAGGAATCCGGAAAGGATATCCTTTTTCAGGTTTTCAGAAATTCCTTCCAGTCCGAAGTAAGGAACCGATGTTTTTTTGTTATCTGACATAAATGGATATTTTATAATTTTTGTTTTAAAGAATCAGTTGATTAAGATGAACGGAATGGGGTCTCGTGATAGGTTTTGATGTGTGGGCCCAGGAACAGGCGCGCATAAAGCCGCACCAATGCTATACCACCCACTACAAAGCACAATGAATTGAAGAATGCCAGCACAAACTGGTCTTCGTGTATATGGCTGAAAATGAGGTCCTCGCCAATGAACGTAAGCGTGATCGGAAATCCCATAAGGCCAAGGCAAGACAGCAAAAACACCAGTGCCAGCTTAGGATGCTCATAAGAGTGTCCGTAATATTGGTTCAGGTCAAATGGCGTTTTCTCTACGCTTTTGAATCTGCGTAAGCAAGCATAACCTATGATGCCTGACACTACTACACCGCTCAGGTAAAACACCGCCTCGTTCCAGTTGAAATGTTCATTGAACGAAACCGCCAGTGTTATCCAGAAGTGGTTCATAATAATCAGCAACCAGCTAAGTTCTCCCGACTTGCGCTCGCTGAAGGATTTCAGCACCATCAGCAATGCTACAAAAGCAAATACATCCGGCAGATACTTCAACACTACATTAGGTATGCCACTTTCAAACCATAAGAATATGCAGCCGATGATATATGCCGGAATGAAGAAGTAGAAGACATTTTTTACCGATAGGAAATCCAGTTTATGCCCTATGTTTTTCAATGGGGTAAATACCGTCCAGTTCATAATCCTGTCCAGGTTAAACTCCTTCATGGATAGCTGGTAAAAAGAGTACTCTATTTTCTTTGGCAACGAATCTTCAAAAGTGTTCTCGCGCGGTGCATAGTTGTATAGCTGCTCCCGTATCAGGTAGCTGACTACCGATGGCGATACCAGCAATTGGTAAGTCCTAAGGAAAGCATTACCTGCAAAGTGTACAAGTGCAATATTCTCAAAGCCCAGTGCTACTTCTATAAATATCAAACCTATTTGCGCTATCGAAGCATAAGCTATCTGGCTCTTAACCGAAGACTGTACCCTGGCAATGAATGATGCGACAATACTGGTAGTTAAACCCAGTAAGCCTATCAGTATCCTTACCGATGTTTGATACTCCCAGAAAGGGAATGTACGCAACAGCAAAAACACCCCGAAATGCACTGACAATGAGCCATAGAAAATAGCACTGGATGGCGTTGGGCCTTCCATAGCGCGCGGCAACCAGGACGAGAAAGGCAACTGTGCAGATTTAGCTGCTGCAGCTATCAATATCATCACTGAAATAAATATACCAATGGTGCTATGCTGCATCAGGTGCTCATGCACCAGGGTATAATTATTAAGCTTCAGAAAAGTGATATTCTCGTGCCACAGGTGGTGGCTTGCCCACATCGCAAGTATTATGCCCACATCACCTATACGGTATATAGAAAACACCTTTACCGCATTGCGCACCGGCAAATAGCGGTCACGGTAAAATGCGATTAGCAGAAATGAAGAAATACCAAGTATTTCCCAGCCAATGAAAAGCGTTTCGAAGTTGCCCGAAAATATAGTAAGGTTATACCCCAGGTAAAAGAAAAGTATGGTATTGAAAAAACGCTTGTAACCGCTCTCCCTGTGCAAGTAATACCTGCTGTATATCGTAATCAGGAATGTAAGTAATGCGCCAACAAAGAGGTACACTGCTGTAATTTTATCAAAATAAAAATCCACCAGGAACTCATACCCCTTTGTTTGGCACAGTACAATTTCTTTTACATTAAAAACAGGAAAGCCTATACTGAACCAGTACACAGCAAAAACCAAAAATCCGATTAATTGCGCTCCCGCTGTAAAAAATGCAATGCGGGAGAGTAATGTTTCCTCCTTTGGATTGATAAGCAGACTTACCAAAAAACCAAGCAGAGGAACCAGTATGAAATAATTAATTAAATAATCTGTGTTCATTATATGCTTGGGTTAAGTATGTAAACAGGAAAATTTTCTTCCGATGACTCTACCAGTTTAATAGCATCACCTATTACCTCAAGCTTAGATGCTAATGGTGTGTACACAGTAAACTCTCCATCCCTGAATCGATATAACTCCTTGGTTTCAGGATGTACCGCCACCAGGTGTACCCATTCATTTATAAACCATTCGTATGTAGCATCATTCATCTTTATGGTATTCAATACCACCTGAGGAAACTGCTCCACAATGATCATAACACGTATAGGATCATGCACCTCTATCATCTGGCTTGGCAGCCCTGGCCTCAGGTCGCCATCCATACCATTGGCCACACCTATAAGCCCCATCACATTGTGCGACAGTTTGGTGCCTGCTCCCAGCTTGTAGTTGTCCACTCTGCTGAAATAATACTCCAGGTTAATACCTCCGCATACAGGTGCCGCAGCTTTCAGTATGCCAAACAGATACTTCCCATCCGGATCCACTTTATAGCTGTATGAATTTAAAAACGAACGCCTGTCCAGAAACAAGTGATCCGTCATGCTCCTGCCACCTACTATGCACAATGCATTGGTAGCGTGATTCAGCTCTGGTCTTGGCTCAAACAATGAAACAGACCTTAATCTCACATGACCATGCACTTTTTTTGCATCGCCTTTGGTATTCATCAATACAAACCTGCGCGAGCGTTCTTTTGCATTATTGTCCAACGCTTTCTTAAACGCTTCCAGATTTTTGTTGTGGGCGGCCTTATTGATGGTATTCAGTACGTCCTCATCATAAAACTCCACTTCATCGCGCGTAGTATCGTGCAATCCTCCTAAGAACTGGGTAAGAACCGGGATAAGCAATCCACGCTCTGCAAGTATCAATCTTACCTCGGGGTGATTTAGCATGTGTGCCATTACACGCGCATTTACCGAC
>DLGO01000070.1 GCA_002482725.1 Bacteroidetes bacterium UBA7692 | reverse complement strand
GGCATATTTGAGCACTACAAGCTGATAGCCAAACATGCGCCGAAACCAGTGCTTTTGTACAATGTACCGGGAAGAACAGGCAGCAATATGCTGGCCACCACTACTATAAAAATAGCCAACGAGGTAGAAAATATAATAGGTATAAAAGAGGCTTGCGGTGATTTTGCACAGGCTATGTACCTGGCAAAAAATAAGCCGAAGGACTTTTTGCTGATAAGTGGGGACGATAACATCACCCTCGGGTTGATAGCTTATGGTTTCGATGGGGTAATATCGGTAGTAGGGCAGGCATTTCCATCAATTTTCACCGAAATGGTACGCCAGAGCCTGAAAGGTGACTTCGAAAAAGCGCGTGCGCTGCACTATAAGCTGAACGACATAACAGATATGCTGTTTGTGGAGGGAAACCCAGCAGGCGTTAAGTTTGCGCTGGCAGAACAGGGTATATGCGATGAGCGTGTAAGGCTGCCTCTGGTAGGTATCAGCGATGCTTTGAAAGAGAAAATGCAAATAGCAATTAAGAATTTATAACCTTGCAGCGCCTCATTAACTATCTATTTATACAATTAATAGAATATTTTTGCGTTTCAGTGCTTTACAATTAATGAACAAATACACATCAATTCTACATACGCTCCTGGCTGCAACCGCTATCATGGTTTTGCTGGGTTTCAGTTCCTGCGACACCCCGGAGCGCCTGATGAAGAGCACGGACAACAACTACAAGGAAAAGAAAGCGATACAGTGGTACAACAAAAAGGACTACTATAAAGCTATTCCTGTGTTTGAAGAGTTAATGGGCGTGTACAAAGGGCAGAAACGTACCGATACAATATACTATTACTATTGTATGGCCAATTTTAAGCAAGGGGATTATATACTTTCTGCTTATCACTTCAAGAATTTTACCGACCTTTTTCCCAATAGCGATAAAAACGAAGAGTGCTTGTATATGCATGCTAAAAGCTATGATAAGCTATCGCCAAAATGGGAACTGGAACAAACATATACCTACAAGGCGCTGGAGGCATACATGCTATTCCTGAATAACTACCCGGATAGCAAGTATGTGGATACCTGTAATAAAAGTATATATAAGATACGCAAAAAGCTGGAGAAGAAAGCCCTGGCAGCAGCGGAGCTATACTATAAAACATCAAACTTCAAGGCGGCAGCTACCACCTTCGCTGTGTTGCCCGAAACATTCCCTGACATAGATAACCTGGAGCGTATCTATTTTATGATTGAAAAGTCATATTACCAGTTGGCCAAAAACTCTGTATCCAATAAAAAAGAGGAGCGCTACAAGAGTGTGATAGAAAGCTACAAAAACTTTGTTTATAAATACCCAAGCAGCAAATACGCTGAGGAAGCGAAGCTTTTTGAGCAAAAAGCGCACTTTGGTATTGTACAGGGACTCTTGGAGCATGGGCAGGCGGTAAAAATAGAAGAACGCGAAAAGGTACTGGCACAGTGTGTAAGATCAGCGGAAGCGGAAAAGGCACTGATAGAGGATGAAGATGTTAAAAGAAAATGCGATTTGATGGCGGAGCAAGCTGCTTTTCTTATCGTAAAAAATAATTATCTGATATCCGAGGACCGAAAAGGGCAGGAAAAATTGAAACAATTAGAACAAACTGTAAAAACTTATTATACTTTTGCAGCCCAATTTAAAGATAGCAGATACTCCCGCGAGGCGGAGCGATTATATAACAGTGCTTATAAAGGCATAGAAAAATTAAAAGCAAATGGATAAGGCAAAAAAAATGAAGCTGACTCAGTTGAACCCGTACATCGAAACTCAGAACCTAGAGGCGATAGCAGGCAAAACTTCAAATCTTTACGAAAGCTTGTACATCATTGCTAAAAGGGCAAACCAAATCTCTAAAGAGATGAAAGAGGAATTGCACAGCAAACTGGAGGACTTCGCTACACACAACGATAGCCTGGAGGAGATAAACGAAAACCGTGAGCAGATAGAAATATCCCGCTTCTACGAGCGTTTGCCACATGCTACTATTATTTCTACTACAGATTTTATACAAGACAATATCTACGTAAGAACAAACGAAGAGCCTGTAGCATTGCCTGTGGTACCTGCTGCACCTTTGGCTGCTGCCGCTACACCTGCTGCAGAATAAGCATGAATTAACCACCTACCCCTTCAAATAAGCAAGTGATGGAAAATCTGAAAGGAAAGAAGATATTGCTTGGTGTTTGCGGATCTATAGCAGCCTACAAGGCCGCCGTTTTGGTAAGACATATAATAAAAGCCGGAGCTGAAGTAAAAGTAATTACTACAGCTTCGGCTTCTGATTTTATAACCCCGCTCACCTTGGCTACCCTGAGCAAGAACCCTGTATATGCAGATATAAAGGATGGTGCAGACTGGCACAACCATGTGGAGCTTGGCCTGTGGGCCGATGTAATGGTGATAGCCCCTGCCAGTGCCAATACCATTGGCAAAATGGCCAATGGGCTGTGCGATAACCTGCTGCTGGCTACCTACCTGTCGGCCAAGTGCAGGGTGCTGTATGCGCCTGCCATGGACCTGGACATGTGGAGGCACCCTTCTACCCAGCGCAACATACAACTGTTGCAAACCTATGGCAACCAGCTAATACCAGTAGCCTATGGCGAATTGGCCAGTGGCCTGGTAGGCGATGGCCGCATGGCAGAACCGGAAGCTATTATTGAAATATTGAACGAGTTTTTCCGTTAGTATTGCCTGTGCTAATTTTTTTGAAAGAACCAATACAAACTCCCCTTACCGATAGAATGAAAGTGCTGATAACTGCAGGCCCCACACGCGAAGCTATAGACCCTGTACGGTATATAAGCAACCATAGCACGGGTAAAATGGGTATAGCCATAGCGGAGGCTTTTGCGGCGCAGGGAGCACAGGTAACGCTGGTGCTGGGCCCTACAAACCTGGGCAGCATAAAGCACGGCATAGAGGTGGTAAACGTACAAACAGCGGCAGATATGTATAGTGCTTGTAGTGCGTTATATGACAGCTGCGATATAGCTGTGTTTTCGGCAGCTGTAGCCGACTACACACCAAAGACCGTAGCCGATCAAAAAGTAAAGAAGAAAGAAGATAGCTGGAACCTGGAGCTGGTAAAAACTGTGGATATAGCCAAAGAGCTGGGCAAGCGAAAAACGCACCAGATAAATGTGGTATTTGCCCTGGAAACCAATAACGAAGAGGCGCATGCCATAGAAAAGCTAAGGAAGAAAAATGCCGATTTTGTAGTGCTGAACTCGATGCAGAACCCGGGAGCGGGCTTCGGATTCGACACAAACAAAATAAGCATAGTGGATAAAGATGAAACTATCACTAACTTCGAACTGAAATCGAAGACGGCAGTGGCAGCAGACATTGTGCAGCATGCGCTGGCTTTATTAAAACATTAAGAACCGATACGTGAGAATAACTGTAAAATACCTTCTGCTGGCAGCACTGATAATAAGTAGCGCTGTAGCTGCCAATGCCCAGGAGCTTAGATGCCGGGTAAGCGTGAACCCGCAAAACATACCATTGGTAGACAAGAGCGTGTTTACCACGATGCAGCAGCAGATAGACCAGTTTATGAATAACCGCGCATGGACGCAGGACATATATGGCCCGGATGAGCGTATAGACTGCAGCATAGTGATAAACCTGGAGGCAAGCCCTACGCAGGATGTGTACCAGGCACGTGTAACCGTATCTGCCAACCGCCCGGTATATAACAGCACCTACAGCACGCCGCTCATAAATTTTATAGACAACGACTGGACATTTACCTACGTGCAGAATCAGCCGCTTGAGTTTAACATCAATAGCTACCAGAACAACCTGACCAGCATGCTGGGCTTCTACGCCTATATGTTTATAGGGCTGGATGCAGAGAGCTTTGCCAAAGGTGGTGGGAGCAAATTCTTTACCCTGGCAGAAACGGTAATGACAACCGTGCCAAATGGCGGCCAGGATGCCAAAGGCTGGCGGCCTTTTGACGGGGTGCGTAACCGCTACTGGATGATAAACGGTCTGATGGGCGGTAAGTATGAGGCATATAAGAATGCGATGTATGAATACCATTTCCTGGGTATGGATAAGTTCTATGACAAGCCTGAGGAAGCCCGTGGTGCCATACTAAAAGCACTGGAAGGGTTTGAGCGTATAGCCAAAGAGAATCCCAACAACATATTGCTGACCATGTTCAACAATGCCAAGAGCCAGGAGATAATTGATATATTCTCTAACTCCACACAGGCCGAGCGCACCCGAGCTGTAAACATTATGCGCAAGATAGACCCGAGCAATGCGGGTAAATATGATAAGATTTTGAAGGGGTAGGAGCAGCTAAATTTAAAGGAGCAGAGCACATATTTAAATTTACCTTGTAATGAATAATACCATAAAACGAATCTTTGGAATTGCTTCTCTGGTGATGAGTGTTTATTCTATTGATACACGCAATGTGACACTATATCCGCTTGTTTTTTTGCTGGCAGGTTTTGCTATGATTTTATCTGCATGGCCTGAGAAAGTGAAAAGACCCGATAAATAGCCTGTCAAGATTGTTTCCAATAAGGAATAAAAATATTACTTTGTAAGACGTACAACTTGGAGAGTTAATGGCTCGAAATTCTTGTTGGTATTCCGATTAATTATCTTTGCGCATAAACTACAATAGTCGTGAAATTATTATGGGCACTTTTATCGTTACTCTCATGCAAAGGAGATGACAGCTGCCCCATACTTCACTACAATACCCGGGTAGAAATATCAGGAGTCATAAAAAAGGAAACATTCTACGGCCCGCCAAACTATGGGGAAGATACGCTGAATGATACAAAGGAACTGGCCTACATTTTATACGCAAATCAACCTGTTACCATATTCCCTCTGCCGTCCATAGGAGATGGGATCTCTACGGATAGCCTATTCTGCGTAGCTAAATTCCAGTTGGTTAAATGGCGGGATGTCGAGTTCGAATCCTTTATTGGAAAGAAGGTTATTGTATCAGGCCCGCTGCAGCAGAACATATCTCCGCATTACCATACTGATGTTGTGATGAATGCGGAGTCGGTTACATTGAAATAGGCTAAGATTAAGGCACATATTTTACCTTTGTTACTTATCAATATTATGAAACCCCTCTTCCTTTCCTCATTACTCATCCTTTGCCTCTTTGGCTGCAATAGTAAGCCTGTTCGCGAGGCTGGCAGCGGTAACTGCTACGATACCATATACCCGGTCATATACAATTGCAAGGCGACGGACAACGTTGATTATGCTTTCCGTACTATACCTGCCAAAGAACTGAGGGTGCAGATAATACCTAATCTGGAAGCTCGGGCGGCAAGTGGGGCGAAGGAGTTTGGGGGCATCTCAGGTATCCATCAGTTCCTACTGGACCATGACCTGACAACCGGTTTTGTGCATCCATATACTGCCAACATGTTCAACAAGCTGAAGCCTGATGGATTTGTATTGAAGTACACTCCCGATAGCGCAGGCGCAAAGCACGGAAGTATCCGCTTTATAAGAAAGAACGATGTGGCCCCGGATGATACACTGGGTAAAACCCTGGCGTACTTCCGCAACTGGAAGCTGTCGCAACTGGCCTGGCGAAAAGAGGGCAAGCAGATAAAGGTATCACTGGAACCTTGCAATTATTACCCGATGTGTTCTTGTCCGCAGGCCAAGCCAAACTCCGGTGCGGCAGAAGAAGTACCTATATGGCATGGTGCCAAGCCGGGCGAAGCACCTTTGGATGAATTAAATGGCTTTGGACGCAAAGATGGTGGTACGGTGGTAATAGTGTGGGCGGTTAATGGCGCAGCAGGGGAGGAGATATGGTTTCAGGACATTAATAGCTCGTGGAAAGAGATAATGGAAACGGCCATCGCCATTGCTGATAAATATAAAACCGATCCAAGTATCTGCATCTCCGACTCAGGTCCTTTTACCCGAAAGATAAAAGCAGATAAAGAGCACAAGATTTACACCAAAGATATAGATGCCATAGCGCCTCATGGTGACAGGTTTGGCGCGGGATACGGTTATATTACTCCACAATAAACCAAGGGTTCAGCAAGTTCTCCTTGTTGTACATCAGCGGCTGTCTTGTTTCGACATTCAATACCTGCTTGCCTGCATATAGTGCCACAGCATGTGCAGCGGCTGTGTCCCACTCCATAGTTGGCCCGAAGCGCGGATAAACATCTGCCACCCCTTCTGCTACCATGCATAGCTTCAGGGAGCTACCACGCGAACTGAAAGTCACCTCACGGCCTTCATCTTTTAGCTTTTGTACAAAGGCCAACGTATCTTCTGTTATATGGTTTTTGCTGCCAACTACGGTTATGCTTTGCTTGGTGCTGTAGTGTATGGTGTTTTCTATTTTGGTCCATTCGTTGTTCTCAAACTTCTGTGCGCCCATGTCCTTTGCTCCGAAGTAGGCAATTCCGCTCACCGGTATATAAACGATGCCTGCTGCAGGAATGCCGTTTTCTATCAGGGCTATGTTTACCGTAAAGTCACCATTGCGCTGTATAAATTCTTTGGTGCCGTCTATCGGGTCTATCAGCCAGAATTGCGGCCAATCCTTGCGCTCTGCGTATTCAGTTTGTTTTACTTCCTCGCTCAGGTAGGGGATGGCAGGGTACAGTTTCTGTAGCTCGGCCAGTATTATTTTGTTGGCTGCCAGGTCAGCAGCAGTGACAGGGCTGTTGTCTGCTTTTTGCTCTACATCAAATGCCTGAGCATATATGTCCAGTATCGCCATACTTGCTTTCTGGCAAATGGCTAATAGGTTAGCGCGTAGTGTTTCGTTGATCATTGGTTCTGCTGCTTTTTTAATACGACTTCAGGCTCTCCGGCACTATCACATTCAGCACCTGAGGGGCTATGTCCATAATGAGTGGCTCGTGCGATATGAAATGGTCGCCATCGAATTGGTACACCTGCTTGGCGTTGCTGTATATCTCTATATGCTTGGCTCGAAAGGTGGAGGCTTCCTTTATCAGGTCAACGCGCTTCAGCATCAGGCACATAATGATGTACGGCAGCTTGTATAGCGGGAACGGCCTGATGGCTACCACATCCAGCACACCATCTTTCAGACTGGTATTGGGGAACACGCCCAGGTCGTAACCGAACTGGTTTGAGTTGAAAGCTGTGAAGAGGTAAAACTCCCCTTCTATTTCTACATCGTCTATCTTTATCCTGGCCTGAGAAGGGGAGAAGTGCCAAAGCACCTCACTGAAACCTGCATACATGTACGACAGCAACCCACGCCAGCTCTGGTGCTTAAACCTGCGCGCCGAAGCCGCATCCAGCCCAAAGCCGCCATTGCTCATAAAGAGTCCGTTGTTGGTCAGTACACCATCCAACTTCACCACCTTGCCGTTATTCATTACATCCAGTGCCTTTTCTACATCGCGCGCTTTTATGCCCAGGTGCAGTGCAAGGCCATTGCCCGAGCCGAAAGGTATAATGCCCAGGGCTACATCTGTGTTCAGCAAGCCGGTGGCTACCTCATTAATGGAGCCATCGCCACCTACTGCCGCTACTGCATCAAAGCCCTCCTCCACAGCCTGCTTGGCTATTTCGGTAGCATGGCCGGGATATTGGGTGTAGCGTATTTCGTAATCGTACTGCACATAATCTATATGCGCCTGAATCCTTTCAGGGATGTGGTTCTTCTTCACCACGCCTGATATCGGGTTTATTACAAAGAGGATTTTTTTTCGTTTAACTTCTTCCATTTATTCGTTTAGAACGCTTTTAAGCTTAAATCAAGACTGGTGCTGGAGTGCGTTAGCGCTCCCACCGATATATAGTCTACACCTGTTTCTGCATAAGGCAGAATGGTGTCCAGCGTTATGCCGCCGCTTATTTCTGTTTCCAGCTTACCCTTGGCTATTATCACCGCTTCGCGGGCCTCTTCGTGGCTGAAGTTGTCGAACATCACACGGTCTACACCGCCTGTTTTTACTATAAGTTCCACATCTGCCAGGGTGCGGGCTTCCACTTCTACTTTAAGCTTCAGGCCATGCTGCTGCTGGTAGCGCGTTACCGCCTCTATGGCAGGCACTATGCCACCGCTGAAGTCTATGTGGTTATCCTTTAGCATTATCATGTCGTACAGCCCGTAGCGGTGGTTGTAGCCGCCACCTATGCGCACCGCCCATTTCTCCAGGTAGCGCAGGGTAGGCGTGGTTTTACGCGTATCCAGTATTTTGCAGCCGGTGCCCGATACCGCAGCTACATAGCGCTTGGTATTGGTGGCTATGCCGCTCATGCGCTGCATAAAGTTTAGCACCACGCGCTCCGCGCGCAGTATTGACTTCACCTCTCCATGCACACAAAAGGCAATATTGCCGTGGCGTATGTTGGTGCCGTCTTCCAGCCTGTCTTCAAACAGCAGGTCTTCGTCTACCCGTGTAAATATCTTTTTGGCCAAAGCCACACCCGCCAGTACGCCATTCGCTTTTACCAACAGCTGTGCACGCCCGTCTTTTACATCCGGTATGCATGCCAGCGAGGAGTGGTCTCCAGTAGGTATTATGCCATACATGTCTGTTATATCCTCTGCCAGTGCTGCATCTATCAGTTGGTTCAGGTGTTGCTCTTCTATATGTTTATCCATTGTCATAGTCAATCTTATTATCTGTTTAGTTTATATGCGCTCCAGTATCATGGCATGTCCGTGACCTCCTGCTGCGCAGGCGGTTATCAGGGCATACTTACCGTTTTCCCTTATCAGGCGGTTGCTGGCGGTAGTTACCAATCGTGCGCCCGTGGCGCCAAACGGATGCCCAATGGCCAGTGAGCCGCCCAGCGTATTCAACTTTTCCATAGGCACTATGCCTACTGCTTGGTCGCGGCCCAGCTTCTCTTTGGCAAACTGGTCGCTTGCAAGGCACTTCAGGTTGGTAAGTACCTGGCCTGCGAATGCCTCATGAAATTCGAATACATCTATGTCGTTCAGCGTTAATCCTGTTTTCTCCAACAACTTAGCCGTGGCAAAAGTCGGCCCAAGCAGCAATTCTGTTTCCATGTTGCGCGCTACAAAGGTGTAGGAGTGTATGGCAGTCTTTGGTTTCAATCCCAATTCCTTTGCCTTATCCTCTGTCATTAGCAGCACACAGGCGGCACCATCCGTCAGGAACGATGCGTTGGCTGCGGTTATGGTGCCTCCTGCTTTTACAAAGGCAGGCTTCAGCTTGGCCATTTTATCGTAAGTCGTATCTCCACGGAAGCCATTATCCTTGCTTACCTTTTTAAACTTAGGCGCTATTTCCACCGGCACCACTTCGTCCTTGTACAAGCCTTCTTCAAATGCTTTGGCAGTAAGCTGGTGCGAACGCACGGCAAACTTGTCCTGCTCTTCGCGCTGCACACCGTAGCGGGCTGCCAGTATATCGCAGTCTAGCCCCATGGTGCGGTTGGTCAGGTACTCGGCTATGGCCGGTGCTTCGGGTTTAAAGTCCTTTGGCCTCAGCGTTAGGATAAACTTCATGGTATCGGCAAAGCCTTTCAGCTTTTGCGCCATGAACAGCTTTTTGCGCATTGGCTTGTTGAATAGTATTGGTGCATCACTACAGCTATCTGTTCCGCCGGCTATCACTATTTCTGCCTCGCCACTGTTTATTATGTTAGCACCTGTTACTATTGCCTGGTTGGCGCTTATGCACGCCATGGTTACTGTGTGGCAGGGTGTATTCTCGGATATGCCTGCCGTTACCGCAGCTTCGCGGGCCACATTGCCCGTTTTTACATTCTGTATGGTAGTGCCCATTACTACATAGTCCACCACTTTCGGGTCTATGCCGGTTTTGTCCAGCAGTCCCTTTATGGCATACTGCCCCAACTGGTAGGTCATCAGGTCCATATAGTCGGTTCCCGATTTCAAAAATGGGGTACGGCAACCGTCTATCACTACTATTCGCTTACTCATCGTCTAAAAATTGAGGTGTGAATGTACCGTTTTTAATTTTCATCTTTTTGGCACGCCGTTACGCCTGTATTTGGTATTATTGCGCCATATTTCCATACAATCTTATATGAAACAATTCTTCAAGTTCATTTTCGCTACCTTTTTCGGTATCATACTGTTCCTTTTGGTGGCATTTATTACCATAGTAGCCATTGGCGCTTCGGGCAGCAAAAAGACCGCAGAGGTTAAAACAGGCTCTATCATCAAGCTGAGCCTGAACTACGAAATTCCTGACAAAACTATTTCCAATCCATTGGCGGCTTTTGATTTCTCGGCTATGGGTCCACGCTCTGCTACCGGGCTGAACGACCTGATAGCAGCTATCGACAAAGCTACCAAAGACGATAAGATAAAAGGCATTTACCTGCAAATGGGTGTGAACCCAAATGGCTGGGCTACGCTGGAAATGATCCGCGAGCGCCTTATCGCTTTCAAAAAAAGCGGAAAAGTAATATATGCCTATGGTGTGGCTGTAAACCAACGCAGCTACTATCTGGCCAGTGTTGCCGACAAAATATACATTGACCCCAATGGTGGCCTGGAGCTTACCGGTTTTGGCCGCCAGATCATGTACTACAAAGGCTTGCTCGATAAGGCAGGTGTTGATGTGCAGGCTTTCCACGTTGGTACTTTCAAAAGTGCCATAGAGCCTTTTACCCGTACCGATATGAGCCCTGCCAACCGTGAGCAGCTTACCGTAGTGTATGGCGATATATACAACCACATGCTTACCAAACTATCGGAGGCGCGTAAAATTGATACTACCACACTTAAAGGTATCATCGACAGCATAAAAGCAGAAAATGCATACATAGCTAAAGACCTGAAACTGATAGATGACCACCTGTACTACGATCAGGTATTAGCACAACTACAGACTCTGGCAGGTGTGAAGAAAGAGAAAGACCTGAAAATGGTAGAGATAGACGAGTATGCTGATGAAGCGCCTGAAGCGGAAAAAGGAAAGAACAAACTAGCGGTAGTATACCTTGAGGGCGACATAGTAGACGGCGATGGCAAAACAGGCAGCATAGGTGGCGACGCTACTGCCAAGCTGCTGCGCGAGTTGCGCAACGATGATGATGTTAAAGCCGTAGTGCTTCGTGTCAACAGCCCGGGTGGCAGTGCTGTAGCCTCTGACCTGATATGGCGCGAGGTTACTTTGCTGAAAGCTGCTAAGAAACCTGTTGTAGTGTCTTTCGGTAACGTAGCTGCATCGGGTGGTTACTACATCTCTTGTGCTGCTGACCGCATATTTGCAGAGCCTACTACCATTACAGGGTCTATCGGTGTGTTTGGTTTGATACCTAACTTCCAGAAGCTATTGAATGAAAAGTTGGGAGTAACACTGGATGAAGTGGAACTATCCGACCATGCTGTTTTTGGCGGAGGTACCAAGCCTATCGATGCTTTCGAAGGTGCGGTTATCCAGCGCGGTGTTGAGCGTGTGTACAGCGAGTTTAAGCAGCGCGTGGCGCAAGGCCGTGGCCGTGATACATCTGTGATAGAAGCCATAGCACAAGGCCGTGTGTGGACAGGCAACCAGGGCGTGGCAAATGGCCTGGTAGACGAAATAGGCAACCTGGATAAAGCCATCACTTTTGCCGCTACTACAGGCAAGCTGAAAGACTACAAAGTGTCTATCTACCCTGAAGAGAAATCACTATCCGAGCAAATATCTGAAGGCTTCGGCGATATGAAAGCCAACTGGATAAAAGAAGAACTAGGCAGCGAATACCTTATCTACAAAAACGTACAGAAGCTGAAAACCATGAACCGCATACAGTGCCGTGCTCCTATGGAGTTCGAAAACTAAGAAAGTTTTTCAATCGATATTCAAACAGCCGCAATACGCAAGTGTTGCGGCTGTTTTTGTTTGCAATCAACCAAATAAAAACTTCTTTTGTACAATGACTCTTTATACCTCTATCCAGAAAACTCTGTTGCTACTACTAGTTTGTATGACCTTTTTGTCTGCGGCACAAGGGCAGAGTTTTGAAGGTGTTATTACCTACACAATTGATATTGCCTTGCCCGATTCCTTTATGGGTTTTGATAGGGCAACATTATTGAAAGGAATTAAATCTAAAAGTGAATGGTCCAGTGAACATCGCTATATATATGGTGCAAACGGGAACTATCGTTTAGAACTCAATGATTCAAGCAAAACATACAGCATATATAAACCGGAATTGAATAAAATCTATTCCTTAACACCGGGTGCAGAATTTTGTGTGGTTTCTGATGTGTCAAAAGATCTGGGTGAAAAGTGGCTGAATACCTCACCTACAATCAAATTACTTGATACAACTTATGTTGTTAACAGTAAGGTATGCAAGGTTGTACGGGTCGACTGGAATGGAGCGGGACATACGGACTACATATTTGCTGAGGGGTATCTGCCTGCGGATCCCGAAATGTACAAAGGATATAAGGCGGAAGGCTGGTATGGGTATTTACAAATAGCAAAAGCCCTACCGGTAATGATAATCCGTAATGCAATGGGAATGGCAACCTCGTTTACCTTAGTTAGTGCAGTACCTTCAAAAGTAGATGCTTCCCTGTTTGAAATTCCGAAATTGAAAGCCCCCAAAAAGAAGGCATCACTTTCGATTGCATCTTATGAGATATTTGAAATCAAGAAATAAGCGGTTTATAAATATTTCCTTGATCAGGATTAAAAATTGAGTTAAGACCAATAGCTCTATAATCTGACCTAAAATCAAATCTTTCAAAAAGCCCTATGAAAAGCAAAATTATAACCATCACATTGGCTTTATTGTTAGGAGGCATAGGAGCGCACCGCTTCTATCTGGGCGAAAAAGAGAAGGGCATTGTATATATTTTACTTTGCGCAACCCTCTATTCCAGGTTTCTTGGGTTTGTAGATGCACTATGCTTTCTGGTAATGAGCAATAATACTTTCCATGCGCGGTATAGCATTAAGCCGCCGGAGGATCTAAAAACCAAGTAAATGGGCAAAAGCCCAATCCAATTGAGTCATACAGATGTTGCCAGCCATGCCTCATCAATAAGCTCCATTTTTAAATGGTTTTCTATATTTTTATTCCATGAATTATTAGGCTAAAGACATTGTATAATAACCCTGAACTGATTTAAAAATGAAACAGATTATTTTCCTTGCAACAATGCTGTTCAGCATTGCCTGCAATGCCCAGTATGCAGGAATACTGATAGGCGATAACGCCCTTATATATCCGGATAGTACATTGAATAGGCTAAAGCGGGTGTCGGATTCCCTTACCCTGAAATGCAAAACTGAGCCACCGAAAGCATATAAATCGAAGGCTCAGGCAAAGGCTCATTTTATTCAAATCGGAAAAAGCCGGTCAAAGGAAGCCCTCCTGGATATTGAAGCAAATATACCTTTTGAGGATTTTGTAAAGAAGTACAAAACTGCAAATGTAGATAGGGATGTACTGGTGGTAAAATCCAGGTATAAGGATGATGATGGCCAAAGTATGGTCGATTTTAGCAATGTACAGTTTGTAAATGATGGTGAATACATCTTGACTTTTGAAGACGACCAAGTATTGTATGATAAACCCAAAAAGGGTAAGTGGCTGTTTAAATTCATAGAGGCTGACAAATATTGGGATAGCGGAGATTCATTGATGGCATTTTACTTTACAGGGGAGTTTGAAACAGCTGCATTGCCTGCTAAATACACAGCACTGGCGCAATACGTAGATTGCCTTATAGACCCTTCCTCTGATATGCTTTCTGAAAATGCTCATGTAAGCTATGAAGATATTTGCACAGATCCTTCATCCAGGGTTTGTAGATTTATAGAATATGTACATGCCGCAAATCAGAAGCCCGATGTAATCAATATCGATGATTGGATAAAAGCTGCAGTACTCCTACGTGAATGGGAATCGAAAAGAATGGAGAAAGCAGATGAGTTGAAGCGGCGGGATCCTAAGTTTAATGTGTTGATGGATGAGGCACTTAAAGCTGCAAAGGCTGGTGCAGTAACAGATGATGAGTTTCATAACTATATAGAGCGCTACTACCCACCTGCGGAAGCTTTGGCGTTGAAAAGAAATAAAAAAGTACTTCACCGCTTACTTTTAAGGGGGGAATATATACAACACGCTATTCATCTGGCCAGGTTATCTGCCAAAGCATTAAACTGGAATGTATTTATACGAGCGCATATAGCCTTTCTGGGTGAGGAGTTTGTCGATTCACATGATAAAGACCAACTTATAACCCGCTATGATTATTCAAAAGAACTGGAGGCACTGGACCTTAATTTACCTGATCTCCTACTAGGCAGCTGCCTGGCGGTAGAAGGTGCCGGTCCCTATCATCATTCTATAGATGTTTGGAGAGCCGCCGCAGTGTTTGTTTCCGGTAAGAGCAGTGTAAGAAAGGAGGTAGAGCAAAAATTGCTGGACATGATATCGGATAAAGAATTGGATGACTATAACCGGTCGCAGATGTATTTTGTGTATGAACATATCAGCGAGCGGCTGGTGAGTGAGGTGAGCACGAAAAATGATGATAGACTTGCTGTGGCGGTGGGTACATTGCCTACATACCTTAAAAAGCGCATAGAAGTAGGGGTACTCTGGAAGGATTAATAAATGACAGCAGGTAAGTGGCGATAATAAAGGCGCGGTTGCAAGGACGCTTAAAAAAAGGTTTTTCACATTTTTTCTACACCCTTGATAGCCACTGATAATCATAGGACTTACGACGGATTATGCATTTTGCCGCCTTTTTTGCTAGAAACTAAGGGCAGTTGCAATTTATATTTACGCTTGCACTAAACCGGCAACTATGAATATGAACCAATTGGAACAAATAGCGTTCCTGAAAATTATAATTAATCTTTGGTCTGAAGGGCAAATGCCAGTTTTCCTGTTCAAAGAAATTTAAAACTAATCCAGAATCACCTAAAAATAAACAGGAACTAAGTTAAAAAAGCACCGCAGCGAAAAGGCTGAAAAAGTACCGCAGTGGAAGTGATAAAAGTACCGCAAGAAAATGGTACAATACCACCGACGCAAAACAACGGTAGCCATAGTAAAAAAAGTACCGCAGCGAAAAGGCTTAAAAAGCACCGCAGCGAAAAGGCTTAAAAAGCACCGCAGCGTAAGTGGGAAAGGTACCGCAAGGAAATGGTGCAAAATCACCGAAGCAAAACAACGTTAGCCATACTAAAAAAACTACAGCAGCGAAAAGGTTGAAAAAGCACCGTAGTGTAAGTGATAAAAGTACCGAAATAGAATGGTGCAAAATCACCGAAGTAAAGCAAGGGTAGACAAGCTAAAAAAGTACCGCAACAAAAAAGCTGAAAAAGTACCGCAGCGAAAGTGGGAAAGGTACCGCAAGAAAATGGTGCAATACCACCGAAGCAAAACAACGGTAGCGATACTAAAAAACTACCGCAACAAAAAAGCTGAAAAAGCACCGCAGCAGAATTGGGGAAGGTGCCGCAAGAAAATGGTGCTTAGCGGGCTGTGAGAATTTAGTAACGATCATTGCGATCAGTATTGTTCTTTGAAATATTATAAGATATTGAAGCCAACAGGCATAAAAAAATCCGCTCATAAGTATGAGCGGATTTTGGAAGTATCTAGTTCCGTATTGATTCTTATTTTTTCGTCCAGATGCCTGTTACCACATCATTATTGGTTGAATTAGTTAAGGTATATGTTATATTTATTTTGTTGCCGCTAAGGCTTCCGGAACCTACGATAGTAATACCATTAGCTGCATCGTAATTCTGAGTTGGTATAGTTATGGTATTGCCCGATATTGTAGCTTTTACAAAAAGACCTTCATCATATATATTGTTGATGATCACTTCATTCGGTGTTGTTCCAAGAACTATGGAAAGATCGTAGCCATCGGCACCTGAAAGTGAACCTTGCTCAGCTGTGCTGTAAGGCGACACAAATTTTGTTCTGGGATCAGCAACCACTATAGTTTTGCTTTTTGTTTCTGTTTTAGCTGTATTGGTATTGGTAGCAACCAGTATTACTGTGTAGGTGCCTGCCTGCGTATAGGTGTAGGTAGGGCTTTGTGCAGCAGATATTGTGCTGCCATCGCCAAACTGCCAGGCGAATTGTGTAGCATGTTCGGAGCAGTTGGTAAAACTTACCGGTTGACCCAGAGCTACAGTGTCGCAGATGGAAAAGCAAGCTACCGGAGCGGCTGTGTCTTTGTCGTCTTTTTTACAGGCACTTAAAGAAGTAATAATCAGCAAAGCTGATGCGCATAGGGTTAGGAATAATGACTTTGAGTTTTTCATTGTAATTGATTTTAGTTTAGGCGGCTAATAAAATGAATTTTTGGTAATTCATCGTTTTTATAATGATTATAGATTGAACCGATGGATATTCCTTATTTCCAATGGCATTCGGGGGCACTTTTTTGTCACAAAACGGATAAAAATGATTGAGCTATATAAATAAGAATGCGGATATTCGTATTATAATAAAATTATGACCATGAAAAAACTCTCCTCTCTTTTGTTGTTCCTGATGCTATTGTGTGCCACCGTTGGTTTTGCGCAGGAATCAGAAGTTCCTGTATCGTCTGCCTCTGCATCGGCACAAAGCGCCGCTGGCCGTGCTACAGGATGCCAGCAGCTGAAGACAAATCAGAGTTCTTCTCTGAACAATAATGGATTGGTTTTTAATGTAGTAGCCAGACAGAATATAGTTATTACCTCGCTTGATAATCTTTTTTCACAGGATAGTATATGGGTACACCTGTATTATAAAAACGGAGCTTACGATGGTGGCGATTTACAACTAATCTGGACCGAACTTGATAGCGTATTTATAGCCCATGCAGATACAACGCCTACACGATTGCCTATACTCATCAATAAACCTTTGGCCACTGCCGATACAATGGCATTCTTTATCTATTGCTCTTATACTTCCTCTACGGGCTATGCAGGAGGAACGGCTTTCAATAATGTTTCTGTTCAGAATACCCAAATAAAAATACTGGAGGGCATTGGCGTATCTCAAAGTCTTAATAAAATACCTACCCGCACATTTTGTGGTAATGTAAATTATTGTCCGCAAGGGCAGGCTCTGTGTGCCGAGGACAGGTACACCGATAATGCCACTACCAATAACGGGGTGATGACGGATATAAAGGCAAACAAGAACATTACAGTATCTTCTGTTGGCGTTATGGCTCGTACCGGTGTAAATTCATTAATTCTTTACAGCAGGCCAAAAACGCATTTAGGTTTTGAAGCGGATTCTATGGCCTGGAGCAAGGTTGCGACTGTAGCTTTTCCTACTGTTCAAAACGATTCCATAGTAATGATAAACCTGCCAAGCCCATTGAATCTGGATTCCGGCAATTCAGTTGGTTTTTACTTTAAAGTAGTAGGTCCGGGATCTGTTAAATATGTTAGTGCATTAGCCAAGCCGGTTACTTTTCCTTCCTACGCTACAGAGCTATATCAGATAGCACCTGCCACTGGTGTGGCAGGAAGCTTTGGTACCAATTCATATCCTCGCACTTTCAGCGGTGGTGTGGATGCCTGCCTGCGCAGTGCGCCCAATGCTATACACGAAACTAAAAGCCTTGAACTGAGGCTTTACCCGAACCCGGCAAACGATATACTGAACATAACTACCGACGACTACGAAACTGTAACATTGGATGTAATAGACATGCAGGGCAGGGTGGTTATGGCTACAACTTTTCAGGGAGCAACTACATTGGATGTGGCACAGTTGCCTGCCGCTGTTTATCAGCTATACCTGCACAATGCCAATGGCAGCGCGGTGAAGCGGTTTGTAAAAAACTAAAGCATAACTTAAACAATACATAGGACGCCTTTTATGAAAATGGGAGCGGCTTTTTTAGTTAATATCAGCCTGTGCCGGACTTTTGGCTCGCATTAGCTGTTTATTGGATAATACGATTTGTGCACTTTTTTTATCACAATCTGCCGCAAATTGATGTAAAGGATAAATTATATATAGCAATCTTTGCAATACTTAAATCTAAATACATTGTTATGAAACAACTCTCCGCTCTTCTATTCGCTTGCTTACTTTTTACCGCTACAAATATCCGCGCGCAACAGAGCGACGATGGGAGTGTATACACGAAACCGGAAATGCCTGCTGCCGGCTATAAAGTGGCCGACAATGGAACTTTGATGTTGCAAAACGCGGTAAAGCCTACACCGGATGAAAACAGCAATGCTGCAGGCAGGTCGGTAGAATGTAGTCAACTTACTGCCGCAACTAACGATAATAATGGCAATGCAGGAATAATGTTTAATGTGATTGCAAGAAAAGATATCATCATCAAATCCATAGATAATAATTTTGGATACGACAGCACCACTGTGCGCTTATATTACAAACGTGGCGGTGCAAATAACTTCACTTTGTCATCTGGCGCATGGACATTACTGGGTTCGGGATTTATTCAGTTTAAAGGAACAGGGGTTAAGCGCATTCCTGTTTTTATTAACCAGTTTTTGACAACCGGTGATACCATGGCTTTTTTGATTATGGTAGATAAAAATAAATCGGTAAGGTATTTAAACGGCACAGCTACCGGGGTTTTGTATACCCAGGATAACTCTTTGAAAATTTTTGAAGGGGATGGAATATTTTCTGATTCGAGCCTTATAAATTCACCGCGTGTGTTTAATGGAAATATAGGCTATTGCCCTTTCGAAAATCCATTGTGCTTTACAGAAACTATTTGCAAGGATTTTGGCAATGGGAATAACGGAGAAATGTTTGATATAAGGGCCACCAGAGATATAACACTGAATAGAATAGGTGTTAGCGTAGGCATCGGTACACAAGAGCTATTTGTTTATACCCGTCCTAATACATACCGCAACTTTGAGCTGGACTCTACAAAATGGACCAGACTTCCTTCGTTAAGTTTTACAAAAACGATAAGTAACGATTCGCTGGTATATTATAGCCTTCCTACCCCGTTAAACATTAATGCAGGGCAGTCTGTAGCTTATTACATAGGTTGTGTGGGTCTGGGAAGTGTATATTATACAAATACAAACGATGATGCATATCCCTTTATAGGTACGGGTTTGGTAGATATGTATCCGGGTTCGGGCATTTCCGGTAAATTTGGTGTGGGTAATGTTTTTACAAACAGGATGTTTAACGGTACATTGGATATGTGCGCCAGATTTCCTGTTGCCTTGGGCATAGAGCAGCATAAAAACCTGCAATTGAGTCTTTACCCGAACCCTACAAACGATGTTCTGAACATAACTACCGATGACCACGAAGCTGTATCGCTGGATGTGATAGACATGCAGGGCAGGGTAGTAATGGCTACTGTTTTTCAGGGAGCAACTACATTGGACGTGGCACAATTGCCTACCTCTGTTTATCAGCTATACCTGCACAATGCCAATGGCACCGCGGTGAAGCGGTTTGTGAAGAATTAAGCGTAAAAAACGGCGTATATATTGGTGTTTTAGTTTATTTCTGTACCATGTGGCAACTAAGTAACCTGAATCGCTATCTTTATGATACAATAATTGCCGGTTTTTGCATTATAGGATAAAACTACTGCTTGCTGTCCTCTTATACCTTGGTTATATACCGGGTTCGGGAGCATTTGCTGCACAGTCCTCGCCCGATCGCAAACCCAGCGATTTGGTGTTTGCACAAAACAAGGGTCAATGGGGAGGTAATACCCAATATCGCGGAGACCTGGTCAACGGGCGGCTATATGTAGAAACCAATGCTTTTGTATTTGTAAAATGGGACGGGGAGGCGCTAGAAGAGGCCCATCACAAAGACAATAAGAAGACAATAAAGGGGCATACCAATAAAATGGTTTTTGAGGGTGCAAATCTCAATGCTACCTGGCAGGCTACTGAGCGGCAGGCGCACTACCGAAACTATTTTATAGGTAATAATCCTGCCTACTGGGCATCGGACGTGGGCATGTTCAAGCACTTGCAGGTAACTAACATGTATAATGGTATAGATGCAATGGCCTATGGTAGCGGGGATGCATTCAAGTATGAGTTCAGGTTGCAGGCAAATGCCGATCCCACACTTATTACCATAAGATACGAAGGTGTGGAGGGGCTAAGCATACGGAAAGGGGAGTTGCGCTACAGCACTTCGGTGGGGCGCTTTAAAGAACTTGCGCCTTATGCCTATCAAGTAAAGGATGGCAAAAGGAAGGAGGTTAAGTGTGATTATGTATTGCAGGGTAAACTCCAAACTGTGGGCTTTACTTTTCCGGATGGATACGATCATAACCTGCCACTAGTGATAGACCCTACATTGGTTTTTGCCTCCTACACAGGTAGCACCGCCGATAATTTTGGCTATAGTGCTACATACGATGCAGATGGCAACTTATATGATGCCGGTAGTGTTTTTGAGTTTAGAAGTTCAGGAAATCCTTCGACAGGGATAGGAAGTTATCCTATTGTTGGGGCGTTTCAGTCATCTTTTAATGGTGGCAATATGGACATCGGTATTTCAAAGTTCAGCGCTACAGGTACGGCTTTATTATATAGTACCTATCTGGGCGGTATGGATGTAGATGAGCCAAACAGCTTGTTTGTGAATGATAACAATGAATTATATGTGCTGGGGTCTACGGGCAGTATAAACTTTCCGGTAACGCCCAATGCTTATGACCAAAGCTATAATGGAGGTGTCAGCGATATTATTATTACCAAGTTCAATGCACAGGGCAATTCACTGCTGGCATCCACATTTATTGGCGGCAGTGAGAGAGATGGCAGGAATGCGTCGCTTACACTAATGTATAACTATGCAGATAGCTCGAGGGGGGAAATCGTTGTTGACAAAAATTCAAATGTATTTGTTGCCAGTAATACTTCGTCGTTTAACTTTCCGGTATCGCCAAACGCCTTTCAACAGAACTTTGCAGGCGGACAGGATGGCGTAGTACTGAAGTTAAACAGCGACTTGAGCCAGATTATCTGGTCAAGCTTTTTAGGTGGAAGCTTCGATGATGCCTGTTATTCGATAAAGGAAGATCTTTCGGGCAATCTGTTTATTGCAGGAGGTACGGCCAGTGATAATTTCCCAGTTGCAGGAGGTGCGCTACATAGCACTTATATGGGTGGTATCAGTGATGGTTTTGTTACCAAGATCAATAATTCTGCAACCTCTATTCTGGCCAGTTCCTTTATTGGTACCGATCAGTATGACCAGTGTTACTTCGTAGAAATAGATAAGGAAGATGATGTATTTCTGGTAGGGCAAACACTGGGTGCTTATCCTATTTCAGCCGGGGCTTATGGCACACCGAATACACCGCAGTTCCTGCAAAAGCTGGACAACACACTGGTAGCCGACCAGGCTTCTACTACGTTTGGTTCAGGGAGTGGCCGGGTTAATATTTCTATAACAGCTTTCCTGGTAGACAGGTGCGACAATGTATATGTAGCGGGTTGGGGGGGTATAGTAAACCGGTTTCATAACTTTAATACAGGTTTTACCACAGGGCTACCAGTTACTGTTGATGCACTTAAATCCACCACCGACGGCAGCGATCTCTATTTTATAGTGTTGAAAAGGGATTTTCAAGGATTGCAGTTTGGTAGTTTTTACGGAGGAAATGCACAGATTGGTGAGCATGTGGATGGAGGTACCTGCAGGTTTGACAAGGATGGGATTATTTACTCTGCTGTTTGTGCAGGGTGCCAGGGCAACAGTTTATTTCCTACCACTCCGGGTGCATGGAGTAATACCAACAATAGTTTAAACTGTAACCTGGCTGCGCTAAAGCTGGATATTAACCTGGCCGGTACAAGTGTGGCAGTAGATGCGGAGCCTCGCGCTACAGGTTGCTCACCGCTTACGGTTAACTTTACTTCTGTTCTCAATAATGTGCAAAGCTTTTTCTGGGATTTTGGCGATGGCGCCACCTCTACTCTGCAAAATCCGGTACATGTATATAACGCACTGGGTAAGTACACCGCTATGCTGATAGGTATAGATTCTAACTCGTGCAATGTGGTGGACACTGCATTTTTGGAAGTAGAAGTGCGTGACGATAGCCTTATTACTAATTTTTTGCCCAATGCCAATATCAATTGCCTGAACAGGACAGTCTCCTTTACCTCACCCAATTCGCCCACTACAAAATACGAATGGGATATGGGTGATAATACTACAGATAACCGAAGTTCTGTTACGCATGTTTACCCTGTACCGGATACGTACGTAGTAAAGCTTGTAGTTACAGATTCTACACGTTGCGACCTGAAGGATTCGTTTAGCACTACAATAGTTATTCCCCCTACACTTGATATCTCCATACAAGCCAGCGATACCAATGGATGTATTCCGCTTACCGTAGCATTCAATAATAGCGGCACTACTCCCAATACGACCTTTGTATGGGACTTTGGCAATGGTGATTCTTCCAGTGCAGCCGCTGCCTCATATACTTATACTGTAGCAGGGGTATATAATGTTAGGGTATTTGTATTCGATTCTACTTCCTGCAATAAAGTAGACTCTGCCTTTGCACAGATTACAGTGCTGGATCTGTTCTCCGATGCAGATTTTACCCATACCACACAGTTCTTTGGTTGCGATTCGGTGCTGGTTTCGCTCAATAGCAATTATGTGGGCGAGGATACAGAGGTTTGGGATTTTGGTGATGGTACAAGCTCATCTGCCAATCCTGTATCGCACATGTACAGGGGTAAAACTACAGATACTATAAGGCATATCATTTTTGATGCCGATAAGGTATGCAAGCAAAGGGATACCGCTATTATAGTGGTAAGCCTGGAGCCACTATATATTGATATTACCATGGATGATACTATTGGTTGTGTGCCTTTTGATGCTGTACTTTATGGAATCTCTGCCTTGGTTAGCACGGATTATTTCTGGTACTTTGGCGACAATACTACCGCTACGGGTGATACAGTACAACACACTTACAGCCCTGTGGGTTCCTATAATGTGATACTGATAGGTATAGACACAAATGCATGTGTGTCGGATGATACTGCATTTGCTACAGTAGTGGTTATAGATGACAGCGTTACAGCAGATTTTACCATTACTACGCTTAATAATTGCGATTCGCTACTTGCCCTTCAGCTTACAAATACCAGTATCAATGGTGTGGAATACCAATGGGTTTTCAGTGATTCTACAACGGATAATTCCATGAGCCCTGCTAAGAATTTTACAATGCCAGGCACTTACACCATTACGCTCTATACCACAGATACCAACCGTTGCCATCCACGTGATACTATAAGCAAGCAGGTAGTATTATTACCCAACTCCAACGCCGTATTTGAACTGCCGGATGCCGAATGTACAGGTGTGGATGTATTGCTGGATAATAAGAGCGACTTGCGGTCTGGCTCGGTTTGGTATATAAGCAGTGGAGATACTTTTATCCGCTACGCTCCAAACTATGTATTCACTCGTGCTGGTACTTATACTATTACACTTATTACTACCGATACTACATCTTGTAATGTGTCCGACACACTTACCAGAGATATAGTGATTTACGATTACCCTGTCGCGGCTTTTACACATGCTAAGGATACTTACAGATTTGACACCCCTGTCCGATTTACAAATACCAGCCGATACTACAGCAGCAGCCTATGGTGGTTTGGCGATGGCGATACCAGTAGCGAAACCAATCCGGTACATAACTATACTACGCGCATTGGCTGGCAGGAAGTATGCCTGATGGTGTATACAGATGGGATACCATGCTCGGATACGGTGTGTGATAGTATCTTCATTTCATTTACACCATTGATAGGTGTACCAAATGCCTTTTCGCCAAATGGTGATGGTATTAATGATCTGGTAAATGTAGAGGGTAAAGGTATTACAGATATAGAGTTTACCATTTATAACCGATGGGGCGAAATAGTATTCCGTACTCATGACGCAAAGCAAGGCTGGGATGGAATATATAAAGGTAAGGCACAGGATATGGAGGTGTACGCTTACTATGTGAATGCAGGCTTTATAGATGGATCGCGTACAGAGTTGAAGGGGAATATTACCCTGTTGCGGTAATCACTATAACTTTTTTTGGTATACTAATAATTCTATTTATAATGAAAATATTTAACATGAAATTTTTGGTGCAATGATATTACCTTACTAACATTGGTTATTCTTAACAACCAAAATTACCTGCCTCCCATTAACACTCCCAATCCAGTAATTTTTAGTTGCTATGCCGACTAAATTTACAAGCCCCCGTATTTGCTGAAGTAATACGAAAAGGACTCTCCGGATATCCTTTTAAAATACTTATCCGGTAAAATTCACTTTGTTACAATTAAGTTGTTTTGGCTTATTGCATAGGAATTTTATACCCGGAGTCAGGCAACTTTACTAAATCTTACTGTTATGAAAACTAGACTTACGACACTTTTGTTGGTGGTGCTAAGCAGCACATCTTTTGCCCAAACTTGGCTAGAGAAATCTATGAACGGCCTGAACTATGGACCTTCTAATCCACCTGCAACTATAATAGTTACACCATATAGTGAACCATTCGATACAAGTTGGCGCGATGGATTTGTTGGTATTGGTACACCGGAGTGGCCCAAAACCAAATTACAGGTTCATGGGCTTGATGATGTTGATGTTGCATTAACCACTTTTTTAGTTAATAACACAGGCTCCGCAGACCATACGATATCTTCTGCCATCTTTAGCAATGGAGGAACTTCAGGTGGTGGTGGTGCTATTTCGTCTTTAAGTTTTACTTCTCGCAGCAGCGTTAGTGGAGCAGTTAATATTGGTGCATATAATGTTGCTGAAGGAGATAATATTGAAACAAATACAGGCACCTCATCTCAGGCCTCGGGAAGTAATAATCTTGAAACTATTGGTTCAACTGGTATTGGTTTTGGTAATAATAATCGGATAACTAGAGGTGTTGTTGGCGCTGCCGCTGGTAATGGCCAGAATCTTGGTAATATAGGCGTTACTGGTCAATGCGAATCAACGGATGCTTCAGCGGTGAATATTGGTGTATACGGAAGAGGAATAAATGCCAGTGAAGATCAGCCTGCGTTAATCAATATTGGTGTACATGGTAGGGCAGAATGTTCAGGAGGAGGAGGAGGAGGAACTCAGTTTAACTGCGGAGTTTATGGCCAGAATGCAGGCTGTAACAGTGGTTCAGGCTCGTCAGCTGGTTATCCTTCAGGATATTATGCCGGTTATTTTGATGGTGATTTATATTATACAGGAACATTAATGGGCCCTAGCGATCAAAAACTAAAGCAAAATATCCAGCCCTTGCAAGGGGTTTTGGAGCGATTAGGTAAAGTAAAGACTTATTCATATAATTTTAAGCCTAATACAGGATTGTCTCTGCCTATCGGAACTATAGAATATGGTGTGCTATCTCAGGAATTGGAAAAAGTATTTCCTGAATTGGTGCAGGATGTCAATGTTCTTAAACAAGGTGAAAAAGGATCCTACAGAAATATTGAGTCGATAAAGAGCGTAGAATATCTGAATTTCATACCGCTTTTGGTTCAGGCAAACAATGAATTGAATGAAAAACTGCAAAGCCTGGATCCGGAAAAAACAGCTGCGGCCCTTGCGGCGCTTAAGGAAAAGATTGCGGCACTCGAAAAGAACCTTGAATCAGCTGCTGTTGGGCAAAATAAAGATTTGGATAGTTACCTGAATGCCTATCCAAACCCCACTACCAGCGAAATGACAATTGATGTAAAGCGCTTGAATTGCAATGATTGTGTATTGATGATTACCGACCTGAGTGGTAAGCTGGTTCGCCAATACGAGATACGCAGCACTGAGGAGAAATTCCGTTTGTCTGCTAATGATTTTCAAAGCGGTGTATACCAATGCAACCTGATAGCAGATGGCAAAGTAGCATCTGGTATCAAAATAGCATTTACTAAAAACTAGCAGCTTACTTGCAATATTCCGGATGTGTTGCACAACATCACATCCGGAATATTTTTTACCAATGTGGTATAATATTTTTTACTCAACCCCGTTTCTTGTTGCATGATGAAAAGTATATTAGCCATGGCACTGTTTGGTGCCGTTTTTACAACAACCTCCTGCAACAAATGCGTAAGCTGCAAAAAGAATAATCTGGACAAGGTGGAGTTTTGCAAAGGCGATACCTACTACGACTATGCTACCATGGGCTCTTCTGCATTTACGGATTCGGTTGGCAATACATATACGGGCTGCAAATAAGCTGAAATCTGGCTTACGCCATCTATTTGTATCTTTGCTCCTATGCTCGATAAGAATTGGAAGCAAAAGGGTAAGGATCAGTATAAGCAGAACAAGCAGTTTTTGCAGAAGGCTAAGCGCATAAGGGGCATAGAAAAAAAGCTGCCTGAATTGCACGACAAGGCCTTTGAACAAATAGATTGCCTGGAGTGTGCAGGTTGCTGCAAGAATATTTCGCCCCGCTTCAAAACTCCTGATATTACGCGTGTATCAAAGTTTTTGGGCATGAAGGAATCTGCCATGATAGGTGCATACCTGCGGCTCGACCACGAGGGAGACTATGTGGTAAAAAGCAGCCCATGCCCTTTTTTGGGTAGTGACAATTATTGCAGTATATATGAAGCACGCCCCGGCGATTGCCGCAAGTATCCCTATACCGATTCAGGTGATTTTTTTGATTATCCTACCACCACGATGCTCAATACCACTATATGCCCTGCTGTGGTTAAGGTGTTGGAGTTGCTGCAAAAGGTTCAGTAATTAGTCCCTGAGCCTGGATGGCACGTTTACATTGGCAGCGTTTACAGGGTTCTTTCTTGCAAGTTCCTTATTAGGGAATTGTACGCAAAAGGTAGTCCAACCGCTGTCAATACCCCCACGTGCGTCAGGGCGGTAGTAGTCTGTAGAGGTAATTTGGGCACCACTGCTGAAAGCGGCATTCATATTGCTGTAATCCCCTGATCTTGCCTCATCCGTATTGGCATCAGAGCGTGTACGTACTATATAACCTTCTTTTACTCTTTGTGTTATTTCTGCGGCATCTTTTACTGCATTGTTCAATATTACAAATGCTGCCTCAGGGTCGCCCGGCTCGGCGTAAGTGAACATGGCACGACCTTGCAGGGATGCATGGCCATTCAGGTAAAATGGTACTGCGTTGCCCTCCATTATGAAAATAATCTTGCCGCGGCATTCGCCCAGTGTAGGCCAGGTATTTTGTACCACTACATCATTTAATGTTGGCAGTGTTCCGCGCAGGCGGTCGGGCGTAATGATATTAGTAAGGTCAGGCCCAAATACAGATATTATTTCGGCATCAAGTGCATCCGCTGCAGCATTGGTAAAAAGCTCTGCTTTTGTAAATGGAAATATAGTAGTGAGTGCCGCATTATCAGCTGGGCTATCTTCTTTGGATTCTATATTTATAAATAAAGGAAGATGGTTTGGATGTGCATCGCTCCATACTTTCAGCGCTTTCAATGCAGATACAAATGTGTAATAGTTTGTATTATAATCTACGTCTTTTATATGCAATAGCTTGAAGCCCGGAGGATCCAGTTCTTCTATGTGCGACTCCAGTGGCAAGGCTCCTGTAACTACATTTATGGCACGGTTGGCAAACAGGCCTCCATTTGGGTCATAGTACAGATCGAGTTCCAGACCACGGACGTTGTAGTTGTCAAATTGTTTTGCAAATGTAGTATGGGTATAATCTAATCCGCTCGGATCCAGGTTAGCAGGAAGTGCGTTCTTTATCTTATTCAGCAGTCTAAATACAGTATCCGTCGTATGTACCCTGTAACTGTTATGGCTGGCAATAATTTGTATCTGATTTAGCTTCAGCGAGTCATTTTGTACTGCAGAGTAATCTCCTTCGTCTGTAGTGGTGGGGTCTTTTTTGCACGCAGAAATTATTAAAAGCGAGGCTAGTAGGACAATTGCCGGATACTTCATGCTGAATAAAACGTTTAAATGGGACTGTTTATTAAAATTTGTATGTTGCAATATACATTAAATTAATATTAAGAAACTGTGTCCTAAATATTAATTTACAACTGAAGATGGTATTTCTGTATGTGGCGTTGGCTGTGGATTTCAGCAGTGCAAATTTTACAAATAAGGAAACCTATCTATCTTTTTTTAGTTTCCTTTTGGTTGTAATTTTTATTGCCTTAAATAGTGTTTGCAGTCGGTCAAAGCACAGAAATCCAATTTAACGCAATAATTAGCTTACTTTTGTATTATAATGTTTCGTCCGCTTTGGATAGGAACTCATTTTCATTTTAAATATCATCTTTTGCTTTTTACAGATTTAAACCTTATAAAACCCATTCTTGACGCCCTGAAAGATACAGGATACGAAAAGCCAACACCGATTCAGCAACAAGCTATTCCTATTATATTAGACCAGCGCGACCTGTTGGGCTGCGCACAAACCGGTACAGGAAAAACAGCGGCATTTGCCATTCCTATTATTCAGTTGCTAAGCGCACAGCCAAAGGCAGAACGCGGCCAACGCCATATCAAAGTTTTGATACTTACACCTACGCGTGAGCTTGCAGTGCAGATAGAAGAGAACTTTACCTCTTATGGCAAATATACGCACCTGTCGCAGGCAGTAATATTTGGCGGCGTGTCACAGCACAGCCAGGTAGAAAAACTAAAACGTGGTACCGACATTATAGTAGCTACTCCGGGACGCTTATTGGACCTGATGCAGCAAGGCTACATAGACCTGCGCAACTTGCAGATATTGGTACTGGACGAAGCAGACCGCATGTTGGACATGGGTTTTGTAAATGACGTGAAGAAAATAATCACTAAAATACCTAAGAACAGGCAAACGCTTTTCTTTTCGGCTACCATGCCAAAAGAGATACAGGGGCTGGCCAATACTATATTGACCAATCCGCTGAAAGTGGAGGTAACACCTGAAAGCACTACCGCAGAAACTATTAAGCAGCATTTGTTTTATGTAGACAAGCCGGAGAAACGTTTCCTTTTGAACCATTTGTTGAAAGACAGGAGCATTAAATCGGCTCTTGTGTTTACACGTACCAAGCATGGTGCAGACCGAGTGGTAAAGGATCTGGAAAAAGCGGGTGTAACGGCTGAGGCTATCCACGGCAACAAATCTCAGAATGCCAGGCAGCGCGCACTTAACAACTTTAAAGATGGTGAAACCCGCGTTTTGGTGGCTACAGATATAGCAGCACGTGGTATAGACGTAGACAACCTGTCTCACGTGATCAACTATGAGCTGCCAAATGTGCCAGAAACATACGTTCACCGCATAGGCCGCACAGGCCGTGCAGGAGCCAGTGGTATCGCTTATTCTTTCTGTGACGAAGAGGAAAGAGCTTTTCTGAAAGACATACAAAAGACGATAGGCATGCAGATACCTGTATCGGATAACAATCCGTATGCAATGTCTGCCGAAACCATCAATAAAGTGGTTTCTCCATATCCATCTCCCAACGGAGGTAATTCTCAACCGCGCCACAAAAAGAAAAGCGCAGGAGCAGGAGGCGGTGCACACGTGGCCAAAGCAGGTGGCGGTGGCAACCCAAACTGGAAGAAAAAGAAAAGCAGCGGAGGTGGAGGCGGCAAGCCAAAAACTTTCAGCAAGCCTGCTTAATCACATATTGTCAATTTATAGAAAAGGGAGTTTTTAACTCCCTTTTTGATTTATATGTCATATCCTGCAAGTCAAAATCCTTAACATTGCCCTATGAATAGATTTCTACTGCTGGCAGTATTGTTCATTGCTGCTATACCATCTTTTGCCTGCGATACGCTCAACTGTTATGTACCCGACGATGCAAGCCGCTACAAAGAGCACAATGTAGACTTTACAAAAATGGTGGCCGATATCCGGTTCGAAGCCAGGATGGGTAAGGTAATAGGAAGAGTGAGCTATGATTTTCGCCCGATTCAGCCAAAAGTGGATTCGGTGTTTCTGGATGCTCCGGGCATCACTATACAAAAGGTGTTGTTGAATGGTGTGCCGCAGAAATTTGACAGCCTGGCAAAAGGTGTAAGCATCCGATTTGCCAAGACCCTTACGTGGAGCTCTGCCTATAAACTGGAGATTAGCTATACCGCATCACCGCGCCGCGCATTGTATTTCATAGGATGGAACGATACTACCGGCATATCGCGCAAGCAGATATATACCCAGGGGCAGGGCATAGGCAACAGCAACTGGATACCGTGCTACGATGACCTGAACGATAAGCTTATCACCGAGTTGAAGATTACCTTTGATAAAGCTTATACAGTTATCAGCAATGGTAAACTGGTAAGCAAAACGGCCAATGCCGACAGTACTACTACCTGGCACTATGCCATGAGCAAGCCGCACGTGCCTTACCTGATGATGCTGGCGATAGATAAATATGCTTACAAGGATGTAGTATCTGCCAATGGTATCGTAAGCCGCCAATACTACTATGCAGACAGGCCTGAAACATTTGCACCTACCTATGCCTACAGCAAAGAGATGATGGACTGGCTGCCAAAACAAACAGGCGTGCCTTACGCATGGGGTACCTATTGCAATGTACCTGTGCAGGATTTCATGTATGGCGCTATGGAAAATACTACTGCCACCATATATACTGATGTGTACCTGGTAGATGCCCGCCAGGCTGTAGACCGCAGCTATGTGAGTACCAATGCACATGAGCTTACGCACCATTGGTTTGGCGACCTGGTAACAGAGTGGAGCAGCACGCACCATTGGCTGCACGAGAGCTTTGCCACCTACTATGCCAAGCATTTTACCGCTCAGGTGTATGGTAAAGACCAATACCTGTGGCACAAAAGAGGGGAGGCCAACCAGGCGATAGGAGCCGATGATAAAGACCGCTACCCTGTGGCGCACGGCAGTGCAGGTTCGCCGCGCCACTATCCCAAAGGCAGCTTT
>DLGO01000134.1 GCA_002482725.1 Bacteroidetes bacterium UBA7692 | reverse complement strand
ATAGAAGATGCGCAGGATATAATAGCAGATCTGGAACAAGGCCTGCTAGCGAAAGGTAAATAGTAAAAAAGCTTATTGAGGGTTCTGTGCTGCAGGAGGCTTCCTTGGGCCTGAAGGCCTGTTGCCACCACCGCCGTTTCCACCGCGGTTGTTTCCACCTTTGAAACCACCACCACCGCTTCGGTTGCCGCCCTGCCTGTTGCCACCGCCATGACTACCACCGTTTCCACGGAAGTTGCCTGTACGGCCTTTGGCCTTAGGGTCGTAAGCCGGGGCTTCGCCAAATGCTTCGGGTACTGGAATCTTAGGCACTTCTTTTTCTATGAGCGTCTCTATACGGTGGAATCTTTGCTGGTCCTGCTCACCTATAAAGGTTATCGCAGTGCCGGTAGTTTCTGCACGGGCAGTACGGCCTATGCGGTGCACGTAGTCTTCTGCATCGCCGGGTACGTTGTAGTTCACCACCAGGTCGATACCATCCACATCTATACCACGCGAAAGGATATCGGTACCGATAAGCATCGGTAGCTGCTTATTCTTGAACTGGCGCATGATATCTTCCCTTTCCTTTTGCTCCAGGTCGGAGTGGAAAGCCTTGATGTCTATACCTGAGCGCTGAAGACCTGATTCAAGCCTTTTTACCTCGTCTTTAGTGCCTGCAAAAATGATGGCACTTTTATAGTTGCCTCCCTTGATGATAGATTTCAATAAAGGGAATTTCTGCTGGTCGTACACTACGTAGGCTTGCTGAAGGATGCCCTCGGCAGGCTTAGATATAGCAATGTTTACAGACTCGGGATTTTTTGAAATGGTGTTGGCCAGCGTCCTCATTTTCGGAGGCATGGTGGCAGAGAACAAAATCGTTTGACGCTCCTTTGGCAGCATGTTGATGATCTTTACAATATCATCGTAAAAACCCATGTCGAGCATGCGGTCGGCTTCATCCAGGATAAGGTGCTCAATGTGCTTCAGGTTGATGGTGCCAGATGAAAGCAGGGAAATAAGCCTGCCCGGTGTAGCGATAATGATATCTGCACCTTGCTCCAGGGCTTTCTTTTGCTGCTCCCACACCATGCCATCGCCACCGCCGTATATGGCGCATGAGCTTACATTGATGAAGTAAGCAAGCGCTTCTATCTGCTGGTCTATCTGCAAGGCAAGCTCGCGGGTAGGTGCAATCACCAAAGTGTTGATGTGCTTGTGGCCGGACTGTGTTATCTTATGTAGAATAGGCAGTAGAAAGGCTGCGGTTTTTCCGGTGCCTGTTTGCGCGCATGCTATTAAATCTTTGTTGGCGAGAATGATAGGTATTGCCTGCTCTTGTATAGGGGTTGCTTTTGTGAAACCCATTGCGCTAAGACCCTCTAAAAGTGTAGGGTCAAAATTAAATTCTTCGAAAGTCAATTGTACTGTATTTGCTTATATATAAAACTAATGAGGTACTATAATACGACATTTTGGCGGGATGGGGTAATTTGGGTGTGTGGATTAGGGATTTAATAACAGGGAATGATTATCTTACCCATGTAAGTGCTTTTGTAGCATATATTATTTTGGAACTTTCTTTTTCGCCATCGAAAAAATCAATTGGTAGTTTACCTATTAGTTCTTTAGCTCTTGTTTTTGGTCTATGAACTATTAAATCTTTAAGTTCTTTCATTTTGGGTAACTGAATTGCTTTTTCTTTTAAGCTCTTTAATGTTTCACTTTCATTTTTGAAAATCAAATCTCTTCCAAAATCGGTTAGATTATTATCGAGATTAATTACATCAAGCAATAGGAGGTCTCTATTAAATTTACTATTTACAAGAGTTGAATCATTCTCTAACAAAGGTATAAGTTCTAAAATTTCTTTGATTGAACTTCTAGGAATGGATAAACTTCGATTATTTAGTGAGTAACTATTTTTGTTTGTTCGACCTTTTTTAGGCTCAATGAAACGGCCCTTTATATCTAAGTCAGACAGTAGAAACCAACTTATTATATTTTTTGCGTAGGAATCCCAGGTATTATCCTGAAATTCTTGTTTGAAAGTTGTTTTTAGTGTGAAAATGACATCAGCCTTAGTTATCTTGCCTTGGGTTAGTTTTTTTAAATGCAGATAAGGAGTGTAATTTTGGAATTTTTTTGTGATATACTCTATAAATCCTTCTCTTGAGACGATTATGTTATCTGTGATATAATAGTTTTCATCAGCTTTTTGAACTATTCCTAAATTCCGTAATTCTATAAGTATGTTATACAAGGTTTCTTGTCCTATTCCTTTTGGATGTTTGTAAAGCAAATTGTCAATAGATTGAGGCGAATTGTACTCGAATAATAAGAAAACTTCTAAACAGAGATTGACACCTTGTCTTAGCAAGTAGCTCTCTCCAATTTGAGGAATATTCCCTGTCACAAGATAATCCCTGTATATATCCAATAGATATTGTAATTGGCTCCAGACCTTATGATCAGGCGTTTATGCAGTAAATCTGTAATCGTATTACTTTCTATTATATCACCAACTCCTGTTTCATCGAAAAAAGAACCATCGTATGCCTTTTTTGCAATAATTTGAATTGCTTTAAGTTCATTTGATGATAGTTTTTCTTCGTCTTTTCGGAATAAATCAAGAATGTTTAAATTAGATTCAATTAAATTTTCTTTAGCTAATCCAGAATCAATTTGATCAAAGATATGGATACATAACTTTTTAGTTAGCCATGGTAATCCTTGTGAACTTTCTTTGATTCTCTCCTTGATTCCTTTATCTAATGAGCCAACAGAACCTTCTAATTGTTTAATTATTCCATCAATTTCTTTTTCACCAAATTCATTTATTGTAAACTCTCGCGCTTGCTCCTTTGCTTGCTGCCAAATGTGATATGAAGGGTCATCACTTTGAATGAAAAAATCAGATTTCCATGAAAAACCGATTATTAAATTAGGTTTCTTATCAGTAACATCTGTAAGAAATTTGTAGAAGGTTTTAAAGAAGTCTTTTTTTCGAAAAACATCTTCAAACTGGTCAAATATTAGTACTAAAAATTTTTCTTGAATTTTTAGTGTATCTATGAAATTATTTACGCTTGGAGAAGATAATAAATCATTATTAGATATAAATGAAATTGGACTTTGAAAGATGTCAGGGGTGATAAAATTTTGTTTTATTGCTTCATTCATCAATTTCTTGAATGATAGTGCAACAAAATTATCTGAGATTGCGCTTCGAGTGTCAATCGCAATTGCCAAAAATTTATTTTTATAGTGCTTGTTTCCACATCTGCCTTTTAGTTCTAAGACAAGTGAACTTTTGCCCCAACCTGATTTTCCGTTTAAATAGAAAATTCTTTTGGGTGTTTTATTCTCTCTAATTTCTTTGAAAAAAGTTAAGATTTTGGTCCTAATATCATCACGTCCAACAAAGTGTTGTTTTTCCGAAGATGCAGGTAGATAGTCATACCAATTTTCACTTTCTTGAACTTCAGATATTGCTTCGATTGCGGCCTCGATTAGGGTGTTTTCCTTCTTTTTATAATGGCTATGGTTAGGGATTAGCTGGAGATTAGTAATTTCTTCTAATCTACTTTTCAATATACTAATGTGCTCATCAGAAACAGGTTTATCCTGCTCCTTTGCATCCAACAAAATGTATTTTGTTGGTAAGGCATTTTGCTCATTTATTAAATAGACAAAATAATCTCCAAAATAAGTTACGGCTAAGATACGCTTAGAAATAATATAGTTCGATAAGCTATCAATAGGGTCAAAAATCATTTTCCCATCGGATAACATTCTAATTATTTGATTGGCTTCAAAAAAACTTAGTTTACTATATCTTACATCTCCTTTTATCTCCATTAGTAACCCCCCGGCTTGGCTTTCAAGTTCTTGGGTTCTGAAAAAATAACCCTTCTCTATTTTTTTATGGTTAATGTTAAAACAGAATTTTCTGATTTCGTCGGACGTGACTTTTTCTTTTGCCTTACATTCTACATACAATTGTTCATTTGTATGTTTATGCTTTGCAATTAAATCAATTTCCATGCCAGTAAAATTGATATTTCCCACTACATCATAATGTTGGATAGTAAGTAGATTACTAATTAGAGTTTCAAAACAACTACCCTTAGCTTTATTAGATGCGTCAGATTCTAATATTATTTTTATTTCAGATTTCATTGATTTAAGGATAGTATGCTACTGTAAATTAAATTTAAGTATAATCATTTTTAGAGTCGATAATACAATTAATATATTAACCTAATGTAAAAATGCTCTAACTAATTGTATTTAAATAGTTAGAGCATAGATGTGAAATTCATTTTTTTTCTAGGCCCATAAGCGCAGGGATTTGAAATGAACCCCTGCGCCAAGGACACTTTATATAGAGGAAAGACTATTTAAGCCTAACGCCACCATCGAGCAATAGCTCGGAGCCGATCATAAACCGGGAATCGTCTGAAGCCAGGTAGAGGAACCCTTCGGCTATCTCTTCCACATTACCCAGGCGGCCGACTACTGTCAAACCTGCCATGGCAGTTTGAGTATTGGCTACTTCTTCTTCGGTTGCACCGCTCCTGCTGAATATCAGTGTTACTATAGGGCCGGGAGAAAGCAGGTTGACGCGGATTTTGCGGTCAGCAAGTTCCAGCGAGAATGTTTTGGCAAGGGAGTTAACCGCTGCTTTGGATGCGGAGTAGGCTGCTGCTGTTGGCATGGCTATCTCTGCTACTGCAGAAGAGGTGATAACAATAGATGCGCCATCGTTCAGGTAAGGGAGGGCTTTCTGGATAGAGAAGAACACGCCCTTAAAGTTGATATCGGACGTAAGGTCAAACTGCTCTTCGGTAAAGTCTGCCAAAGGAGCACCAAGATATACACCCGCATTAATGATGAGTACATCTATCTTGCCGAATTTGTCGTTCACCTGTTTGTAAGCAGCATCTATTTTGCTTACTTCAGTTACATCGCTTACAATGCCCAGGGCATCGTTGCCGATTTGTTTCAGGGCACTTTGTATGGTCAGGTTGTCGCGGCCGGTGATTGCCACCTGTGCGCCGTGTTTGGCAAACAGTATGGCAGTTGATAATCCGATTCCGCTATTGCCGCCTGTGATAACGGCTACTTTGTTTTCTAACTTTTTCATTTGTAAATGTTTTTACGTTTTTGTTTTAATTGATGTATTTATATATTTAAGAACTTAGATTTATTTTTTCCGAAAGAAGGCATTATGTCGACTCTTCATACCTTGTTGCGGTGGGCTTTTAATTCTAACTTCCTGTTATGAGATACATCGCGTTTGAGGATGCAATAGTAGTGAGTATAAATTTATATATCGATGAATATCGATTTGTTAACTTATTTTTTATCACCCTTCTAATTGGGTAAGAAAATTTTTGTAGCCGGAGATAACTTCCTTGTTTACCTTGTATTTGCAGTTGCGCCCATCCTTTTCAGAGATAAGGAGGTCTGCCTCCAGCAATTGCTTGAGATGATGTGATACCGTGGATTGTGACAGGTCGAACATCTCTATGATAATGCTGCATTGTAGCCAGTCCTGCTGCTTGTTGATGGTTTCCATCAGCTTTAAACGATAAGGATCGCCCAGGGCTTTCGATATCTTTTCTACCTGCTTAAGATCCATTTTCTTATTCATGTATGCAAAAGTATCGATTTTATTGGTGGATTGACGTGTTTGGTTTGACTGATTAACTTTTGTTATTGGTTAACAGGGCTGCCGTAGCAGTAAGAATTAATATAATAAGGGTGCAATTGCTGAAACATATAAGCTTAATATTACCACTCAAATTTGAATATGGGATACTCCGTAAAATCATCGGACAACAAACAATTGCTTATGGTAAGGGATGGTGCAGGCTGCACTTCTGCCATATTTGCGTTGGCAGGGTTATTCTTTTTTCTGGTGGGGCTTGTTGTCAATTACTTTTCGGATAGTCATGAATTTCCCATGATGGCTATGCGCATAGTGGTGCCGGTATTCGGTTTTGGATTTATGATCCTGGGTTTGCGCATACCGGCCTGGACTAAAGCCAGCCGACCGGAAACGATACTTTTTGACCATGAGGTTGGTTTGGTGACCATTACCATGTCGGTATCCTCTGACCAGAAGGCCTACATTGCTTATAACGATATTGAAAAATTTGATGTAGAGATAGAAAAGCAAAGCAGCTCGAGCAGCAGTAGTACTGGGCGTGGCGGTACAAGCACCACTTATTATTACTACCATGTATACCTGAAGAAGCGCGATGGCGGGCGCTGGTACCTGGCGGTATTCAATACCGGGGAAGAGGCGGATAAGCTGGTAGCATTTATGAAGGAGTCGGTAGATCTGCAAAAGGAACCTACCCAACAGATTCCTTTGGTGCTGACTGAAAAGGTAAAAAAGGAAGAGCAGTTTGATAAAGTAACTATTAGCTGGAAGAACCATGTGTCTGTTATCACATTTGTGGTATTAGCAGCTTTTTGCGCTGTGTTTTTGTGTATTCTGGGCGGTTTTATGTCAAAAGAACATGGCGTAGGACAACTAGGCGCATTTGGGTATATAGTTCTGGGTTTCATATTCCTGGTGTTTTGCCTGGTGATAGGCTTTATAGCAAAGGACTGGTATAAACAGGCAACAACCAGCTACAGTATAGCCATCAGCAAAAAAGCATTGGTGTACAGCGAGTATGAAAAATCGACGGAGCGGCTGAAAAGTGAAACGGAGATACCGCTGCAGCAGCTCTATGCTATAAATTTCACCTTTGACCCGGATAAAAAGTTTGGTGAGGCTGGTATGACATTGATAAGCAATGAGGAGCATGAGCGCATGGTGGAGGTTGCCGATAAGCCGCTGCAGATGCTGAAGGACTTTGTGAAGGGAAAGGATAAATCTATCTACCTTAAATTTTTGGCGCTGAACCCTGTAGAGTACCTGCAACTGGAAACCTGGCTGGAAGGGCAGGTGAGGAGTAAAGGGAATAAGGGGGTGTTGTAAAGAAGCATTGTTTGTGCATAATTTGGTGTTAAGGATGCTTTGGTTCTACTTGAATTGGCCAATCGGACAATCTTACATTATAAATCTTTCCAAACATTACTAAAATAAAGGACGCAACCCTACGCTATTATTTGTATTCTATTATTTTGCAACCCGTTTAGATGAAGAAGTACATAATAGCATTAGTTTTTAGTTGTGTGGTGGCCTTTTTACAGGCGCAACAGATACCTGCCCCGGACATACAATGTGTGGTGAATGACGCGGTAAGTGCAAATATTACCATCAACTGGAGTGTGCAGCTGAATGCCAACCCATGTGGTGGCACGTTCAACGGATACAAGATATACGGGGCTACTACCAAGGGAGGGCCATATAGCCTGAAGGCTACCGTAACTACTGAATCTCAAACGTCTTATACAGATTTAGGCGCATTGGGTGTAAGCCAGGTTTGGTTTTACTATATGGAGGCCGACTATACCTGCCCGGGACTTACCAGCGCGCAATCGGATACGGTAGACAACAACCCACCGGCAGTACCGGGCATAGTGAGCGTGGATGTGCAGCCGAATGGCGAGATACTATTTAACTGGGAGGTAAGCCCATCGCCGCAAACCGATAAGTATATAGTGTACTACTACCTGAATAACAACGGCAACCCTACGGGTATTCCTTTGGATTCAACAGCAGGCCGCACGAATACCAATTACCTGGATACTAAAGGCGACCCGACTACACAGTCGCTACTGTACACTGTAGCCGCAAAGGATAGCTGCCATAAGATAAGCGCCTTTAACGATAATGCGCACCGCACGATGTTCCTTGAATACAAGACATCGGCCTGTGAAAGGAATATAACCCTGAGCTGGACGAAGTACATCAACTGGCCAAAGGGCGTACTTGAATATCGTGTATTGGTAAGTAAAAATTCGGCTCCCTATGAAACCGTGGGGACTGTTGACTCAAATACAGTGAATTTCAGCTATACCGGATTTAATGACCAGGACAACCTGTGCATAACGGTATTGGCGATAAGTGCTGCGGATACAAATGTGCGGTCGCACTCTAACTACCGCTGCCTGCTGCCTCTGATAGTGCAGGAGCCTACCTACCTGAACATAGTAAATGCCACTGTGAACTTTGATAATACAGTAACGGTAACCTGGTTGGTAGACCCAAATGCAGAGTTGCTTTACCATCAGGTAGACAACAGCATCAATGGAAACGTATATACGCTGGCGAAGCAGTATAAGGTAGAGTCGCCGCTGAATCAATCGCAAACCTATATTGATTCTTTTTCTGCCCCGCAGAATAACTCGATTTACTATCGCGTATCGGAAGTAGATAGCTGTAGTGCAAAGTATGTGTCGACACCGGTAAGGACTATCAACCTGATAGGCGAACTATCGGACTATTACCAGACGGCACTTTCGTGGAATGATTTTGAGCTGGATAGCATTACCATACTGAATTACAACCTGTACAGGGATTATGGCAATGGGTACCAGTTGATACGTACCTTCGCACCAGGGACCAATGACTTTAACGACTCGCTGCAACTATACCTTAACGAGAAAGGTAAGTTCTGCTATAGGGTAGAGGCTGTCTATACCATTACATTAGGTACTACTTATACTGCAACCCTTAGTTCATTTTCCAATGAGCTTTGCATAGACCACAGGCCAATTATCTATATCCCTAATGCGTTTGCGCCTTATGGGGTAAACAGCATCTTTAAGCCGACCATTATATTTGGCGACCCTGCGAATTACTCCATGCTGATATTCAACAGATGGGGTGCCAAGATATTTGAGAGCAACACACCGTCTATAGGATGGGATGGCACACAAGGTGGCAAGGATGTGACCCAAGGCGCCTATGCCTACCTGATAAGGTTTACTGCATCTGATGGTACGCCTGTGGAGCGCAAGGGTATGGTAATGTTGGTGAAATAACCATAGATTTTCGAAAAATGCTTCAAGAACATTGAAAGGCATTCGACACGCAAAGTTCGGTCAATGTAGTTTTTTCTTGCCATACTTTTTGCTTGATCAAAAAGTATCAAAAAATCAAGCGCTGTATTTTCTTTTTAAGGCTGCAAGGGCAAGCCAGAAACCGAAACTGCACAAATCTGCGCAGTTACTT
>DLGO01000012.1 GCA_002482725.1 Bacteroidetes bacterium UBA7692 | reverse complement strand
TTCATAGCACTATTTGGTGTGGCGGTACTGAACGGAATTGTCCTGATCGGTACATTCAATCAATTAGAGAAAGATGGATACAGCGACATACTTCAGCGCATAAAAGAAGGAACGAGAATGAGGCTAAGGCCAGTGCTAATGACGGCAACGGTAGCTTCGCTTGGATTCCTTCCGATGGCCATATCGCACGGTGCAGGTGCAGAAGTGCAAAAACCTTTGGCTACCGTAGTTATCGGTGGATTGATCTCTGCTACATTCCTTACTCTTTTTGTACTTCCGCTACTATATATACTGCTTTCCAAACTGTCGTGGCGCGGTGCAAAGGGAATTGCCCCGGCGCTATTGATGGTAGCACTTTTCAGCTTTAATACCACAAGCGCGCAGGATGTAAAAACAATAACTGCAGAGGAGGCAGTAAATATTGCCCTTGAAAAAAATATAGGGATGCAGGCCGAAAAGCTGAACGTGAAATCTTCCAATACATTGAAGAAGTCGGTGTTCGAACTGCCCAAAGCAAACTTCAACTTTCAGTACGGGCAGTATAACAGTATCAACCAGGATAAGGCTTTCCAGATTTCGCAGAGCATACCTTTTCCTACCTACTACAGTGCCAAGGCAGGCTTGTACAAGGCCGAAGCATTGGGTGCTGACCTGCAACAGCAGACTACTGCCATGCAGGTAAGGGCGCAGGCGCAATACTGGTTTTACCAACTGGCCTACCTGCAAACTGCCAGGGGGCAACTGCTGTCGCTGGACAGCCTGTACAGGGATTTTGTGCGGGCATCTGCCCTGCGGTACAGTGCCGGAGAAACCAACCTGCTGGCGAAATCTACTGCAGAAGCGAAGCTGGGCATGTTTACCGTGCTGCTGCAACAAAACGAAACGGACAGGCTGGCTGCCTACCTGAATTTGAAAACTGTAATGAATGAGCAGGATGAATTTGTGATTGCCTACAAAGGGGAATTGTTGCCACTGGTGCCGGCAGTAAGCATGGACACCGCGCTGGTAGCGGGCAATCCTGAACTGCGCGGTCTCTACCAGCAAGCCCAGATAGCCAGGGCAGGCAAAAAGCTGGAAGCCGCAGCGGTGCTGCCGGACTTTTCGGTAGGTTACTTTAACCAATCCCTGATAGGAACACAGAACATAGGAGGCAACGATGTCTATTTCAGCTCTGCCAAAAGATTCCAGGGCGTAAATGTCGGACTGACGGTGCCGTTGACCTTTGCCAGCACGGCCACCAAGGTAAGGTCTATGGAATACAAGGCCCAATCGCAGCAGAAAGAGGCCGACAGCCGCAAGCAGGCATTGCAGTCGGAGCTGCAACAGGCGTTTGACAAATACAAGCAAAGCCTATCGCAGTACAGCTACTATAAAAATACCGCCCTGCCCAATGCATCGGTAATCATCAACACCGCAAAGGTTGGGTTCAACAGCGGCGATATAGGCTATGTTGAATACCTGCAGGCTTTGCAAACAGCCACCGAAATACAATTGAATTACCTGCAAGCGATCAGTTCGCTTAACCAGTCCGTAATGGGCATAAATTTCCTAATCAACAAATAGAGCAAACCATGATAAAGCATATAATATTCGCATCATTCATATTGGCAGCAACGCTGCCGTCTTGCAGGGACAAGGCAAGCCCCACGGCGCAGTATGAGGAAGGAGAAGAGCACCACGATGAGCATGCAAGTGCCACTACTGCCGAGCTGACTGCTGAGCAAATGAAATCCATACAGGTGAAGCTGGGCAGCATAGAGAAGAAGCAGCTCACCTCGTCGCTGAAGGCAAACGGCACGCTAAAAGTGCCGAACCAGAACCGCGCTACGGCAACTACCATACTGGGCGGCATAGTTAAATCCATATCGGTACAAACGGGCAATGTGGTACATAAGGGACAGGTGATAGCCACCATCACCAACCCGTCATTCATAGCTATGCAGGAAGACTACCTGAATGCATCGGCAAAGGCAGACCTTGCAGAGCTGGAACTGGCGAGGCAGAAGCAGCTTCAGCAAGGCAACGCAGGCGCGCTCAAGAGCCTGCAGAGCGCTGAAACAGAATTGAAAATATTGAAAAACCAAAGGAGCAGCCTGAGGAAACAGCTGGAAATGATCGGTATAAATGCCGGGCAGCTTACTGCTGAAAACATTCAATCGGTAGTAAACATTGTAAGCCCGCTAAACGGCGCTATAAGCAATGTGATGGTGAACATCGGTACATACGCGGACATGAATGCGCCTATAGCGGAGATAGTGGACAACAGCCAACTGCACCTGGACCTGTATGTATATGAGAAAGACCTGCAGAAGCTGAGGAAAGGGCAAACGATACACTTTACGCTTACCAATAACCCCGGCCAGGAATACGATGCGGATGTATATGCCATAAGCAATACGTTTGAATCGAGCACCAAGGCGATCGCCGTACACGCCATGGTAAAGGGCAATAAGGATGGGCTGATAGACGGCATGAGCATTACGGCACTGGTGAGCCTGGACAAGGCTACCGTAGACGCTGTACCCAGCGAAGCAATAGTGAGCAGTGAGGGCCTTGATTACATTTTTGTAGTAGCCCCCGGTGGTGAAAAAGAAAAAGAAGAGGAAGGGCATGAGCATGAGGAACACGGCCATGTACATGAAGCAGAGAAAAAAGGAGCGGCGCATGATGAAGGCACCACCACGTTTGAAAAAATACCTGTGCGCAAGGGAACATCGGATGTAGGGTACAGCGAAATTACCCTGCTAAAGGAAATACCTAAGGGCGCTCTGGTAGTGACCAATGGGGCATTTTTCATACTTGCGAAAATGAACAACAAGGGAGAAGCGCACCAGCACTAATTTTTAAATTTACCCAAACCTGTGAAACCGGATATGGGCCATTGGTAAAAGCTAAATGAGCACAACATGAGATTACCTTTTGAAGATAAGAAATTCATAACGCTACTGGTGGCTATAGCCGTGGTAGTGTGCCTGGAAGTGCTGTCCATACTGGGCATACACATCCCAATGCCGTACGCACCTTTCATCTTTGCCGCCTTTATTATTGGCATAGGCTACGAGGTGATATGGGAGGGTGTCAAAGCATTGTTTACCCTGAAATTCAGCAGCATCAACCTGTTGATGGTGATAGCATGCATAGGTGCTTTCTACCTGGGGGAATATCCCGAGGCGGCGGTGGTGATAGTGCTGTATGTACTGGGCGAGCGGCTGGAGGAAATAGGCATAGAGAATAGCAAATCATCGCTGGACGAACTGGTGTCTAAATCGCCCAAAACGGCATTTGTAAAGGAGCGTGGCGCTGAAGTACCCATAGATAAAGTGCCTGTAGGCACACTGATACTGGTGAAGCCCCATGACATGATTCCGCTGGACGGGATAATAAACAGCGGGGAAACGGTGGTAGATGAAGCTGCTATAACAGGGGAGCCAATACCGAAAGACAAGGAAGCGGGCGACAGTGTATATGCCGGTACTATGAACAAGAGCGGGGCGATAGAGGTGAAGACCACTAAGCTATCCGCAGATACCACGTTTTCTAAAATAGTGCAGCTAACATTTGAGGCAAGCGCGAACAAGAGCAGCACCCAAAAATTTATACAGCGATTTGCTACTTACTATACCCCTGCCGTTATAGTCATTTCAGCACTACTCGTTGTAGTGCCTGTACTGGTACTTAAGCAGGATTTCCACTATTGGCTGCAGCAAGCGATTACGCTATTGGTAATAGCCTGTCCCTGTGCGCTGGTGATATCTACGCCTGTGGCCATATACGCCGCCATAGGCAATGCATCGTCACGGGGCATACTGGTAAAAGGAGGAAAGTATATAGAAGATATAAGCTCCATAAAGGCTATATGCCTGGACAAGACACGCACCATTACCTATGGCAACCCTGTAGTGAGTGATGTAGTACCGATGAATGGCACCAGTGAGGAGGAGCTGCTGGCCTGCTCGGCAGGGGCGGAGGTGTTCAGCGAGCACCCGCTGGCACAGGCTATAGTGGACGAGGCAGGCAGGAAAGGGTATAAGATACATGAGGTTGAAAAGTTCCAGAGCATAGTGGGCAAAGGCGCCATAGCCAAGTGCCTGGTATGCGAAGACGAAACAATATTTGTAGGCAAGCTAAATTTCATACGAGAGCACCAGTACATAAGCGAGGAAGCAGAGCAGGTAGTAAAAAAGCTATCTGCCGAGGGCAAGACCAGCGTGGTAGTGAGCTTCGGGCAGGGAGTAGCCGGTATAATAGGGTTGACAGATGAAATAAAACCGGATAGTGCTGCCGCCATCAGGGAACTTCAGTCGCTCGGCATTAAGCCAATCATGCTTACGGGTGACAGCGAAGTATCGGCGAAGGCTGTGGCTGAACATGTGGGCATAGAAGAACTGTATGGCGGGCTGCTGCCCGAAGACAAGGCGGTGAAAATGGACGAAATGCTGCGCAAGTATGGCAAGGTGGCCATGGTGGGTGATGGTGTAAATGATGCGCCTGCGCTTGCCAAAGCTACTGTAAGTGTGGCGATGGGTGCAGCAGGCAGTGATACTGCCATAGAAACGGCCAACATAGCGCTGATGAATGATAAGCTATCGATGATCCCCTTCCTGATACGCCTGAGCAGAAAGACAGTGAATACCATTAAGTTCAACACCATAGCGGCCATTGCTATCAAGCTTCTATTTATATCGCTTGCCATATTCGGCATCAGTAACCTGGTGCTGGCAATAGCGGCCGATGTAGGCGTAACCCTGGTGGTGATTTTGATAAGCCTGCGGATAATGCGCTTTGAGAATGCAACAGTACCGAGACCGGGTTTGGTTCTACAAGGAGCTAAGCAAAAGAAGGAGTGTTGTGATCATTGTTAGAGGGTATTTGGAAATTTTGAATGTAAATGCAATTGCGGTTGACAGGTATTTGTATTGAAATGGCTAGCTTATGTCGTTGAACGCCTTATTGAATCATTTAAGTTGGCACGGATATTTAGCCATAATGCGAAATCCGGAATATGACAGAGATAAAAATAGAAGAGGCGAAAAGCCTGGTAAATAAACTGATAACACAGAAAGAAGATGGTGGTACTGCCTGGCATGTGAACTTTGTAACCACAGAGGAATATGAGGAAAGCAGCGCTGAACTGGAGGCAAAGCCAAACCACGCGGTATACTCGGGCGAGTATGATGCGCTATATGAATTGTACAATACACTGGTGATGGCGGGATTTACCGATGAGCTGAAAAACTTTGACGAGGCCAACTGGCCGAAATACAAGATTTGCTACGTGTATTCGGACTAACGATTAAAGAATTTTGACAAAAGTAAAAGGCTTGCTAAATCTGCTTAAAATATGCCGTAAAGCTATGAGCAGTTGTGGTGCATGCCTTATATTTGCATGTCCCTGAAATGGGCGACAAGCTAAATGACCCTAAATACAAATAGCTGAACTTTTGGTGTCAACTTCCCTGACACTAATGACATTCAAAATA
>DLGO01000013.1:19842-21190 GCA_002482725.1 Bacteroidetes bacterium UBA7692 | reverse complement strand
GTTGTGCGACTGTCGGTAAAATCCAACCCTTTCACTGTCGGCTCTTTTACCTGCTTCGTGTCGGTACATTTAAACCATTCCTGTCGGTTAAAACAATCATGCTTTTCAACGGCACTTCCGTTGTACGCATGTCGGTAAAAACATGCATTTCGCTGTCGGCTTTTTTACTTCCTTGCTGTCGGTTAAATATGAATTGTCAGAACATAAATGCATAATCCAAATCTGGTAATTCGTAAAATAAAAACAAGAACGTCACGGCTTATTGACCTGCCCGCTAATGTAAACCACCATCCATATCAGACTCTAGCAAAAAAAGCGGCAAAATGCTCAGCGCTATATAACACAATGATTATCATATACATTAGCCTCAACACAAAAATCGTTAACCACCACTTTTTCATCCTGTTTTAGTGGTAAATCTTTTCACCACCTTATTGCAGATTATACGCAAAGCACAGCCTGTGCCATAGTTCACCCAAAGAGCCCCCGCAGGTAAGAATCCCTTAAAAACTAGCAATTTTAAAAGCCCTTTACTATCTACTTTTATAGCCTCTCTCCAAGCTAAACACACACCAATGAAATCTTTTTTCCTTTACTCATTCCTGCTTATTTGCTTTTACAGCAATGCGCAAACACCTGATTACGAATTACGCGAGTACAAAGACAAGCTTGTATCCTTTAGCATACCCAAAGACTGGGTAATCGACAAAAGGCAGCGCGATAGTATGTTCAGGGACCTGCACGAAAAAAAAGATGTAGCCACCGGTGCTATCCTGTTAAAATTCACTTTCTCCTTTGAGCTAAAAACGCCGGGTATTTCAGAAGCTGCCTGGGTAAGCGGCACTTCCTCAAATTTCAGAAAAGCAAGCTTCTACAAAGGGTTTAAAGTTTTGGATAGTGCCGAGGTAAATGGGTACTCCATGCGTGGTCCTGCCTTTTGGGAGTATGCATTCGCTTACCTGGATGGCGATTCAGAAAATGTGGCTGTCAGTTATATATTCTTCCGTGGCGACAACATAGCACGCTTGCAATATGTCTTGCGTAGTAGCGATATTCCCAGGTTCAGGGATCAGATTGCCAAGTCGCGGGATAGCTTCCGCTGGTCGCCAAACATTATAAATAATATAGAAACCGGAGTTACTTTCGAGTTGCCGTATAATTTTAACGGCTCCTACGACGCTACCAAAAAATGCATCTTACTGCATCCGCACGATACACTGAAAGCCGCGCAAAGTCAGGCCTTTCTTGAAATAAGGAGGGAACTGCTGGAAGACTACGACACCATTTCCAACTTTGGTGCCTCTATAGAAGCAGGCTTTGAAAAGGATAACCGCTATAGTATTGAGGA
>DLGO01000013.1:0-19836 GCA_002482725.1 Bacteroidetes bacterium UBA7692 | reverse complement strand
CGCCTACTTCAATGCAGAAATCAAAGCAGAAAAAATGATAGTAAGCGCATACATCGATGATGTTTTTCATCAGTACGACCTGTACTATTTTGTGCATGGCCGCTTTATCTATTTCTACCAAAAACATTCGCTTACCGCAAAAAAGGCAGACTTCTACAAGGAGTTTAGGGATTTGCGTACTTCCATGAAATTTGAAAAGTAGTATGCAGCCAACACCAAAAAACAATCTGCAAAACCCTATTTCATACAATAAATGTGAACACAATACCGCTGCGAAAAAAAAATCCCTGTAAAACATATTTTTTTATCACATTCGCACCCTTTAAAAAAAATAAGCATCAGAAACTGAGATGAAGAAAATATTCGTTCAAGAATATTTCGGCCCGGAAGCTAAAGCTGTGAACTGCATACGCAGGTTACATCCTTCGGGCATTGCATTTACCACAGATGCGCACGCTATCGAAAACAGCCATTGTACGCCGTACTTCCTTAGGTGTTGATACAGCATATTTAAACTATACATAGGCTTTAAGTGAAGCTATGTATGCATGCCCGGCACTGAAAATCAGTACCAATGGGTTTCTTATTCTTTTCAGGATCTTATCGAATCGTTCATAATAATGAATCAGGAATTTATAATTGTAGTTGCAGATGTGCAGCACGAAAAATTTGCCGGCACTATCTGTGCCGAAATGGAAAACTCAGCCAAGGCGCGTGGCACCGGTATAGCTAAACGCTCGCCGGACTATATCCGCGAAAAAATGCAGGAAGGAAAAGCTGTAGTGGCACTTACCCAAGCGGGAGAGTGGGCAGGATTCTGCTATATAGAATCCTGGGGCCATGGTAAGTATGTTGCCAACTCGGGTCTTATAGTAGCTCCTGAGTTCCGTAAGTTTGGTTTAGCCAAGCAGATAAAGCTCAGGATATTTGAACTCTCGAGAAGCAAATATCCCGAATCCAAGTTATTTGGGCTTACCACAGGGCTTCCTGTTATGAAAATAAACAGCGATCTGGGATATGAACCTGTGACATATAGCGAACTGACAGATGATGCCGAATTCTGGAAGGGTTGCCAGAGCTGTATCAACTTTCAGATACTGGTGAGCAAGGAGCGTAAAAACTGCCTGTGTACAGCTATGCTATACGACCCTGCTGATAAAAAACCAAGGGCAGAAGTTATCGTTGCTCCTAAAGAAAACAACTCCTCCCCTTTAATAAAAAGCATTAAAAAAGTGCTTGCATTCACTAATCTGCTATCCTACTAAAAATCTGTAACATGTCCGCAAATAATAAAATTGTATTAGCATTCAGTGGTGGTTTGGATACTACCTTTTGCGCCAAATACCTGCAACAGGAACTGGGGTACGAAGTACATGCGATTACCGTAAATACGGGTGGTTTTTCCGATGAGGAAATCCTGGCTATTGAGCAGCATGCGTTTTCGCTCGGCGTCACATCCTTTAAATGCATCGACGCACGCAATGATTATTACCGCGATGTAATTAAATACCTGGTGTTTGGCAATATATTAAAAAACAATACCTACCCACTATCCGTAAGTGCAGAGCGCACAGTGCAGGCTGTAACTACGGCCAGGTATGCCAACACCCTGGGTGCAGTGGCAGTGGCACACGGCAGCACAGGCGCCGGTAATGATCAGGTAAGGTTCGATATGGTATTCCAGATTATGGCACCGGAACTTAAAATTATAACCCCGATACGCGACCTCAAACTATCGCGGGAGCAAGAAATTGAAATGCTTGAAAAATGGGGCGTGCACATGAACTCCGAAAAAGCTGCATACAGCATCAATAAAGGAATATGGGGCACATCAGTAGGTGGACGCGAAACCTTATCCTCGGCCAAAGGATTACCAGAAAACGCTTTCCCAACGCAACTGACGCAAACAGAGCCTGGTGATATTACCCTCCACTTCGAAACGGGAGAACTAAAGGGCGTTAATGATTCATTATTCGAAAATCCGGCAGATGCGATTGTCCGTTTACAAGAGCTGGCAGCGCCCTTTGCCATAGGCCGCGATATACATGTGGGCGATACCATCATTGGTATCAAAGGCCGTGTAGGCTTTGAGGCGGCGGCACCATTGATAACCATAAAGGCACATCATCTTTTAGAAAAGCATACGCTTACCAAATGGCAGCTTTTTCTTAAAGACCAGATAGCAGCATGGTATGGCAACTGGCTGCACGAGGGGCAATACTTCGACCCTGTAATGCGCGATATAGAAGCATTCCTTAGCTCAACACAGCAGTTTGTTACCGGCAAGGTATTTGTAAAGCTCCTGCCCTATCGCTTTGAGCTAACAGGCATAGAATCAGAACACGACCTTATGTCTGCAAAATTCGGAACCTATGGCGAAATGAATAACGCCTGGACTGCAGATGATGTAAAGGGCTTTACCAAAATATTCGGCAACCAGACGGCTATGTTCCATCAGGTAAACCAGATAAATCAAAAAAGCTGATGAAAAAAATAAGGGCAGGCATTATTGGCGGCGCAGGCTATACAGGTGGTGAACTGATCAGGCTTTTGCTGTTTCACCCGTTTGTTGAAATTGCTTTTGTACAAAGCAACAGCAATGCACAAAAGCCAATATCCGATGTCCATACCGACTTGCTTGGCGAAACAGGGCTTATGTTCACCTCCGGTCATCATACAGATATAGATGTCCTCTTCCTGTGCGGCGGGCATAATACTGCGCTGGCATTTATGCAACAAAATCCCATGCCCGAAACCATCGCAGTAATTGACCTGAGCCAGGACTTCAGGCATAGTGCAAACAATACAATAGGTAACAGAACATTTGTATACGGGCTGCCGGAGCTAAACCGCGACAAAATAAAACAGGCCAACAGCATAGCTAATCCGGGCTGCTTTGCAACCTGCATACAGTTGGCAATACTGCCCCTGGCAGCAGCGCAAAAGCTGAATGGCCCCATACACGTAAATGCTACTACAGGCAGCACGGGCGCGGGGCAGGCGCCAGGCAGCACCACACACTTTAGCTGGCGCGATAGCAACATGTCGGTTTACAAAGCATTTGAACACCAGCATGTACAGGAGATAAATGAGTCCCTGGTTTCACTTCATGCTAACTTTGGCAGCGAAGTATTATTTGTTCCCCAGCGGGGCAATTTTACCCGGGGCATTCTGGCATCGGTGTACGTGAAGTGTGACCTGACGACAGATGAACTGAGCAATCTGTTCCAAACGCATTATGCCCATCACCCATTTGTAACATTAAGCAGCAGAGAGGTAGACATAAAGCAGGTGGTAAATACCAACCGATGCTTTCTGCACATTGCCAGGCACGGCGACTATGTGCTTATTACCGCTGTTATAGATAATCTGCTGAAGGGAGCCTCGGGACAGGCAGTGCAAAACATGAACCTGATTTTTGGCCTGGATGAAAAAACCGGGCTTCAATTAAAACCATCTGTATTCTAGAATGAAACTATTTGATGTATATCCATTGTTTGATATCACTCCCGTAAAAGGGGATGGCATATACCTGTACGACGGCGCAGGCAACCGCTATATGGATCTATATGGCGGCCATGCTGTTATATCCATAGGCCACAGCCATCCGCACTATATCCAACAACTGACAGAACAAGCAGGCAAAATCGGATTCTATTCCAACTCAGTAAAAAACCCTATGCAGCAGGAGCTTGCCGATAAGCTGGGAGAAATATCAGGGTACAATGACTATCAGCTATTCCTATGCAACTCCGGTGCCGAGGCAAATGAGAATGCGTTGAAACTGGCCTCCTTCCACAATGGGCGCAACAAAATCATAGCCTTCGAAAAGTCATTTCACGGGCGCACCTCACTAGCGGTAGCAGCTACTGATGATGCCAGGCTGAAGGCAATTGTAAATAACAGCCATGACATAATTTTTCTCCCGTTCAATGACCCTAATGCTTTTGCAGCAGCCATGGGCAGTGATGTATGCGCAGTAATAATAGAAGGCATACAAGGCGTAGGAGGCGTAAATATTCCCGATGCAGCATTCCTGCAATTACTAAGGAGCGAATGCACCAAACATGGCGCTGCCCTTATTCTCGACGAAATACAATCCGGTTACGGACGCAGCGGCTACTTCTTTGCCCACCAGTATGTAGGCATTACCGCCGACCTGGTTACTGTTGCCAAGGGCATGGGCAATGGATTCCCTATAGCCGCTGTACTAATAAGCCCTGATTTTAAAGCCACATACGGCCTGCTGGGTACCACTTTTGGTGGTAACTACCTGGCATGTGCTGCCGGTATTGCTGTGCTGGACGTGCTGAAGGCAGAAAGTCTGATAGACAACGCCAAAGAGCTGGGCCAATACCTGATAGGCAAGCTACAAACCATAGAAGGAATAAAGGAAGTAAGGGGCATGGGCCTGATGATAGGAATAGAGCTGTACAGCGCTGCCGATACCCTGCGCGGGGACTTGCTAACGACCCACCACATATTTACCGGTTCGGCATCCAATAAAAATGTGCTGCGCATACTACCTCCGCTTACTATCACAAAAGATGAGATAGATATCTTTCTAACTGCATTACAATCATCCCTAAACAAAGTGTTGTTATGAAACAGTTCACATCGGTACATGATGCCGGCAATTTAACCGGCCTGCTTGCAGAGGCATCTGCTGTAAAGCTAGACCCAAACTCACATAGCCATTTGGGTAAGGGCAAAACATTGGGCTTGCTATTCCTGAATCCAAGTTTGCGCACTCGCATGAGTACCCAGCGGGCAGCTTATAACCTGGGTATGAATGTAATAGTGCTTAATCTGGACAAAGAAAGCTGGCAGATAGAATTTGAAGATGGCGCTGTAATGAACAGCACCAAAAGCGAACATATACGCGAAGCCGCAGGTGTTATATCCCAATATTGCGACATAGTGGGCATCAGGTGTTTCCCGGGTTTGATTGATAAAGAAAAGGACTACACCGAGCACATCCTCAACAGTTTCATTAAGTATTGCAGCAAGCCAATAATCAGCCTTGAATCTGCCACACGCCATCCATTGCAAAGCTTTGCTGATATGATAACCATAGGTGAAACCAAAAGCAAACCTGTACCAAAGGTGGTATTGACATGGGCTCCACACATAAAGGCATTGCCGCAGGCAGTGCCAAACTCTTTTGCNNCTTGCATCAGGGGCCGAAGTAGTAATTACCCATCCTCAAGGCTATGAGCTGGCAGCGGAATTTACCAGCGGTGCATCTATCGAATATAACCAGGAGAAAGCATTGAAAGATGCGGACTATGTATACGTAAAAAACTGGTCGGCATACAATGACTACGGCGCTATGCCCAAAGTAGAATCTGACTGGTTGCTGACTCCCGGCAAATTAGCCCTTACCAACAATGCAGGTATTATGCACTGCCTGCCGGTACGCAGAAATGTAGAGTTAAGCGACCTGATAATTGACGGGCCCAAAAGCCTGATAATGCAGCAGGCAGGCAACCGGGTTGTAGCAGCACAAACCATTTTGAAAAAAATGCTCGAAAACCTGTAACGCCATGCAAGACTTATTCATCGTAAAAATTGGTGGCAATGTTATCGACAACGAAGAGACACTCAACACTTTCATCCGAGATTTTGCCGAAATAAAAGGGCATAAAATACTGATACATGGTGGCGGCAAACTTGCTACTGAGCTAAGCGCTGCATTGGGTATAGAAACTAAAATGATAAAAGGCCGCCGTATTACTGACGGGCAAACTATAAAAGTAGTAACGATGGTATATGCCGGATGGGTAAATAAGCTTATTACCGCTAAGCTACAGGCGAACAGCTGTGCGGCGATAGGGCTAAGCGGTGTAGATGGCGCGCTGCTACCTGTAGTAAAGCGCCCTGTAACCGACATAGACTATGGCCTGGTTGGCGACCTGCTGCCACAGGATATAAACACCACATGGCTGCAAACACTGCTAAACTCCGGCAGTACCGTTGTTGTAGCACCTATCTCCTGCAATGCCCAAGGCGAATTGCTGAATATAAACGCTGACTCGGTAGCCTCGGCAATAGCCGAAAGCATGAGTGTAGTTTTCAATACTTCACTTTTTTATTGCTTCGAAAAAGACGGGCTGCTACAAGATGTAAACAATGCCGCCAGCGTAATACGCCACATTAACACAGGACAAATAGAGCTACTGAAACTAAATGGAACAATAACAGCAGGCATGCTGCCCAAAATAGATACAGCCGCCAAAGCCATCAGCAATGGCGTAAGCAAAGTAGTGATAGGCAATGCGGCACACATTAAGCAACTGGTAAATGAACAACCCGGCTATGGCACCCATATCACACAGTAGCACTGACATGATTGAGCTACTCTGCAGGCTCATCGAACTGCCATCTTTCAGCAGAGAGGAGGAAGCTACGGCAGGTCTGCTGTTCAGCTTTCTGGAGAAGGCAGGCACCAGGCCGCTACGTATACAAAACAATATAATAGTGCGCAACCTGCACTTCGACACCACCAACCCAACCTTGCTGCTCAACTCCCACCACGACACAGTAAAGCCCAACANNAAACAGCGGCTACACGCGCGACCCATTCAAAGCCACGAAAGAAGATGGCAAGCTATACGGACTTGGCAGCAACGATGCAGGCGGTCCACTGGTTTCGCTGCTGGGTGCATTCCTTCATTTCTATCCTATGCCAGAGTTGGATTTCAACCTGATATATGTGGCCAGTGCAGAAGAGGAAATATCCGGCAGCAGTGGTATAGAATGCCTTATACCCGAACTGGGTGATATAGCAGTAGCCATAGTGGGAGAACCCACCCAAATGAAGATGGCCATTGCCGAGCGCGGCCTTATGGTGCTGGACTGTACAGCGAGCGGGCAGGCGGGACACGCCGCCAACAACGAAGGCATAAATGCCATCTACCGAGCTATGCAGGATATTGCATGGTTCAGCACTTACCGGTTTGACAAAACATCGGAATGGCTTGGTCCTGTGAATATGAATGTAACCGTAATCAATGCAGGCACAGCGCACAATCAGATTCCCGCAGAGTGCCATTTTGTAGTGGATGTGCGGCTAAACGAATGCTATACACACCAGCAGCTACTCACTACTATACGCCAACATGTGAACTGCGCTGTAAAGGAACGCTCTACCCGCATAAAGCCATCTTATATTTCACCCAACCATGCCATGGTGCTCGCGGCCAAAGACCTTGGTATCCCGCAGTTTGGCTCTGCTACTACCTCCGACATGGCACTAATGCCATGGCCCGTTGTCAAGATCGGCCCGGGCGACACCAGGCGCTCGCATAGTGCCGATGAGTTCATTTACATAGCAGAAATAGAGCAGGCAATTGATACCTACATACAACTTATCGAATCTTATTCTCAAAAAATAAACGCAGCATGAAACTTTGGCAAAAAGACGGGCATTCCGTTGATGATAAAGCATTGATTACCGAAAGGTTTACCGTAGGCAACGACCGTACCTGGGACATGCGCCTGGCAGAATTTGATGCGCTGGGTTCGCTCGCCCATGCCGAAATGCTGGCACACACCGGCATACTTACCATGCCGGAATTTGAAGATATAAAGCTAGGGCTACATGATATCCTGGACGAAATTAAAAGAGGTGCATTTGTTATAGAGGAACATGTGGAAGATGTTCATTCGCAAATTGAAAAATTGCTCACAGAGCGCAAAGGCGAGGCAGGCAAAAAACTGCATACCGGCCGCTCGCGAAATGACCAGGTGCTGGTAGATATAAAGCTATACCTGAAACATGCCCTGAAAGGAATTGCAGGCAGCACCGGACAATTATTTGACCTGCTGCAACAACTAAGCGAGCAGCATAAGGACAAACTACTACCTGGCTACACACACCTGCAGCTGGCAATGCCGTCATCGTTTGGCCTATGGTTTGGCGCCTATGCAGAGAGCCTTGTAGACGATATGGAGCAACTAACCGCCGCCTACAAAATAGCTGACAAAAATCCGCTTGGCTCGGGTGCAGGCTATGGTTCGGGATTTCCGCTGGACAGGGAGCTAACGACCCATTTGCTCGGCTTCGGCGAAATGAACTACAACGCTGTATATGCACAAATGACCCGTGGTAAAACAGAAAAGGCCACCCTAACGGCCATAGCATCTATTGCTGCCACTCTGTCGAAACTCAGCTACGACATTTGCCTGTATATCACCCAGCAGCTTGGCTACATATCATTTCCCGAGTCGCTTACTACAGGCTCCAGTATTATGCCGCACAAAAAAAACCCTGACATATTTGAGCTCATACGTGCCAAATGCAACAGGCTTCAGGCCGCACCAAATGAAATGACACTATTGTGCAACAACCTGCCATCGGGCTACCACCGCGATATGCAGCTCACTAAAGAAATTATTTTCCCGGCTATCGATACCATCAATGATTGCCTGCACATGATGTTCTTCAGCCTGCAGAATATAGAGGTAGAAGCAGACATACTAGCCCATCCCAAATTTGACCTCCTGTTCACGGTAGAGGAGCTGAACAAACTGGTAGTAAGTGGTATGCCCTTTCGCGATGCGTATAAGGCAGTAGGCAAATCCGTAAACGAGCATACCTTTTCCCCGGAGAAGCAGGTAGCGCACACCCACACAGGAAGCATCGGCAACCTTGGCAACAGGCAGATAAAGCAGATGATGGAGAAGCTTCAGGCAAGCCTCGCTAGCCAAATACCAGGATAAGGTGAAACCCACTTGAGTATTTCTTGCGACCTGGATAGTCGGATAATGAAATTTCGTTAAATACCTCAAAATATTAGTTCTTAAATTTCAGAACCAACAGAACCATACTATATTTGCGCTATACAAATAAGCCACATGAGCGAAAAAGCCTTATCCCCCGAGCAAAAGAGCCTGATTGAAAAGTTTGGTGTCATACAGGAACGCTCCGGTATGCAGCCGGCTGCTGCCAGGATCGTAGCCTTGCTGCTCATCAATGACAAACCCGAACTCAGCTTCGAAGAAATACAACAAAAGCTGAACCTAAGCAAGAGCGCGGTGAGCAATGCCATCAATCTATTACTGAACATCGGTAAAATATCCTACATCACCATGCCCGGCCAACGTAAGCGCTATTTCAAGAGCAACATAAAGGAGTGGGAAGCCGAAATGCAAAAGAGCTTCGAAAGCCTTACTACTATCTCTACTATCCTATCCGAAATACTGGCTCAGCGGCCAAAAGATACTAAAGAGCTCAACGGCAACCTGACAGAGGTGATCAATTTTCTGAGGACTTTTGAGAAAGAAATACCCGACATCTTTTCCCGTTGGAAGAAAACACAACAGGCCGGTTAATTTTTTTTGCACGTACTAGTTCTTTTAATACAGAACTAACTAGTTAATTATAGATAAAAAGCAGCTGGCAGTAAAATTTAACGGATAGCTAAACGACAAAGAGGTATGAAAAAAGGTGTGCTCTTATTGATGCTGAGTATTTGTTATGTGTTTGGCTTCAGCCAATCCATACAAATCACAGGGTTTGTTATAGATGCCACTACCAAGCTGCCTATCGATTTTGCCAATGTGCGCTTTTCCGAATCCAGTGCAGGTGCGCTTACAGATTCTTCGGGCAAATTTATAATGGCTGCTAACAACCGTCCTTTCAAGTTAAAAATATCCGCCATCGGCTACAAAACCCAGATTTACACCCTACCGGGTAAAAGCCTTGATGATATCGTTATTGAGCTGAAGCCAACGAATATTGAGCTGCAGGAAGTCACCATAAAGCCTACTAAAAGGCGCAAACGCGAAATAGATACTACTGCCCTGTACCTGCTGAAGCAAGTGCAATTTTATAAGCAGTACAATAATTCCAAAGGTATAGCAGCATACAAATTCAAGGAACATACCAAGCTCATTATTTCGCTGCTGAATGCTTCGGATAAGTTCATCAACAGCCGCGCTATCAGGCCATTCAGGTTCTTCTTCGACTACCCCGACACTACCCTCAGCGGCAAAAGGTTTTATCCCCTGCTAATGCAGGAAGAGTACAACGAAACCTTCCACCGCGCCACACCCAAGGTCAACCGCAAGATCGTTTACTACCGCAAAACATCCGGTGTTAAAGGCAATAAGATAGCCAACCTGCTGGCCGCCCAGTTCGAGCCTATAGACCTGTACGACAATGTGTACCTAATAGCGGGCAAGGCATTCACCTCCCCTTTCTCCACAGGTGCGCAGCTTACCTATACCTATCATATCCTCGATACCATACGCACAGAAACACATGTCACCTATGTGCTGAACTTCGTAGCGCGCAACAAAGCCGACGTAGCCATAAAGGGCAATGTAGAAATTGACTCCGCCACCTGGGGTATACGTGCCATCGACTTCCGCCCAAACCAAAACGCCAACCTCAACTTCCTTACCGACTATTCCATCCACCAGCAATTTGAGCAGGTGGATAATCGCTGGCTGCTAAGCGATGAAACCGTAAGCGCCACAGGAAACCTGCTGGAGAAGTCGAACAAGATTTCTGTCTACGTAACCAAATACACCGAGCGCGATTCCATCATCACCGACTTCATTGTACCTGATAGCGTCGCCAGGAAAAAAGATGATATACTGGTAAAAAACTACTGGAACCATCCCTATACATTTTTGGATAGCCTCCGCTTTACCCCGCTCGACTCATCCGAGCTGCATGTATATCAAGCATTGGATTCTGCCAATCGCTTAAGGGCATTCAAAGCCATTAAATGGACGGGCAACCTGCTGGCTACAGGCAACCTGCGCGCTGGCCCGGTAGAGTTTGGCAAGGTGTACCAGTTTGTAAGCCGAAATGCCGTAGAGGGGTATAGGGTTAAGCTGGGCGTGCGCACCAACGAGTATTTCAGCCGCATAGTGTGGCTCTACGGCCACGTGGCTTATGGCTTTCAGGACAAGCGCGTAAAATACCACCTCGAGGGCCGCTTTATGCTGCCCGCCAAGTACGACCGCTGGCATGCCATTGGCCTTCGCCTGAAAGACGATATGGTAATGCCCGGGCAAACCAACCCATTGCTTACATTCGACAATATACTCACCCTTTTTTCGGGTAAGCGTCAGGTAATAAGGGCACAGTCGGCAGGCATAGACTACGAGCGCGATTGGTTCAAGGGGCTCTCCAGCACGGTTAGCTTCCACAGGACAAACTACCTGTCCATGCCGCAGTTCTATACCTTCCAGTCACAGGAGAGGGACGGCACTACCAAAGACATCAATAAGTTCTATACCAATGAGCTATCGGCAGAGCTGCGCTTCTGCAAAACCGAGCAGTACCTTTTCTACTACGGCTACCGCAGGTTTATCCCATCCAAAACACCAAGCATCTCCATCAAGTACACCCTCGGCCTTGGCAACGTACTGATGCCCGGTGGCTACAACTACCACAAGTTTGAAGCAGAGATAAAGCACCTGCTGTACATGCGTGTGGCAGGCTATGCCTACATAAGCCTGAACGGTGGCTACATGCTTGGCCAGGTGCCATACCCGGCGGCTTATGTGGCACCCAGTAACCTGAGCATCTTCCGCGACAGGCTCAGCTACCAGCTTACCATGCCATTTGAGTTTATAAACGATAAGTACGTATCGCTTTGGTACGAGCACCACTTCGAAGGGCTGCTGTTCAACCACATACCCCTGATCAAAAAAGCCAAGCTGCGCGAAATGGTAACGGTAAAAGCCCTGTGGGGAGGCTACTCTGCAGCCAACAGAAACCTGGTAATACCATTCATCAATTCAGCCTCCGCCAGCTCCATACCCTATGTAGAGGTAGGCTTCGGTATAGAAAACATCCTAAAAGTAGCACAGGTAAGCTTTGTATGGCGCGCCACTCACCGCGACACACCCGGTGCACAAAACTTCGGCGTGAAGATTGCGATAGTACCGAGTTTTTAGGCAAGGTATGAAATAGCACTTCCCCACGTAGGATAAAGCAACCGTATGGTGTATTTATGTAGGGGCGAACTGCGTTCGCCCTTGTTGACAAATAGGCTGAACTAAATCTATCATAAACCTAGAGCACGTCATGCGATATAATTGCATTCAAAAATTCTTTTTAAAACAAATCATCCATTGCCTTAATACCTCCGCCCCTCTCAATAAATCCTAACACCACAAAAAATCCATCTCCATTTAATTCCTGCTTACTATTTTGGCAGCAGCGCAACCAGTGAAAGAATACTTCCAACTTCAATACAGGATGATGAACCGCCAGTTTCAGGACTTGGGCATCCAGCCTGTATTGGCATATCTCTTCCTTTTCGTCGGCTTCGTTGCTGTTTCTACTTACCTGTTCTACAAAACAGAACTTGCCCAATATATCTATCTGCTGAGTGCCGTATCCCTTATCAGCGGGCTATCCGAAACCAGGCGAAACGATTTCCTGAAGCTTTGCTTTGGCGATGGTAAATTGAAACGGCTAAGGCTCGCAGAGAACTTCATTGTAGCATTTCCATTTCTGCTTGTGCTACTACTTAAAGTGCAATTGCTTTCTGCATTAACACTAACTGTAATCGCTGCACTCTTTGCCGTTGTCAATTTCCGCACATCAATCAATCTGGTCATCCCTACACCATTCTACAGAAAGCCGTTCGAATTTACCACAGGCTTCCGTAACACCTTTTACCTGATTTTTATAGCGTATGCGCTCACCATCATTGCTGTTGCCGTAGGCAATTTCAACCTCGGCATGTTTGCATTGCTACTGGTGTTTGCTGTCACCCTTACCTACTATACACAGCCCGAGCACCAATACTATGTATGGATGCACAACCTCAGCCCAAAGATGTTCCTGTTCCGCAAAATAAAAACAGCGGTACTCCATTCCGCATATCTCGTACTTCCCATAGCCATAACGCTCGGCATCTACTCCCCCGAAAGCATAGACGTACTGCTACTTTTCTTATTAATGGGCTGGGCATTTCTGGTATGCCGCGTCATTATCAAGTATGCCGCATACCCCGACACATTAACCATACCGCAAGGTATTCTTTTGGCACTATGCTTTGGCTTTCCGCCACTGCTGCTTGCCGTTATACCATACCTGTTCAGCAAATCAGAAAACCGCCTAAGCAATCTACTAAAATGATACAGATACAACACCTATCCAAGAGCTTTGGCGCAAAGCAGGTACTTAGTGACATCAGCATTAGCTTCGACAAAGGAAAAGTATATGGCATTGTGGGCGAAAATGGCGCAGGTAAAACTACCCTGTTCCGCTGCATAGCGGGACTGGAAGAATACGAAGGCACCATATCCGCTGACCGCGTACCGCTAAAGAACCACCTTGGCCTGTTGCTTACCGAGCCTTTCTTCTTCTCAAAAATTACGGGAGCAGAATACATCCGTCTGCTGTGCAACGCCCGTGGCACCAAGCTAACAGACATAGAGAGCCGCAATGTTTTCGACCTGCCGCTTAACCAGTACGCCTCCACCTACTCTACAGGCATGCAGAAGAAGCTGGCCATTACAGCTATCCTGCTACAGGGCAACGACTACTTTATCCTTGATGAGCCATTCAATGGCGTAGACATACAAAGCAACATCATCATCGAAGAGATTATCCATAAGCTGCGGGAGCTGAACAAAGCCGTTATCATCTCCTCGCACATCTTCTCTACCCTTAGCGATACCTGCGATGAGATACACCTGCTCAGTCATGGCACGTTTACCAGGTCTGTGCTGAAAGAAGATTTTCAAGCCCTCGAATCAGAAATGAAAAGCGCCACCCTGGGCGGCAAAATTGATAGGCTGGGTTTGGTATAAACGAAACCTGCATTTAAAGCCTATTGCTGTTTCCTTCCCATAAAGAAAGTTCCTCCGTCGTAGGCATTGTTTCCATTGCCCCATGAACCCGATATGAAGGAGAAATTACTATTGGCCTTACCAATAAAACTGTAGGTCCCAAGATTCTGACCTGCTGGATTACGATACGTATAAGTACACCTGATGGAGTCGCCCGGCACAATAAAATACGTACTATCAGCTACAGAAGCAGTTGTAGTATCGTTGACCGCAATCTTCATCGTACGGTCGGCTCTTATTTTAAAATACCAATTGTATTTAGGTGCATTGGTAGATGATCCATAGAGCCCGTACCACTCACCATCCAGCGTAGCAGGAGGTACTATATTTGTTATCTTTTCTTTGGTGCATCCTGCAATTACTACCAGCATGAATGCGAAAAATAGTGCTTTTTTCATACCACAAATAAAATTCATTTATTTAAAATTTTTCAGGTTATTTCGAGTAGGTGTTTAAGTCCTTTGGTATTTAACCCTATCAATAGTTTTGTAAAAAAGCAATATAGAATCAGGAATTTTGAAAAAAACAAATCACCTCTCATGAGAAAAATAATCGTAGCGGCAATGATCTCCTTGGATGGGGTAATGCAGGCACCGGGCGCACCCGATGAAGATACTTCAGGCGGTTTTGAGTATGGCGGCTGGGTAGCACCCTATGATGATGAAGTGTATGGCAAAGCCATGCAAAAACAGATGCAGCCCACCGACCTGCTGCTGGGCAGAAAGACCTTTGAGATATTTGAAAACTACTGGCCTCAGCGCGCGCATATTTGGCCTGGCATCAACGATGTCACCAAATACGCCCTCTCCACCAGCAGGCACAAATCCGACTGGCAAAACACCGTTTTCCTGCAAAGCGTGGCAGACATACAAAAGCTTAAAAATACCACGGGCTCTGACTTGAAGGTATGGGGAAGCAGCGAGCTGGTTCACCTGCTGCTGAACAATGACCTGATAGACGAGCTATGGCTCAAAATCCATCCGCTGACACTGGGCAAAGGCAAGAAACTGTTTGACGGAGGCGCAATCCCGGCAGCCTTTACCGTAACCGAGAGTTACGTAACTACTAAGGGTGTATTTATTGCCAATTACCAAAAGGCTGGAAAAGTTCAGACCGGGACGATTGGGGGATAGAGAGATTTAAAAATCCGTTATCTATTTCAACATATCATCAGCAACCTCGCCTGTCCCGGCTTTTCCATAGGTGCCCGGTGAACACAAGGCAAAACCTGGCTTTCTGGATGGTCGACCGCCAACCGCCATAAGTGGCCAAGACCTAAGCTTATAGGACGTGCGTCAGGCTTAGCCTGATAGTGCAAGTCAAAGAAATTTTCACTTAAAAATGCTTCAAAGCCCTCCTCCGCTCCGCCATACAGTTTTTTTAGTTCCGCTCGTATCTCCGGAATAAGCACCTTCTTTTCACTTTGTGCATTTGGCAGTATATCGCTCGGCTCGCCATAGTAAGTACACAGGAAGGTATCGGTTGGTATGGGAGAGCGGTCTACATGGAAAGAATAAACATCGGTCGGAAAAAACGGATAGGAATCATCCCTGTCGTAGTGCCTGATGATATTCAGCGTTGGCGATGCGCCATGGGCCTTCAACAGTTCCCAATCATGCAACAGAACCTCACGCGCAAGCTGCCCCTGCTCGCTCAATTCAAGTGCACGCAGCTCCTCTTGTTCGATGGCTACTATGTTTTCCTTTAGTGCTATCTTATCTACAATCTCAGCAAAATCACCTGTTAGTTCACGTGTCCAGCAAATGGCATTAATTTCTCCACTATAGGGCGTAGCTATTAGCTTTTGAAAATTAGTGACAGAATGAATTTGATTAGAAGCCGGAGATGAGTATATCATGATAGCTCATATATGTAAAAGGGCATTGATAAAAGTTTGCATCCCATTGGACATTTTGTAGGAGAACACCGAGACATGCCTTATGAATGATTATCAGGCTTATTCATTGCTTCAATAAATTGTGACATTTCACCCACCAACATTTCTCTCGTATATCTTATCTCATCGTCCATATAATAAACTAAAGCACTGCTCAAATCAATTAGTGCTATGGAAATAAGCCCCACACAAGCGCCAGCTGCAAAATCAGCACCCCAAACAAAAGAAATAGCCCAATCCTGATCTGTTAAATCAGGTTTAATACAATTGCCACCCTCATCAATTACCTTATTGGGAACATCAACATAAGTTTCAACATAGGTATTATGCCCATTGATTCTACATTCAATTCCATTATCGTCAATTTGCTTTTCAGGATCATTCAAAATTGTGAAATCATACCCAAGTTCCTGGAGCGTCTCTTGAATTTTGCGATTTCCAGGTACCTCTGCCTTTCTCAGAAAAGCTATTAGTGTCATGGACATGTTTCTATATTTTCAAGGTTGGATAATCTATAATACGTGCATTATTCTCAATCACGGTTATTGGCTATAGTTGTGGCCCCGAACGGAATCGAACCGTTATCAGAGGTACCGGAAACCTCCGTTTTATCCATTAAACTACGGAGCCAGTAGTGTTGAGTTTTGGGTGGTCCCAGCAAGAATCGAACTTGCATCTAAAGTTTAGGAAACTTCTATTCTATCCGTTGAACTATGAGACCATTGCTAACAGGAATTTATACCTGCATCTGCTATATCGGGTGCGAAAATAAAAATCCTGTGCTTTCGGGCACAGGATTTTTTATAAATAGTTGAAAAAAGTTCAATTATCTTACAATTGCCTTCTTAACACCTACTGTTTTACCGCTATTATCTACCAAAGTAACAGAATAGAAGCCTGCAGCAAGAGAATTGCTGATAGCAGTTACATTGCCTGTAACCTTCGCTTCTGCCACAAAACGTCCTGTATTGTCTGCCAATACGATTTTGCTGATGTTGTCTGTGCTGTTCAGCCTAACGCTGAAAGTACCGTTTGATGGGTTTGGATAAATACCAAACTCAACCGCATTAGCTGCTTCTGCTACACCAAGGTAAAAACCAGTTTCGTAGCAATCAGGAGCACCCAGGAACTCAGCTGCAAGGCTGTCGATCTCGTTGAATATAGTAGCGCTTGCTTCCCAAGGCACGTGATCGGCATTAACGTATGTCTGAAGGCGGTTTGTAACACCTTTTTCAGTCAACCTTGGCTCCATAGCACCTGAACCACACAAAGTAATAACAGTAGCCAGCAAACCGTTCTGGGTAAGGCTGTTCAACACGCGGTCGAAGTTGTAAGGAACTGTCCTGTCCTTATTGCCATGTGCACTGAAAATTTTTGGCCCTGTGCTGCGTATCCAGTTAGTGTCTTTAACACCGCCTGCAAAATTAAGCACACCTGCTACCTTATCGTAGTAGCCATCATTACCGCTATTACCGCTGATACCACCGTTGTTGCGCACTACATCGCGCACATACTGGTGAATAGGTATTTGTATATCGTTTGTATCCTCCAGATACGCCAGATTAACCGCTGCTATAGCACCGGCAGAGTTGCCACCAACGTACATGTGCAGGGTATCTACCTGATACAGGTTTGCGCCCCTTGCATCTTTAGAAAAGAAGCGAACGGCAGCTTTCATATCGCTTACAGCATGCAACACAGCACCTGCAGCTACAGTAGAGTCTACCAGGTTTAGCGTGCTGGTCTCCAACCTGTAGTTGATAGAAGCTGTAGTATATCCCCTTGAGGCGAACCTTCTTGCTATTTCGCTGCTTGTTCCTTCTTCTTTGTTACCAGTAGAGAATGAGCCACCATGCGCCATTACCAGCAACGGGCGTTGACCGGCAGGAGCACCAACAGGTGTGTAAATATCCATTGTTGAATCAAGTACCGTAGAGTATACCACTTCAGTGGTTTTTATCACCGGGTAACATTGTGCATGTGCGGTGGAAGCAAATCCTATTGCAGCCGCCAGCAGGGTGTAAATCTTTTTCATATTTAATCTGTTTAATATTAAGTTAAGCGAATGTAACTAAATTCTTATTTAACAGCGCTGCCATTATCTGTTAATTCACGTGGAGAAATAAAGTGCAGTTTCCCTTCCTTATCCTCGCTCAACAGTATCATTCCTTTGGACTCTATCCCCCTTATTTTGCGCGGGGCCAGATTGGCCACCACACACACCTGCAAGCCCGGCAATTCCTCCGGCTGAAAGTGTTGTGCTATGCCGCTGGCAATGGTGCGTACCTCGTAGCCCATATCCACCGTCAGCTTCAACAGTTTATCGGCCTTCTCTACCCGCTCTGCGGTAAGTATGGTACCCAGGCGCAGGTCCAGCTTCGCAAAATCATCGAAGGTTATCAAAGAAGTCTCGCCTGCTTCCACCTTGGTTTCCGTTGCCTTTGGCGCTTCGGTTTCTTTGGCTTTGGCTTTTTGCACCACCGGTTTTTCTATGCGCGTTTTGTTCAGCTTCTCTATTTGTATCTCTATCACATCATCTTCTACTTTGTCGAATAGCAGTTGCGCTTCGCCCAACTGATGGCCCGAAGGCAACAAGGCCGCATTGCCCGCCTCTGCCCATCCCCAGTTGAATTGGGAGCTATTGAGCATCTGGTGCAGCTTCTGCGCCGTAAATGGCAGGAAAGGCTCGCACAGCACCGCCAGATTCGCTATTATCTGCACCGCATCAAATAGCGTAATGCCTGTTTGCTCTTTGTTGTCCTTTATTGTTTTCCATGGCTCTTTTTCCGTCAGCAGCTTGTTGCCGTGCCGCGCTACATTCATCACCTCTGCCAATGCCTCGCGGAACTTGAACTGCTCCAAAGCCTCGCTCACTTTTACCTTTTGCTCGCCAAGGAAAGCTTTCAGGTCGCTGCACTCTGTAGCCTGCGGCACCTGCCCGTCGAAATACTTGTTCGTAAGCACCAGTACACGGTTTACAAAATTGCCCAGTATGGCCACCAGCTCGCTGTTGTTCTTCATCTGGAAATCTTTCCAGGTAAAGTCGTTGTCCTTGGTCTCCGGTGCATTGCTGCACAGGGTATAGCGCAGTACATCCTGCTTGTCTTTAAACTCCAGCAGGTACTCATGCAGCCACACAGCCCAGTTGCGCGAAGTAGATATCTTATCGCCCTCCAGGTTCAGGAACTCATTGGCAGGTACATTGTCTGCTGTTATAAACTCGCCATGCTCCATCAACATCGCAGGGAATATGATGCAGTGGAATACAATATTGTCTTTGCCTATAAAGTGTATCAGGCGGGTATCTTCATCTTTCCACCATTTCTCCCAATCATTCGGGAACAGTTCTTTGGTATTGGATATGTAGCCGATAGGCGCATCGAACCAAACATACAGCACTTTGCCTTCAGCTCCCTCTACCGGCACGGGTATGCCCCAGTCCAGGTCGCGCGTCATGCTGCGTGGCTGCAGGCCATCGCCGCTCTCGAGCCAACTTTTGCATTGGCCATATACGTTGCTCTTCCAGTCGGTATGCTTGCTCAGGTATTGCTCTACTTTGGGCTGCAATTTGTTCAAAGGCAGGAACCAGTTCTTCGTCATCCTTTTTACAGGCGCAGAACCCGAAAGGGTAGAGCGCGGATTGATAAGGTCGGTAGGCGATAATGATGTACCGCACTTTTCGCACTGGTCGCCATAGGCATTCTCATTGGCACACACAGGGCATGTACCCACTATATACCTGTCGGCCAGAAACTGATTGGCCTGCTCATCGAAATACTGCTCTGTTTCCTTCTCTTCAAAAGAGCCCTGGTTGTAAAGCTTACGGAAAAAATCGGAAGCTGTATCGTGGTGTATCTTGCTGCTGGTGCGGCCATACACATCGAAGGAGATACCAAACTCCTTAAATGCATCGCCCATTATTTTGTGGTACTTGTCTACTATCTGCTGCGGTGTAACGCCCTCTTTGCGCGCAGAAATAGTGATAGGCACGCCGTGCTCATCGCTGCCGCTGATAAATGCCACATCCTTTTTATTGCTGCGCAGGTAGCGCACATATATATCTGCAGGCAGGTAGCACCCTGCCAGGTGGCCTATATGCACAGGGCCGTTGG